>JAYRKR010000073.1:0-17700 GCA_041905645.1 Luteimonas sp.
AACCCCGGCCGTCAGTAGGCCGCGTCCGGATGCTTGAGGTGGTAGCCAACGCGGGTGGGCTTGGTGCCGTCCATGACCAGGCCGTAGCTGACCTTGTCGTAGGTGCGGAACACGATGACGTGGCCGGCGTACTCGTCCGGCAGGCGCACCTTGCCCTCGAAGCTCTCCGCGCCGGCCGGGAAGTCGGCGCTGTGCTCGACGCGGTCGACCACGTTGCTGCCTTCGCGCCAGATCGAGAACACGGTGCCGTTGTCGACGCCGTCGCTGCTGCCGACCGACAGCGCCACCACGTCGCGCGGGCCGCCGTAGGCCAGGTGGTCGGTCACCGCGAGCACGCGCGCGCGGCCGTAGGCGAGCTGCTGCTTCGGCGCGTGCGGGAAGAACTGCAGGTCGTAGGGCTGGGCGTCGACCGGGATCAGGCGGTCGCCGACGCGGACCTCGCGGCCGCCCTCGTCGAGCAGCATGGTGCTGGCCTCGATGCCGCCGACCTCGCCGCGGGTGATGGTGCCGACGTTCACCCGCATCAGCTCGTAGCCCAGGGTCTCGCCGCCCTTGTCGGGGAACACGACGTGGTTCCAGTACTTGCCGAAGTCGACGTCGCGGCGGCCGCGGTAGTCGAGGTCGTCGCTCTCGAGCAGGTCGCAGCACATGCCGGCGCGCACCAGCCGGGTGTAGCGCACGGTCGGGCGCACCACCAGGTAGCGCTCGCCGGGCTGCGCCGCGGACAGGCCGCGCGCGTACACCACCTGGCCCTGCGCGGCGCGCAGCTGGTCTTCCTCGAGGCCGACCACGTAGGGCAGCTGCTCGAACTGGTCGACCACGCGCAGGTCCTTGAGGAAGGGCTCGATGTCCGACAGCGGGATCGCGTCGATCGGCTGCGCATCGGTGCGCGGGCCCGGCGTGGCGGTGACGCGGTCGAGGTAGGCCAGGCTGATGACGTCGCCCGGGTAGATCAGGTGTGGGTTGCGGATCTGCGGGTTGGCCTGCCAGATCTCGGGCCACAGCCAGGGGCGCTGCAGGAACCTGCCCGCGATGTCCCAGAGGGTGTCGCCGCGCTTGACCACGTAGGTGTCGGGGTGGTCGCCGCGCAGGCCCTGCGCCATGGCGTAGCCGGCCACCATCAGCAGCGCGACCGCAAGACCCGTGCGAAGCCCCCGAGAAAGGCGCTCAACGATACCGGCCATCTACTTGCTCCCCTTGGAATTTCCCCATTCCAGCCGCGGCACTATAGCCCACAAGTCCCGGCGCAACGCAAGCCTGCGGAGGCTACAATGCCGCATCGCCCCCGCGGTTGTGACCGGCGCCACCCTTTGCGGCCGGGCCGCCGCCGCCGGACACGCGCCGGCCGGCTCCGGGCCCGGCGCGACCTCCCGCATCGACACCCGAAACCGCCCATGCCCCTGCTCCCGATCCTCGAGTTTCCCCATCCGCGCCTGCGCACCGTCGCCGGCGCCGTGGACGCCGACCGCATCGCCACCCCGCAGTTCCAGCGCCTGCTCGACGACATGTTCGAGACCATGTACATCGCGCCCGGGATCGGCCTGGCCGCGACCCAGGTCGACGTGCACGAGCGCTTCATGGTGATCGACGTCAGCGAGGGGCGTGACCAGCCGCTGGTGTTCATCAACCCGGTGATCCGCCGCCGCACGCAGCAGCTGCGCGAGCACCAGGAAGGCTGCCTGTCGATCCCGGGCATCTACGCCGACGTCACCCGCGCCGACGGCATCGAGGTCGAGGCGCTCGACCGCCACGGCAAGCTGTTCGTGCTCGAGGTCGACGCCCTGCTCGCCACCTGCGTCCAGCACGAGGTCGACCACCTCGACGGCAAGCTGTTCATCGACCACCTCTCGGCGCTCAAGCGCGAGCGGGCGCTGAAGAAGTACGACAAGCTGCAGAAGGGCCGTGATTCGTGATTGGTGATTGGTGATTCGTAGGAGCGCTTCCCGAAGCCTGGCCAGTCGCCGTGGCGATCGATGCCGCCCGCAGCCGAGGCAAGCGGCCTTCTGGGAATCGCAGGCGTTCGAGCCCGGCTTTTTCGAATCACCAATCACCAATCACGAATCACGGCTCCAATGAGACTCGTCTTCGCCGGCACCCCCGACTTCGCGGTGCCTTCGCTGATCGCCGCCGCCGGCCGCCAGGAAGTGGTGGCGGCCTACACGCAGCCCGATCGTCCGGCCGGGCGCGGGCGCGCGCTCGCCGCCTCGCCGGTCAAGCGGGCGGCGCTCGAGCGCGGGATCCCGGTGCTGCAGCCGGAGACCTTGAAGACCCAGGTCTCGCGCGATGCGCTCGCCGCGCTGCAGCCCGACCTCCTGGTCGTGGTCGCCTACGGGCTGATCCTGCCGAAGGCGATCCTCGCCATCCCGCGTTTCGGCTGCTGGAACGTGCACGCCTCGCTGCTGCCGCGCTGGCGCGGCGCGGCGCCGGTCCAGCGCGCCATCGAGGCCGGCGACGCGCGCACCGGCGCGTGCCTGATGCAGATGGAAGCGGGCCTGGACACCGGCCCGGTGCTGCTGTCGCAGGCGATCGACATCGGCCCGGAGGAAACCGGCGGCCAGCTGCACGACCGCCTCGCCGCGCTCGGCGCGCAGGTGCTGGCCGACGGCCTGGGGCTGCTGCGCGCGGGCATCCGGCCGGTGCCGCAGCCGCAGCCGGCCGAAGGCGCGACCTATGCGCACAAGATCGAGAAGGCCGAGGCGCGGCTGGACTGGTCGCGGCCGGCCGCGGCGCTGGCGGACAAGGTGCGCGCGTTCAACCCGTGGCCGGTGGCGGAGGCGATGGTCGCCGGCGAACGGCTGCGCATCTTCGAAGCGATCGCGCTGCCGCTTGCGCACGACGCATCCCCGGGAACGCTGCTGGCCGCGACGCGCGACGGGCTCGACGTCGCCTGCGGCGAGGGCGCGCTGCGCATCCGCAGCGTCCAGCGCGAGGGCGGCAAGGCGATCACCGCCGCCGACTTCGTCAACGCGCGGCCGGACCTGCGGGCCTAGCGGCGCCGGCGTCCTTGCGCAAGCGCTTCTTCCTCGCGGTTCTCCGCAACATCCCCTGTGGGAGCGACGGAAGCCGCGACGGCTTTCGCCGGAGGAGCGTCGCGACTTCCGTCGCTCCCACAAGGGCAGGGGCTGCCGCTTTCGGGGGCGGCGCGGGCCGGCGCGGATGGCGGACAATGCCGCGATGAACGACGACAAGGGAGCCGGCGCGCGGGCGACGGCGGCGCGGGTGCTGGATGCGGTGCTGCATCGCGGGCGCTCGCTCAGGGCCGAGCTGGCGCAGGCGCTGCCGGCGCTGGCCGATCCGCGCGACCGGGCGCTGGTCGAGGCGATCTGCTTCGCGGCGCTGCGCCAGCGCGCGCGCGCCGAGGCGGCGCTGCGGGCGTGGATCCCGCGACCGCTGCCCAGGCGCGACGGCGAACTGCGGGCGCTGCTGCACGCGGGCTTCGCGCAGCTCGACCCGCTCGGCCTGCCGCCGCACGCGGCGGTCGGCGCGACGGTGGAGGCGGCGCGGCTGCTCGGGCGCGCGCACCAGCGCGGCATGGTCAACGCCCTGCTGCGGCGCGCGCTGCGCGAGGGCCTGCCGATGGCGGCGGCCGACGCCGACTGGCCGCGCTGGCTGCGCGAGCGCCTGCGCGCCGACTGGCCGGGCGAGGGCGCGGCCATCGTCGCCGCCGGCGCGCAGCCCGCGCCGATGTGGCTGCGGGTCAACCGCCTGCGCGGCACGCGCGAGGCCTACCTGGCACGGTTGCGCGAGGCGGGCATCGGCGCGGAGCCGGACGGGACGCTGGCCGACGCGCTGCGGCTCGACGCGCCGGTCGCCGTCGCCGCGTTGCCCGGCTTCGACGACGGCGACGTCTCGGTGCAGGACGGCTCCGCGCAGGCGGCGGCCGACGCGCTCGCACCGCCGCGCGGCGCGCGCGTGCTCGACGCCTGCGCCGCGCCCGGCGGCAAGGCCGCGCACCTGCTCGAGCGCGATCCGTCGCTGCGGCTGGTCGCGCTCGACGCCGATGCGGGCAGGCTGGCGCGGGTGCGCGCGAGCTTCGCGCGGCTGGGCGTCGGCGCGAACGCGACGCTGCAGGCAGCCGATGCGGCCGATGTCGACGGCTGGTGGCGCGACGCGCTGGCGGGGCCGTTCGACGCGGTCCTGCTCGACGCGCCCTGCTCGGCGACCGGCGTGGTGCGCCGCCAGCCCGACGTGCTGCTGCACCGGCGCGCCGCCGACCTCGAGGCGCTGGTCGCGCTGCAGGCGCGGCTGCTGGATGCGGCCTGGCGCGTGCTCGCGCCGGGCGGCGCGCTGGTGTACGCGACCTGCTCGATCCTCAAGGCCGAGAACGCCGGCCAGGTCGAGGCCTTCCTCGCCCGCACGCCGGACGCCGCCGCCGAGGCGCTCGGCGCCGGCTTCGGGCGCGCAGCGGGCGCCGGGCGGCAGCGGCTGGCCGGCGAGGGCGGCATGGACGGTTTCTTCTGCGCCCGGCTGCGCAAGCGGTGAACCTCAGCCGCCCCGACCGATTGGCGCCGCCGCGCGGGTACGATCACCGGCATGCCGGGATCGCAGCCCTAGCCCGCGCCGTGCTGGCGCCGTCCGCCGAAGGTGCCGATGCGTCGACGCGCCTGCGCGCGGCGCGCGCGCTCTGCGCGGCGGCGGTCTTCCTGCTGCCCGCCTGCGCGATCGCGACGCCCTGGGGGCTGTGGCCGTTCGCCGCCGCCATCGCCATGGCCGTCGCGCTCGCGCCCGACCTGCTCTGGCGGGCCCGGTCGAGCGCGCGCGGGTGGGCGCTGCCGCTGCTGCTGCTGGCGGCGCTGGTCGCGGTCGTCGCGGTGGCCTCGAAGCTGGTGGTCGGCGGCGTGGCCTGGCACGAGGTCGACAACCGCGTGCGGGTGCTGGTGATGCCGCTGTTCGCGCTCGCCGTGGTGGCCTTGCGCCCGGCGCGGGCCTGGCTGTGGCGCGGCGCGGTGGCGGGGCTGCTGGGCGCCTGCGCCGTCGCGCTGTACGAGGGCCTGGGCGGCACGGTCCGGTCCGGCGGCTGGACCAACCCGATCGTGTTCGCCGACGTCGCCCTCGGGTTGATGGTGGTGGCGGCCTTCTGCCGCCCGCCGCGGCGCCTGGGCTGGGTGCTGCTGGCGCAGCTGGCCGGGGTCGCGGCGATCCTGCTCAGCGGCAGCCGCGGCGCCTGGCCGGGACTGGCGGCGGTGGCGACCGTCGCGGTGCTCGCGGGCGGCTGGCGGGTGCGCCTGCGCCCGCGCACCTGGGTGGCGTTCGCCTGCCTGCTGTGCGCGGTGGCGTGGGTGGCCGCACCGCTCGCGGTCTCGCGCATCGACGCGCTGCAGCGCGACGCGGCGCGCTACGAGACCGGCGACGTGGACTCCTCGCTCGGCGCGCGGCTCGACCTGCTGCACGCCGCGGGCGACGCCTTCATCGCGCATCCGTGGACGGGAGTGGGCGTGGGCAACTTCGGCGGCTACCTGCAGGCCTCGCCGGCGTGCGCCGAACCCGAGGCCTGGTACTGCCGCTTCGGGCACGCGCACAGCGACCTGCCGGAATGGGCGGCGACGATGGGGATCCCCGGCCTGCTCGCCATCGTGCTGCTGTACGGGGTGCCGCTGGCGCTGTTCGCGCGGCGGGTGCGCGGGCAGCCCAGGGTCGGGGCCGGCGCGGCGACGACCGGGCTGCTGTTCGTGGCCACGTTCGTGCTCGACGGGCTGACCCAGTCGATGTTCGCGCACCAGCTCACCGCGTCGTTCTATCCTGCGGTGGTGGGCCTGCTGGCCGGCTTCTGCGTCCTCGAGCAGGCGGACGGGCCGCCGTGCAATCCCGGCTGACCGCGCGCGCGACGGCGCCGGCCGCGTAACGGTTTTCCCACCTGGCGCACGTCTATCATGCGCGCCATGCCGAAGACCCGATACGCGCGCGAAACCTGGCTGCTGGCGATCGTCGCTCTGGTGGTGCTGGGCGCAGGCCTGGGCCTGCGCGACCCGTGGCCGGCGGACGAGCCGCGCTTCGCGCTGGTCGCCAGGCAGATGGTGGAGAGCGGCAACTGGCTGTTCCCGCATCGCGGCATCGAGCTGTACTCGGACAAGCCGCCGATGCTGATGTGGCTGCAGGCGGCCGCCTACACGGTGCTGCGCGACTGGCGGGTGGCGTTCCTGCTGCCGTCGCTGCTGGCGGCGCTGGGCACGCTGTGGTGCGTGGTCGACCTCGGCGGCCGGCTGTGGACGCGGCGCGTGGGGCTCTACGCCGGCTGGGCGCTGCTGTTCGCGCTGCAGTTCACCTACCAGGCCAAGAAGGCGCAGATCGATCCGCTGGTGATGTTCTGGATCACGCTGTCGCTGTACGGACTGCTGCGCCACCTGCTCAAGGGGCCGGACTGGAAGATGTGGACGCTCGGCTGGGCCGCGGCCGGGCTGGGCACGATCACCAAGGGCGTGGGCGTGCTCGCGCTGCTGATGCTGCTGCCGGCGCTGTACGCGCTGTGGCGCGGCTGGCTGCCGCGCGGCGACGCGCGCGCGCCGCTGCTGCGCGACTGGCGCTTCTGGCTGGGGCCGCTGGCGTTCGCGCTCGCGGCGGCGGTGTGGCTGGCGCCGATGCTGTCGGTGGCGCTGGGCAGCGGCGATCCGGCCTACCGCGCCTACCTCGACGACATCCTGTTCCGGCAGACCGCGCAGCGCTACGCGCATTCGTGGGACCACCCGCAGCCGGCCTGGTACCACCTGGGCGTGATAGCGACCAACTGGCTGCCCACGGTGCTGGCGCTGCCGTGGGCGTTCCCCGCGTGGCGGCGGCGGCTGCGCCGGCGCGACGCGCGCTACCTCCTGCCGCTGGCGTGGTGGGCGCTGATCGTGCTGTTCTTCTCGATCCCGCACGGCAAGCGCGACGTCTACATCATGCCGTCGCTGCCGATGATGTGCCTGGCGCTGGCGCCGCTGCTGCCGGGCATCGTGCGGCGCGCATGGGCGAAGCGGGTCGCGTTCGGCTTCGGCCTGGCGCTGGCGCTGCTGCTGGGCGGCGCGGGGCTGGCGATGTGGTTCGGCGCCCCGAAGTTCGAGGCGCGGCTGGTCGCCGACCGCGGCTTCACCGACGGGGCGCGCGGGCTCGCCGCGCTGCTGGTGGCGATCGGCGGCTGGGGCCTGGCGGCGCTGGCCTGGCACCGCGTGCGCAACGGCGTCGTCGCGCTGCTGTGGGTGGTCGGCGGGACCTGGGTGCTGTACGGGCTGGTCGCCTATCCGCTGCTCAACCCTTCGAGCTCGGCCCGCGGCGTGATGGAGGCCGCGCAGCGCCGCATCGGCCCGCAGGGCCAGCTCGGGCTGGTGGCGTGGAAGGAGCAGAACCTGCTGATGAGCCAGCCGCGGGCGACCGACTTCGGCTTCCTCGCGCCGTGGACGCTGCAGATGAAGCGTGCGATCGCATGGCAGGCGCAGGATCCGGCGCGCCGCTGGCTGTTCGTGCAGGAGCCCGGGCTGACCCAGTGCGTCGACCGCGCGCGCGCGCAGTTCGCCGGCTATTCGAACCGCAGGCGCTGGTGGCTGGTGCCCGCCGCGGCGGTGGTGCCCGGCTGCGAGCCGCACGGCGTGGAATCCCAGAACGAGGCAGACGGCCAGGATGACGACTGACCTTCCCCGTTCCGGGGGGAGGGACGATCGTTCGCGCGCGCCGCTGGTGCGCATCGTCGGCCGCGACAACGGCGCCGGCCTGGCGCGCGACATCCACCTGCTGCGCGAGGTGCTCGAGCGGGCCGGTTGCGCGGTCGAGGTGGTCGCGTTCCGCGGCGACAAGGGCATCAACCTGCTGCGGCAGGGCTACGCGGGCCTGCAGCGGCGCTGGCGCGGGCCGGCCGACGTGCAGGTGTTCGTCGAGCGCGTGTATCCGCGCATGCTCGAAACGGCGACGCGCAACCTGCTCGTCCCCAATCCCGAATGGTTCCGCGACGACTGGATGCCGTACCTGCCGCGGTTCGACCGCGTGCTGTGCAAGACCGCGCACGCGCAGCCGATCTTCGAACGCCTGGGCTGCGCGGCGAGCTACGTGGGGTTCACCAGCGACGACAGGCTGGATCCGGCGATCCCGCGCGAGCGCGCCTTCCTGCACGTGGCCGGGCGCAGCTCGGCCAAGGGCACCGCGGTGCTGCTGGAGGCCTGGCGGCGCCATCCCGAATGGCCGCGGCTGACCGTGGTGCAGTCGGCGCGCAAGGCGGGCGGCGACCATCCGGAGCCGCGCGCGCCCAACATCGAGCACCGCGTCGGCCGGCTCGGGAATGCCGAGCTGCGCGAGCTGCAGAATCGCCATCGCTTCCATGCCTGCCCGTCGGAGATGGAGGGCTTCGGCCACTCGCTGATGGAAGCGCTGAGCGTCGGCGCGGTGACGCTGGCCACCGACGGTGCGCCGATGAACGAGCTCGTCCGGCCTGCGCACGGCTGCCTGGTCGCGCCGGTGCGCGACGCGACCAAGGACCTGGCGCCGCGCCATTTCGTCGACGTGGCCGGGATCGAGGCGGGCGTGGCGCGGATGCTGGCGCTGGACGATCGCGAGGTGCGGGCGATGGGCGCCGCGGCGCGCAGGCGCTTCGAGCAGGCGGACGCGGCGTTCCGGCGCCGGCTTCCCGAGGCGGTGCTGGCCGGGGCCCGCTCCGCCGGCGCCGACAGGCGCTAGGGCGCGCCGGTCCGCGGCCGGCCGATGCGGCGCATTCCGGCCGTGGAGTCGCGCAGCCAGGCGAAGCTGCGCAGCTTGGCGCCGTCCAGCCGCATCGACAGCGGCCCGCGCATGCGCAGCGCCAGCAGCTGCGCCGCCGCCGCGTGCATGCCGGCGCGGTAGAGCTGCTTGAGCAGGCGCCGGGCCGGGACCGACTGCAGCAGCGCGTCGTCGCACCGGCGCAGGTAGTCGACGAGCTCGTCCTCGGCGAGCGCGCGATGGAAGTTGAAGAAGCCGTGGAAGCCGAAGGCCGGCGTCTCCGGCTCGACCGCTTCCCACGAGAAGCGTCGTGCCAGCGCCGGCGGCGCGAAGCGGACGCCTTGCCGCTCGAGTTCCCCGCGGTGGCGCACGCAGATCGCCACGTCCTCGGGATGGGGCGCCGGCACGTCGATGCGCGCCAGCGCGTCGACCAGGCGGCGCGAGCGCAGCGAGAAGCCGCCGTTGCCCACGCCCCCGGCCGGGCCGGGCCACGGCGCGCCGATGTAGTCGCAGTCGAGGAAGCGCGGATCCCAGCGCGTGGGGTCGGTGACGAAGCCGTCCCACTGCACGACCAGCGCGTGGCCGCGCGAGAAGTAGCCGCCGAGCCGGCGCACCATGAACTCCGAGTAGCCGGCGATGCCGTCGAAGCCGGGGATCGCGACGTGGCGGATCCGCGGGTGCGGCGCGACCGGCAGCGGCGACAGCAGCAGGCATTCGCCGAAGTCGATCCCGCGCAGGCAGCGCTCCATCGCCAGCACCGCCAGGTGCGGGCGGCGCGTCTCCACGCACAGCAGGCTCACGCCGTCGAGCCGCAGCCGCGCCGCGGCGGGTGGATCGCCCGTGGGTTCAGCCGCGCCCGTCATCGATCGCCTGCCCGTTCTGCAGCAGCCACAGCATGACCGTCTTCTGGCGCACGTAGTTGGCGCGCACGTAGGCGTAGACCAGGCCGTGCCAGCCGTCGAGGAAGCCGCCGCGCAGCACGTAGCCGCGCCAGAACCGCCACGCCGGCGACAGCACCAGGCCGGCCAGCGTCGCGCGCCTGCCGTGGGCGAAGTCGTGCTCGGCCATCATCCGCGCGTAGCGCTCGGTCTTGTGCAGCTGCTGCGCGAGCGACCGGTACGGGTAGTGCACGAGGTCGCCGGGCAGGGTGCGCACGGCGCCGTCGACGCTGGCGGCCTCGTGCACCTCGCGGCGGCCGCGCCAGCCGCCGCGGCGGCGGTCGAACAGGCGCAGCACGCGGTCGGGATAGGCGTTGCCGTGGCGCAGGAAGCGGCCGAAGTAGTCCGACAGCCGCGCGAAGCGGTAGCCGGCGGCGCCTTCGAAGCCGCGCGCGCGCTCGGCCTCGATCGCCGCGCGCAGGCGCTCGCCCACGCGCTCGTCGGCGTCCAGGCACAGCACCCAGTCGTGCGCGGCCTGCCCGACGGCGAACTGCTTCTGGCTGCGGTAGCCGTCGAACGGCCGCTGCAGCACGCGCGCGCCGGCCCGTTCGCAGAGCTCGCGGGTGCGGTCGGTCGAGCCGGAGTCGACCACCACCACCTCGTCGCAGAACCCCAGCGAGGCCAGGCAGTCGCCGATGCGGTCCTCCTCGTTGAACGCGATAATGCAGGCCGACAGCGGCGTGCGCCCGGCGGCGGCTGCGGTCGATCCTGGCACGGGAGCGTCGATGGCCGATTACCTGTTGTTCGCGAGCGAGCGCTACGCGCTGCCGATCCTGCAGCCGCTGGCGCAGGCCCTGCAAGCGGTGCCGGGTGCGCGCGTACACGCGTGGTTCACCGGCGGCGCGGCCGGGCTGGCGCTGCCTGCGCCGGTGGGCGCGGTGGCCGGCGCGCGCGAGGCGGTGGCGCTGCGGCCGCGCGCGGTGTTCAGCGCGGCCAACGAGGCGCCCACCTTCGTGCCCGGCACCAAGGTGCAGCTGTTCCATGGCTTCAACGTCGAGAAGCGCGACGCCGCGCGCGGCCATTTCCGCGTGCGCGGGCTGTTCGACCTCTATTGCACGCAGGGGCCGGCCACGACCGCGCCGTTCCGGGAACTGGCCGTGCGCGACGGCAGCTTCGCCGTGGTCGAGACCGGCTGGCCCAAGCTCGACCCGTTGTTCCGTCCCGACGACGGCGAGGCGGCGGCGCTGCGCGCGCCGGCCGGCGGACGCCCGGTGGTGCTGTTCGGGTCGACGTTCACCGAGCGGCTGAGCGCGGCGCCGCACCTGTTCGACGCGATCGCGGCGCAGGTCGCGGACGGCGCGCGCTACTGGCTGCTGACCCTGCACCCGAAGTGCCCGCCGGCGCTGTTCGAGCGCTACCGCGCGCTGGCCGGCGCCAACGCCGCCTTCGTCGAACCCGAGCGGCTGGTGCCGGCGCAGCGCGCTGCCGACGTGCTGGTGGCGGACACCACGTCGCTGGTGTCGGAGTTCGTGGTCCAGCACAAGCCGGTGGTGACTTTCCGCAACCGTGCGCCGAAGCCGCACATGCTCGACTTCGACGATCCGGCGCGGCTGCCGGACATGCTGGCGCAGGCGTTCGCCCCGTCGGTCCGGCTGCGCGAGGAGATCGCGCGCTATGCCGACGCGATCCATCCCTATCGCGACGGCCGTTCGTCGCAGCGGGTGATCGCGGCGACCGAGGCGCTGCTGGCGGGCGAACTGGGGCGGCTGCGGCGCAAGCCGATGTCGTCGTGGTGGCGCGCGCTGCAGATCCGTCGCGAGCTCGGCTACTGGGGCCCCTCGCGAGGCTGAAGCGCCTCAAAGCCCCCGATCCCTGAGCCCCTCTCCCGCAAAGCGGGAGAGGGATGCGCGCAGCGCCGGGTGAGGGCCCGGCTTCTCGCCGCATTGCTCCGACTCCGCGCCGATTCGACAACAAGAGCCCCTCTCCCGCCTCGCGGGAGAGGGATGCGCGTAGCGCCGGGTGAGGGCCCGGCTTTTCGCTGCGCAAGCTTCTTCCTCGCTAGTCCGCTCGCCAGGCGCCTCACCGCGCTCTCCGCAAGCAGCTACCAGCGCAACGGTCGCCCCGCCACCTCCCGCGCCAGCCGCGCATGCAGCGCCCGCGCCTCGTGCAGCGGCAGGTGGCGGATGCGCAGCGGGCCTGCGCCTCCGGCGCCGGCGGTGTCGAGCCACAGCGAGGCCATGCCGAAGCGGCGATCGAGCGGCGAGCGCCGCAGCTCCAGCGCCTGCAGCTTGTCGACCTCGGCGAAGCGCCAGTGCCGCGACCACCAGCCCTGGCGCACGGCGACCAGGCGCGCGTCCACCGCGTAGCCGGCGCGCCGCGCGTGCCGGCGCGCGACGAACGCCGCCCACGGCAGCCACAGCAGCCCGCACAGCCCCCACGCGCCGAAGCGCCAGCACAGCGCGCACGCCAGCAGCAGCGCGAAGACCGCGCCCGGCAGCGCCAGCCGCCACCATGCGCGCGGATGCAGCGGCGACCAGCCCGGCGGCGGCCACGCCGCGCCCGGCAGCAGGTGCCGCACCAGCGCGTCGCAGGCCGCCGGCGTGGCGATGGGCGCCAGCTCGCGCAGGCCGCGGCGCTCGTTGCGCTGCTCGGCCACGGCGGAGTCGACGTCCAGCGAACGCCGTCCGAACAGCCGGTGCAGCACGCCCTCGCGCAGGGTCCAGGCCTGGATGCGCCGGCGCGGCGCGCTGGTGCGCAGGCGGGTGAACAACCCGCGCTCGACGGTCAGCCGGCGTCCCTGCTCCTCGAGCCGGAAACCCCAGTACTGCGCCAGCGCCAGCGCCACCGAGAACACCCGCAGCAGCACCGCCAGGCCGACCAGCAGCGCGAGCGCGGCCAGCGCGTAGTCGGCGGTGCCGAAGTGGTGGGTGCCGAAGAACGCCGACAGCGCCCGGCTCCAGCGGTCCGACACGTCGTCCGGCAGCTGCGGCCTGAGCTGCGAAACCGAGACCGCGGCGGCGCCGAGCACGACCATGCCGCGGTTGGAGACCAGGCCCAGGCGCAGCACCTCCGCGGGCGGAAGCGAGAGCAGCGCCCGGACTTCGTCGCCGGCCGGCGCCGTCGCCGCGTCCGTGGCCGCCGCGGCGGCAGGCGCCTGCCGCGCGCCGCCGCGACGCCGCACCAGCGCCTCCAGCGCGATCGCGTCGTCCAGCCGCAGCACCCGCATCTCGGCCTCGGGCTTGTCGCCGCCGGCCGACTCGAGCCGCACCTCGGCCACCCCGAACACCCGGTGCAGCAGCGACTGGTGGATCGCCACGTTGTGGATGCGCGAGAACGGCACCTGCCGGTGGCTGCGCAGCAGCGCGCCGCTGTCGACCACCACGCTGTCGTCGGCGATGCGGTAGCGGAAGGTCAGGTAGCGCCACAACGCGGCCAGCACGAGCACGCCGACCGCCACCAGCGACCACAGCTGGTCGCGGTCGCCGCGGCCGAGGAACACCAGCACCAGCAGCGGGACCACGAACTGCCGCAGCTGCTGCAGCAGCACGAACAGCCACGACATCGGATGCAGCCGGCGCCCCGCGCCCCGGCCTTCGTCCGGGGACGGCGGACTCGCCCCGGGCTCAGGCGTCGTCGTCATCGTCGTCGCCCGCCTGGCGCGCGAGCCGGTCGCGCAGGCGCGCCGCGTCGCCCGCGTCGAGTCCGGACAGCGCGACCTCGCTGTTGCGGGTGCCGGCGGTATGGATCACCAGCGTCGCCAGCCCGAAGCGGCGCTCGAGCGGCCCGCGGCGGATGTCCAGGTGCTGCACGCGCGAACCGGGTACGCGCGTGTCCGACTGCCACATCCGTCCGCGACGCAGGCCGAAGCCGTCGGCGTCGAGCCGCCAGCGGGTGTGGCGCCAGCGGCGCGCGCCCCGCCAGGCGCCCAGGCCCGCGGCGAGCACCACCGCCAGCGGCAGCGCCCAGCCCAGCAGCGCCGGCTGCGTGCCCAGCAACAGCGCCGCGACGCCCACCGCCGCCGACAATCCGAAGCCGAGTGCGGTGCCCGCGACCAGCAGCGTCCGCGCACGCACGGGCAGCGCCTGCCAGCCTGCCTCGTCGGTGGTGGCGTGCGTGCCCGGCGCGGCCGCGCGGTCGTCGTTCGCCGTCATCGCCGGCGCCGGCGCTCGAGGTCGCGGTAGGGATTGGTTTCGCCGCTGCCCGGCGGCCGCAGCGTGTAGCGCTTGTAGGTCCACTGGTACTGCGCCGGATCGCGGCGGGCGACGCGTTCGACCGCGGCGTTGAGCGCGGCCACCACCGCGCCCGGATCGGCGCTGGCGATGCCCCCGGGCGCCGGCTCGAAGCGCAGCGCGAAGCCCGGCCCGGCGCCGATCCGCTCGCAGTAGCCGAACAGCACCGTCGCCCCGGTGCGCTCGGCCAGCCGGCCGAGCAGGGTCATGGTGAAGGCCTGGCGACCGAAGAACGGCGCGAACTCGCCGTCGCCGGCCTTGGGCTGCTGGTCGGGCAGGATGCCGACCACGCCGCCGCCCTTGAGCAGCTTGAACAGCTGGCGGATGCCCGGGCCCTCGGCGCGCACCTGGGTCACGCGGTCGCCCGCGTCGGCGCGCACCCGGCGCAGGAAGGCCTCGCCGACCGCCGACTCCGGCGGCCGGTACAGGATCGCCAGCGGCGTGCGCGAGGCCAGCCACTGGTTGAGCAGCTCCCAGTTGCCGTAGTGCGGCGCGGCGACGATGAGCCCGCGGCCGGCGGCGAGCGCGGCGTCGAACAGCTCGACGCCCTCCTGCCGCCGGATCTGCGCGAGGTTGCGCGCGTGCGGCCGGGTCCAGAACCGCAGCGTCTCCAGCGCCTGCCGCGCGGTGGTGCGCAGCACCGCGCGCTGCAGGGCGTCGCGCTGCGGCGGCGGCAGATCGGGGTAGGCCAGCTCCAGGTTGCGCATCGCGACCCGGCTTTCGCGCGCGCCCAGCCGCTGCCAAGCCCAGGCCAGCGCATCGCCGAGGCCGCGCAGCCACGCCCACGGCAGTCGGCCGAGCGCGGCGGCGCAGGCGTAGAGCAGCCAGGCGGCGGAACGGGTCATGGGTGGGGAGTGTAGCGAGGGGGCCGGGCGCGACGGGGAGGAGCGGAAGTCGATGAGGAACGGGAGCCGATGAGGAAGGGGAGCCGACGGTCGAGTCGGAAACCGCTGCCGACGAGGCGAGGCGAGGCGAGGCGAGGCGAGGCGAGGCGAGGCGAGGCGAGGCGAGACGAGACGAGACGAGACGGGGCGGGGCGGGGCGGGGCGGGGCGACGCCCTCTCACCCGTCATTCCCGCGAAGGCGGGAATCCATGGACTTTCGGTTTTCCGCGTTCCGACGACCGCCGCGCGATCCGCCTGGGTGTTCGCCGGCATTTCACCATGTTCCGCCCTGATCGCTTGGGGCTGGATGCAAGGCCATGGGGAGAGCAGCGTCCATGGATTCCCGCCTTCGCGGGAATGACGAGCAGGAAACCCGCTACGCTGTTCCTCGTTCCTCGTTCCTCGTTCCTCGTTCCTAATTCCTGGTTTCTGGTTTCTGGTTTCTGGTTCCTAGTTCCTAGTTCCTACGTTCCTACGTTTACGTTCCTACCTTCCCCGTCCCCCGCCCATGCTCGCCCTCATCCAGCGCGTCACCTCCGCCAGCGTCACCGTCGACGGCCAGCCGGTCGGCGCCATCGGTGCCGGGCTGCTGGCCCTGGTGGGCATCGAGCCCGGCGACGCCGCCGCCCAGGTGGCGCGGATGACCGGGCGCCTGCTCGGCTACCGGGTCTTCGCCGACGACCAGGGACGGATGAACCGGTCGCTCGCCGACGCCGGCGGCGGCCTGCTGCTGGTCAGCCAGTTCACCCTGGCGGCGGACACCCGCTCCGGGATGCGGCCGGGCTTCAGCACCGCGGCCGCGCCCGCCGAGGCTGAACGGGTTTTCAGCGAACTGGTCGCGAGCTGCCGCGAAAAGCACGCCACGGGGGTGGAAACCGGCCGCTTCGGTGCCCATATGGTGGTCAGCCTGGCCAACGACGGCCCGGTCACCTTCCTGCTCCGGGCGTAGGCGGGCCTTCACGGCCCACCGCGGCGGTTCCGGCCGTTCCAGCGGCCAGGGGCCGGTGCAGCCGGTATAATGCAGGGTTCTCTTCACCACTTTACCTACCGGTGGCTCCCCACATGGCCAACGAACGTCAGGCCCCGCAGTCCGACATCAAGCAGCTGATCAGCAAGGGCCTGGAACAGGGCTACCTGACCTACGCCGAAGTCAACGACCACCTCCCCGACGACCTCGTCGATCCGGAGCAGATCGAAGACATCATCGGCATGATCAACGGCATGGGCATCGAGGTGCACGAAGTCGCGCCCGATGCCGACACGCTGCTGCTCGGCGACAGCTCCACCGGCAACCGCGAGGTCGACGACACCGCGGCCGAGGAAGCCGCCGCCACCCTGACCGCGCTCGACGCCGAGGGCGGCCGCACCACCGACCCGGTGCGCATGTACATGCGCGAGATGGGCACGGTGGAGCTGCTGACCCGCGAGGGCGAGATCGCGATCGCCAAGCGCATCGAGGAAGGCCTCAACCAGATGCTGCTGTCGCTGGCCAGCTTCCCGTGGTCGGTGCAGCTGCTGCTGGAGGACTACGAACTGCACAAGGCCGGCAAGAAGCGCCTGGCCGAGATCGTGGTCGGCTTCAACGACCAGCTCGACGAAGAGCCGGAGCCCGCGATCGCCGCCAAGGACGAGGAGGCCGGCAGCGACGGCGACGGCGACGAGGACGACGAGGACGGGGACGACGATGCCGGCGACACCGAGGACACCGGCCCGACCGGCCCGGACCCGGTCGAGGTCGCGCGCCGCATGGACGAGCTGGCGGCGCTGTACGCCAAGTTCCAGCGCTCCTACGCCAAGAACGGCCCCACCGCCAAGCCGGTCGCCAAGCTGCGCGACGAGATGGCCAACCTGTTCGTCACCTTCAAGCTGCCGCTGCCGCTGGTCGACACGCTGGTGCGCAAGCTGCGCGAGGTGCAGGGCGAGATCAAGGACCACGAGCGCCGCGTGCTCGAGCTGGCGACCCGCGTCGCCAAGATGCCGCGCAAGGACTTCATCCGCGCCTGGGAAGGCAACCAGACCAACCTGGGCTGGGTCGACGACGTGCTCAAGCGCAAGCAGAAGTGGTCGAGCGGCCTGCGCGAGGTCAAGGACCAGATCATCGCCCACCAGGAAGCCACCATCGCCATCGAGAAGGTGATGTACGTCTCGCTCGCCGACATCAAGGACATCAGCCGGCAGATGGCCTACGGCGAGGCCAAGGCGCGCAAGGCCAAGAAGGAGATGGTCGAGGCCAACCTGCGCCTGGTGATCTCGATCGCCAAGAAGTACACCAACCGCGGCCTGCAGTTCCTCGACCTGATCCAGGAGGGCAACATCGGCCTGATGAAGGCGGTGGACAAGTTCGAGCACCGCCGCGGCTTCAAGTTCTCGACCTACGCCACCTGGTGGATCCGCCAGGCGATCACCCGCTCGATCGCCGACCAGGCGCGCACCATCCGCATCCCGGTGCACATGATCGAGACGATCAACAAGCTCAACCGAATCTCCCGCCAGATGCTCCAGCAGTTCGGCCGCGAGGCCACGCCGGAGGAGCTGGCCAAGGAGATGGACATGCCCGAGGACAAGATCCGCAAGGTGATGAAGATCGCCAAGGAGCCGATCTCGATGGAGACCCCGATCGGCGACGACGAGGACTCGCACCTGGGCGACTTCATCGAGGACACCAACGTCGAGTCCCCGATCGACACCACCACCAACATCAACCTGTCCGAGACCGTGCGCGACGTGCTCGCCGGCCTGACCCCGCGCGAGGCCAAGGTGCTGCGCATGCGCTTCGGCATCGACATGAACACCGACCACACCCTGGAGGAGGTCGGCAAGCAGTTCGACGTCACCCGCGAGCGGATCCGCCAGATAGAGGCCAAGGCGCTGCGCAAGCTGCGCCACCCGAGCCGCTCGGAGCAGCTGCGCAGCTTCCTCGACATCGACTGAGCCGCGGACGCGAGCTCACCTGCCGAAGCCCCGCATCGCGGGGCTTCTTTTTTTGTTCCGGAAGACGTCGATGTCCTGCCTTTGTGGGAGCGACGGAAGTCGCGACGGCATCTGGTGGAAAGG
>JAYRKR010000074.1:0-17389 GCA_041905645.1 Luteimonas sp.
CGGGTCGCGGCCGGCGGCGCCGCCGCGCCGCGACGGGCGCTGCTCGAACGCCACGCCGGGCCGCACGCCGCGCTGGAGGCCGGCGTGCGCGCCTGGCGCGAGGCCGGCTGCGACGACGGGCAGCTGCGCGCGATCGAGGCGACGGCGGCATCGACGCCGCTGCGCGAGCGCTGCCGCGCCTGGCTGGCGCAGCCCGGCCGCCACCTGATCGGCTGGCACGATCCCGACTACCCGGCGCTGCTGCGGCGCGCGCCCAACCCGCCGCTGGCGCTGTTCGTCGCCGGCGATCCCGCCCTGCTCTGGCACCCGGCGGTCGCGGTGGTGGGCAGCCGCTCGCCCACCGCCGGCGGGCGCGACAACGCCACCGATTTCGCCCGCGCGATCGCACGGACCGGCCTGGGCGTCGCCAGCGGCCTGGCCGCCGGCATCGACACCGCCGCGCACGAGGCCGCGCTCGCCGCCGGCGGCGTCACGGTGGCGGTGCTCGGCAACGGCATCGACCTGCCCTACCCGCGCGCCAACGCCGGCCTGTACGCGCGCATCGCCGGGCACGGCGCGGTGGTGAGCGAATACCCGCCCGGCACCGAATGCCAGCGCGGCCAATTCCCTGCCCGCAACCGCATCATCGCCGGCCTGGCGCTGGGCGTGCTGGTGGTGGAGGCGGCCGAGCGCTCGGGCGCGCTGATCACCGCACGGCTGGCCGGCGAGGCCGGCCGCGACGTGTTCGCCGTGCCCGGCTCGATCCACAACCCGATGGCACGCGGCTGCCACCGCCTGATCCGCGACGGCGCCGCCCTGGTGGAGGCCGCGGGCGAGGTCGTGGCCGCGCTCGCGCCGCTGGCCGGCGAGCTCGGCGAGGCCTTGCGCCGGCGCCTGGCCGCCCCCAACCAGGGGGCCTCACCGCCCTCGGACGGCGCCGCCGGCGCCGGAATCCCGGACGATCCCGACTACAACCGCTTGTGGCAGGCCCTCGGCCACGACCCAATCGGTATGGATCGGCTGGCCGAGCGCACCGGATTGACGACCGCCGAACTGTCCTCCATGCTGCTGCTCATGGAGCTGGATGGACGGGTGGCCGTCGACCACGGACGCTACGCCCGAAGGCCTCCACTCACCGCGAACTCCGCGCCCTCGGGCGCAGGCCGGGGGAAATGAAAGAGAGCATCCTGGACGTCCTGCTCTATCTGTTCGAACACTACTTCACCGAAGACGCGGACCTCGTCCGCGACCGCGACTCCCTCCAGAGCGGCCTGCTCCAGGCCGGCTTCAGCCCCGCAGAAACCAGCAAGGCCTTCGACTGGCTCGACGCCCTTTCCGAGCGTCGGCACGAGGCCGTCGCCCCGCGCGTGGACGGCCCCACCCGCGTCTACTTCGGCCCCGAGCTCGACAAGCTCGACGTCGAGTGCCGCGGCTTCCTGCTCTTCCTCGAGCAGCACGGCATCCTCGACGCCGACCAGCGCGAGCTGGTGCTCGACCGCGCGATGGCGCTCGACCAGGACGAGCTCGACCTCGACGACCTCAAGTGGGTGGTGCTGATGGTGCTGTTCAACCAGCCCGGTGCCGAGGCGGCGTACGCGTGGATGGAAACGCAGATGTTCGTCGACGAGCCGGAGCCGGTGCACTAGGGAAGCGTTCCGCGCCGCGCGCCGGGGAGGCGACGCGGCCGCGGAGGCGCCGCCGACCGCGCGGCGCCAGGGGATTGGGGAACAGGGGACAACATGACCGATTGGTACTACCACGACCCGGTGCAGGGTCGCGTCGGCCCGCTGTCGGCGGAACAGCTGCGCGCGCGCTACGTCGAACGCCGCATCGAACGGGACACCCTGGCCTGGCACCCCGGCGCGCGGGAGTGGCAGCCGCTGGACCGCTACGCCGAGGAGCTGCAGCTGCACACCGTGGCCCCCGACGCCTCGCAGCCGCCCCCTTTGCCGCCTGCGCCGCCGCCCGTCGCGGCGTCGCCGCGCCAGCGCGCGGCCGCTGCGTCCGCGCACGCCGGGCCGCCGCCGAGGCAGGGCCTGTCGGGCTGCGCGATCGCGGCGATCGTGGCCGCGGTAGTGGCGGTGCCGGTGCTGGCGATCCTCGCCGCGATCGCGATCCCGGCCTACCAGGACTACACCATCCGCGCCAAGACCACCGCCGCCCTGGCCGGCGCGGTCCCGGCGATGCAGCAGGCCGTCGGCGAATACTCGTCCGCGCACGGCCGCTGCCCGGGCAACGACGACCTCGCGTCGCTGGTGCGGCAGTTCGCGGCGACCGGGGCCGGGGCGACGGTCCGCTTCGGCGCGCTGGCCAACGGCCACTGCGCGTTCGAGTTCACCCTGCACGGCAACGCCGCCATCGAGGGCCGCACCTGGCTCCACGAGGCGCGCCGCGACGGCGACCTGTCGAGCTGGGACTGCAGCGGCGGCGACCTCCCCGACCGCTACCGCCCGCCGGCCTGCCGCGCGCGCTGAGCGCGCCGGCCCGCCCTCTCCGCAACCCAAGGAAGACGCCCATGGCCAAGTGGTACTACGCCGACTACGAACGCAACCGCCACGGCCCGGTCGACGACCGCACCATGGCGCAGCTGCACGCCGATGGCCAGCTCGCGCCCGACGCCCTGGTCTGGCGCGAGGGCCTGGCCCAGTGGCAGCCATGGCGCACGCTGGTCGGCGAGGTGGTGTCGGACGTCCCGTCGCCCGCCCCGGCGCGGGCGACCTTCGCCGCCGGCGCCGACCCGCGCGAGGGCGTCAATCCGTATGCCATGGCCGAGCCGGCCTCGCCCTACGCACCGCCGCGCGCGCCGGTGCGCCGCGTCGCCGCCGTGCACGCGGACGGGCACGTGGTCTACGCCGGATTCTGGAAGCGGGTCGCGGCCTACTTCATCGACAGCGTCGTGCTCGGCCTGATCGGTGCGGCGCTCGGCGCCGCGATCGGCGGCCTCATGGGCGCCGCACTGGGATCGGGCGGCACGCCGGCGATCCAGCTGGTGGTGCAGCTGGTCTCCATCGTGATCGCCGCCTGCTACTACGGCTGGTTCTACGCCGGCGTGCAGCAGGCGAGCCCGGGCAAGATGGCGGTCGGCATCAAGGTCGTGCGCGGCAACGGCGAAGGCTGCAGCTTCTGGCGGGGATTCGCGCGCTACTTCGCGATGATCCCGAGCGCGCTGATCCTGTGCGCCGGCTTCGCCATGGCCGGCTTCACCGCCCGCAAGCAGGCGCTGCACGACCTGATCTGCGACACCGTGGTGGTGGACCGGTGGGCCTACACGGCCTGGCCGGACCAGCAGCGCGAGGAGCTGGGCACCGTCGCCTGGATCGTCCTGGGCCTGTGCGCCCTGCTGCTGGTCGCGTTCGGCCTGCTCGTGGCCGTCGGGATCCGCGCCGCGTCCGGCGCCCACTAGCCGGCGCGCTGCGCTCCGGCGGCGCTCGTGCGGCCAGGGCGCGATCCGGGCCGCCGCGCCGGCGGAACCGGACACCTGCCGGCTCCGCAGGAACGCGACGGACAGCCCGGTCCCGGCAGCCGCGGGCGGCCTGCGCTTGACAGCCCCGGCCGCGGCGTGATTCCACTATAAAAAGGTGTGAACCTGAACGCCCGTGGCCCCGGCCGCGGGCGTTCCCTTCTCCGAATCCCTATAGTGCCGCGGCTTCCACCCCGCGCTCCCCCTCCCAAGGACAGGCTCCGCCCCCGATGGCCAAGCACCTCCTCATCGTCGAATCGCCGGCCAAGGCCAAGACGATCAACAAGTACCTGGGCAAGGACTTCACCGTCCTGGCCTCGTACGGCCACGTCCGCGACCTGGTCCCCAAGGAGGGCGCGGTGGACCCCGAGCGCGGCTTCCGCATGCGCTACGACCTGATCGAGAAGAACGAGCGGCACGTCGACGCCATCGCCAAGGCGGCGCGCGCGGCGGACGACATCTACCTGGCCACCGACCCGGACCGCGAGGGCGAGGCGATCAGCTGGCACATCGCCGAGATCCTGCGCGAGCGCGGCCTGCTCGAGCACAAGCCGCTGCAGCGGGTGGTGTTCACCGAGATCACGCCGCGCGCGATCCGCGAGGCGATGGCGCAGCCGCGTGCGATCGCCTCCGACCTGGTCGACGCCCAGCAGGCGCGCCGCGCGCTCGACTACCTGGTCGGCTTCAACCTCTCGCCGGTGCTCTGGCGCAAGGTCCAGCGCGGGCTGTCGGCCGGGCGCGTGCAGTCGCCGGCGCTGCGCATGATCGTCGAGCGCGAGGAGGAGATCGAGGCCTTCGTCGCGCGCGAGTACTGGACCATCGAGGCCGAGTGCGCGCACCCCTCGCAGCCCTTCACCGCCAAGCTGGTGAAGCTGGACGGCAGGAAGTTCGAGCAGTTCACCGTCACCGACGGCGAGTCCGCCGAGGCCGCGCGCCAGCGCATCGTCGCCGCGGCGCAGGGCGCGCTGCACGTCACCGACGTCGCCAGCAAGGAGCGCAAGCGCCGGCCGTCGCCGCCGTTCACCACCTCCACCCTGCAGCAGGAGGCCTCGCGCAAGCTCGGCTTCACCACCAAGCGCACCATGCAGGTCGCGCAGAAGCTGTACGAGGGCGTGGCGATCGGCGACGAAGGCACGGTCGGCCTGATCAGCTACATGCGTACCGACTCGGTCAACCTGTCGGCCGAGGCGCTGTCGGAGATCCGCGACGTGATCGCGCGCGACTACGGCACCGGAGCGCTGCCCGACAAGCCCAACTTCTACACCACCAAGTCGAAGAACGCGCAGGAAGCGCACGAGGCGGTGCGCCCGACCTCGGCGCTGCGCACGCCGGCGCAGGTGGCGCGCTTCCTCTCCGACGACGAGCGCCGGCTGTACGAGCTGGTGTGGAAGCGCGCGGTCGCATCCCAGATGGTGCCGGCCACGCTCAACACCGTCTCCGTCGACCTCGCCGCCGGCAGCGAGCACGGCTTCCGCGCCAGCGGCACCACCGTGGTGGATCCCGGCTTCCTCGCCGTCTACGAGGAAGGCAAGGACGCGAAGTCCGACGCCGACGCCGACGAAGGCCGCAAGCTGCCGGCGATGAAGCCGGGCGAGCGGGTGCCGCTCGACCGCATCCACGCCGACCAGCACTTCACCCAGCCGCCGCCGCGCTACACCGAGGCCGCGCTGGTCAAGGCGCTGGAGGAGTACGGCATCGGCCGCCCCTCCACCTACGCCTCGATCATCCAGACCCTGCTGTTCCGCAAGTACGTGGAAATGGAAAGCCGCAGCTTCCGGCCCACCGACGTCGGCCGCGCGGTGTCCAAGTTCCTCAGCGCCCACTTCACCCGCTACGTGGACTACGACTTCACCGCGCGCCTGGAGGACGAGCTCGACGCCGTCTCGCGCGGCGAGGAGGAGTGGGTGCCGCTGATGGAGAAGTTCTGGGGCCCGTTCAAGGAGCTCGTCGCCGACAAGACCGAGAGCGTCGACCGCTCCGAGGCCACCGGCGCGCGCGAGCTCGGCACCGACCCCAAGAGCGGCAAGCCGGTCAGCGTGCGCCTGGGCCGCTACGGGCCGTACGCGCAGATCGGCACCGCCGACGACGAGGAGAAGCCCACCTTCGCCTCGCTGCGCCCCGGCCAGAGCATGCACACGATCGCGCTCGACGAGGCGCTGGAGCTGTTCAAGCTGCCGCGCAAGCTGGGCGAGTCCAACGGCGAGCAGGTGTCCGTCGGCATCGGCCGCTTCGGCCCGTTCGCCAAGCGCGGCAGCACCTACGCCTCGCTGAAGAAGGAGGACGACCCGTACACGATCGACCTCGCGCGCGCCGTGTTCCTGGTCGAGGAGAAGGAGGAGATCGCGCGCAACCGCGTCATCAAGTCCTTCGAGGGCAGCGACATCCAGGTGCTCAACGGCCGCTTCGGCCCCTACATCAGCGACGGCCGCCTCAACGGCCGCATTCCCAAGGACCGCGAGCCCGCCTCGCTCACCCTCGAGGAAGTGACCACGCTGCTGGAGGAAACCGGCAAGCCGATGCGCGGCCGCTTCGCCAAGAAGGCCGCGGCGAAGAAGGCCGCCCCCGCGAAGAAGGCGGCGGCGAAGAAGGCGGCACCGGCGAAGAAGGCCGCGACGAAGAAGGCGCCCGCCCGCAAGGCGACGAAGAAGGCCGCTACCAAGAAGGCCGCGAAGAAGACGACCGCCAAGGCACCAAAGAAGGCCGCCGCGCGCGCCCCAGCGGACGACGACGCGCCGTTCTGACGGCCCCTTGCCGTCGCGGGAGCGGCTTCAGCCACGAGCCCGTCGCCCCACGCAGCGCCGGCACAAGGCGGTAGCCGGCGCATCGGCGGCATGGCGCGGGGGGGGGGGGGGGGGGGGGGGCGCCGCGCGGCGCGCGCGGGCGGGGGGGGGGGGGGGGTGGGTTGTGGGGGGGCCCCCGGGGCCGCCCCGGGTGCGGGGGGGGGGGGGGGTGGGGGGGAAGTCGCGACACCCTTCCTGGCGCACCGGCGCCCTTCCCGGGCCTTGTGGGAGCGACGGAAGTCGCGACGCCCTCCCTGGCGCACCGGCGCCCTTCCCGGGCCTTGGTGGGAGCGACGGAAGTCGCGACGCCCTCCTTGGCGCACCGGCGCCACCAGCCATCGACCTGCGTCGCATTCTCCCGAACCACCCGATGCATCCAGGCCCGATGCGCCCTACGATGCCCGCATGCCCCCGCATCTCGCCATCGACGACGCCATCGCCGCCCTGCGCCGCGGCGGCGTGATCGCCTGCCCCACCGAGGCGGTCTGGGGCCTGTCCTGCGATCCCCACGACGAGGCCGCGGTGCTGCGCCTGCTGGCGATCAAGCGGCGCCCGCTCGACAAGGGCCTGATCCTGGTCGCGTCCGCGCTCGCCCAGCTCGACGGCCTGGTCGACTGGGAGGCGCTGCCGCCGGCGCGCTGCAACGCCGTGTTCGACAGCTGGCCCGGGCCCAGCACCTGGGTCGTGCCGGCCACCGCGCGCGTGCCGCGCTGGATCGCCGGCGCGCACGACGGCGTCGCGGTGCGCGTCAGCGCGCATCCGCTGGTCGCCGCGCTGTGCGCCGGCTTCGGCGGTGCGCTGGTCTCGACCAGCGCCAATCCGGCCGGCGCACAGCCGCCCGTCGCGCTCGAGGCCTTCGATCCGGCGCTGCTGGCGGTGCTCGACGGCATCCTCCCCGGCGCCACCGGCGGCCTCGGCCGCCCGACCACCATCCGCGACGCCCGCAGCGGCATCGAACTGCGCGCCTGAGCCGGTCGCCGGCGGGCCCTGCCGTCCTGCCGCAACGCCGCATGCAACGCCCCCCGCCCGGGACTAGGATCGCCTCCCGGCCGGCGCCGCCGGCCCCTGGCAAGGAGATCGCGATGAAGACCCTCCGCCGTACCCTGCCCCTCGCACTCGCCTGCGCGCTGCTCGCCTCCACCGCCGCCTTCGCGCAGGAAGCGAAGCCGGAGCAGGCTCCCGCCATGACCGCCGAGCAGCAGGCGACGATGGACGCCTGGCAGAAGGCCGGCGTGCCCGGCCCGCAGCACGCCCAGCTGGCGGAGCACTTCGCCGGCACCTGGGACACGAAGCAGACGATGTGGATGGATCCGGCCAAGCCGCCGATGGTCGAGACCGGCAGGTCGGTCGACACCGCCGTGCTCGACGGCCGCCAGATCCACACCCAGTTCAAGTCGCAGTTCATGGGCCAGCCGTTCGCCGGCATCGGCTTCACCGGCTACGACAACGTCCGCGGCAAGTACACCTCGACCTGGACCGACAGCATGTCGACCGGCGTCATGGTCAGCGACGGCGAGTACGACCCGGCCACGAAGACCTACACCTTCCGCGGCCAGATGGCCGACCCGAGCAAGGAAGGCGCGATGGTCCCGATCCGCGAGACCATCCGCATCGTCGACGCCGACCACCACGTGATGGAGATGTTCGAACCGCACGAAGGCCAGGAAGTGCGCACGATGCAGATCGAGTACACCCGCGCCGACTAGCGCAGCACCGCCCCCTTCCCCCGCTTGCGGGGGAAGGCCGGGACGGGGGGGCGCCGCCGCCGGACAACGGATCGGCGCGGCAACAACGCTGAATGCGCCGACCGCGCGCCGCGCACCCATCCGCGACCCACGCCGCCCCGCTTCACTTCACCTCGGAGCCCACCGCGCGCAAGATGCCCCCATGGCCCGATTCCCGCCATGCCTGCCGCTGCTGCTGCTCGCCGCCTTCGCCGGCACCGCCGCCGCGCAGGACGACATCACCGTCTACCGCTGCACCGACGCCAACGGCCACCTGACCCTGCAGGACGCCCCCTGCGCGAAGGACCAGGCGCAGCAGACCCGGCGCATGCTGCAACCCACCGATCCGCCGCCGCGCCCCGCGCCGGAAGCGCCCGCCGCGTCCGCGCCGGAACCGGAATCCGGGCCGCGGTACGTCACCACCACGCGCCCGCCGCAGCCGATGTACGAATGCGTGCGCCCCGACGGCAGCCGCTACACCAGCGACGACGGCGAAGGCGAGCGGCGCTGGGTGCCGGATGTCTGGAGCGACGACGGCCCGCCGCTGACCGGGCCCGGCATCGTCTTCACCCGCGGCGCCGGCGCACCGGCAACCGGCGACGCCGCGCAGCTGGCCAGCGCCGGCAACGAGCCGCCGGCTTCGGGCGGCAACGGCGCGCCGCAGCTTCGCTTCCGCGACAGCACCCCCGCCAGCCCTCCGCCCCGCCCGCCGCCGCGTCCCGGGCACGGCCACCACGGGCACGGCGGCTTCGGCTGGGGCTACGGCAGCGGCTACTGGGCGCACGACGACTGCCATGCCCTGCCCCAGCGCGAAACCTGCGCGCGCCTGCGCGACCGCCGCGAACAGATCCGCGAGCGCTTCTTCAACGCCCAGGCCAACGAGCGTGCGACACTGGACAAGGAAGAGCGCGGCATCAACGCGCGCCTGGCGGAAGATTGCGGAGGGAGTTGATGCGTCGCGTGGTGCTTTCGATCCCGCTGCTCGCGATGGCCTGCGGCGCGCACGCCCAGGAACCCAGGCACGACACCATCTACCGCTGCACCGACGCCCGCGGCGCGCTGACCATCCAGAACGGCACGCCCTGCCCGAAGGGCAGCCGGCAGCAGGTCGAAGTGGTCGAGGCGCCCACGGTGATCCCGCGCTACACCTCGCCGCCGGCGATCGTCACCGGCGTGCCGGCGCCGGACCCGCCGCCGCCCGCCGCCGCGCCCGAGCGCCCCGAGGCGCCGCCGCCGGCCGCGATCGCCGATGCCGACCGGCTGCCGCCGCCGCCCCTGTACCGCTGCGAGACCTGGGACCACGACAGCTACCTGTCGGAGGACGCCGAGCCCAAGCCGCGCTGCGTGAGGCTCGACACCACGGGCCTGGCCGGCGACCCGGACCGGGCCGGGGGTGAGGCCTGCGAGATGAAGTACGACCTGTGCGCCCGCGTGCCCGACGGCGCTGCCTGCGACGGCTGGAAGCAGCGCCAGCGCGAGATCGAGTCGACCTGGCGCTACGCGCCGGGCGCCGACAAGCCGCGCCTGCAGCAGGAGTTCGCGCGGGTGACCAAGATCCTCACCGACACCAGCTGCGGCGCGTCCGCGAAGTAGAGCCGTCCACCCCGCGGACGTTCCGCGGGATGGCCGGCCCGGACGCGCGCCGCGACCTCACCCGTGCGACTGCGGATCCATCCCGACCGAGTCGAGCTCGAAGACGTGGTTGTCGAAGTCGGCGAAGTAGAGCGCGGTGTCCGACCGGGCCAGCTGGTAGTCGTGCCCCATCCGCGCCAGCTTCCCGGCAACCAGGCGCAGCGCGTCCGGCGAGACCCGGAACGCCACGTGGTCGCCCGTGACCGGGCGTTCCACCTCCGCCTCGACGAGCACGAACCATGTGCCGCCCAGGCGCACGCAGGTCTCCTGGTGCCCCTCCCCGTCGGCGCTGCGGACGGGTTTCGCGTCGAACAGGGCCTCGAACAGCGACGCGGTGCGGGCAGGTTCGCGGACCACCAGGGCGATGTGGCCAATCGTTTCGAGAATCGTCATGGGAACATCCATAGCGTGGAGGAAGCCGTGGTGCGGTGCGCGCCCGGACGAATCCCGCCGCGCGCCGCCGCCGTACGACGCCGCTGCCGTGCGAACGGCAAGCGCGTGCATGATCGCCCGGAGGCGCCATCGATGTCGTGCACCGATTGCCTTCGCACGGCGGAAACGGATCGCGATTCCGTCGTGCGCCATCGCCCCGTCGACACGCGGCCTGCGTTCCCACCGGGGGCACGGGCGCGGATGAGGCGTCAGGCCTCGGCGAGCGCACTGACCATGACGTAGTACCCGTCGGGATCGCGGAGGGCGAATTCCCGGGTTCCGGTGGCCGGGTTCAGCTGGGGCTCCTCCTCGAGCGCGTCGGCGAGCGCGCGGGCGCGCGGCAGCGCGTCGTCGAAATCGTCCACGCGGAAGAACAGGAGCAGCCCGTTGCCGGGCTCCGCGCGGTCGGGGCTGGCGAGGGACGGATGCTCGTGCGCTCCCCACTGGTGGAGGCAGACCAGGACCGTTCCATCCGTATCCGTGACCTGTCCGAAATAGTCGTGGGCAGGACGCGCCTCCGGCAGGCCGAACAGCGACTGGTACCACTTGAAGCTCCGGGCGACATCGGCAACGCCAATCACCGTCCACGTGCGCTTCATCGGTTTCTCCTTCGATGGGCCCGATCCGCGCCGCGGAAGATCGTCGGCCCGAAGAATCAGGCTGCGCCGGCGCGCCGGTGCGCGGCGAGCAGCCGTGCGGCCAGCGCCCAGGCCAGCGAACCGAGCGCGAGCACGACCACCGCGGCGGTATACGCGAGCCAGGCCGTGCCCCGCCACCCGCTGAAGTTGAGCGCCAGGTTGCCGGCGAGCGCGGCCGAGACCGGCAGCCAGGCCACGGCGGCGATGAGCGCGGCCGCCGATACGCCCCGGCAAGCCGTGCGGGGGACGCTGAGCAGGACGGCGGCGCCGGCAATGGCACAGGGCGCAAGCGCGGACAGGACGTTGCCGAGCGGCAGGCCGCCCGGCAGCATCGCTTCCAGGCTGGAGGCACCGGACGCAAGCGACAGCACCGCGAACGCAGCGACCGCCAGCAGCACGACGACGACGATCGCTTTCATGCCGCGTTCGCGCGATCGAGCGACGTGGCGCCGCAGCCACGACGCGGAGCCGGCCCGAGCGGATTGGTGGGCACTGCCGTCATCGCCGCAACCTAGTCCCAGCGGGTCGCATTCTTGGGAAAGCCGGGGCGCTGGACGCGCACAACGCAAAAGCGCTGCCCCGTGGGAGCCCGCATGACCACCCAGCGCTCCAGCCGGGCGACCACTTCCGCTCCCAGCGCCTCCAGGCGGGCAACCTCGGCGGGAATGTCGTCCGTCTCGATGTCGACGTGAACCCTGCTTTCGTGCTCGACGCGCTGAATCTGCACGATGGGCTCGTCGGGGGGAGTCTCCAGCATCACGTAGTTGCCGCGGGTGCCCGGATGACCGGGGTCTATCGCACGGCCGAGCGCCCTGGCCCAGAAGCTAGCGGCTTGATCGATGTCCTGAACGCGGCAATCAATCAGGAGCGCGCAGAGGCGGGAGTGGTGCATAGGTTCCTCTCGTATTGCCGGACGGGGGCCGTGCGACCCCCCGACGCCTTCTCAGTGATCGTGCATCATCCTTCTCAGGCTTGCGAATCAACATGTCCCGCGACCCAACGCAGGTTTGGACTTGAGCCGAGCCTGGAAGCGGCTCGGCTTGAACTGACTGTCAGGTACGCTCGTCCTACACCCACACGTCATTTCGTGCGGTATACGAGCCGCCCGCATCACCAGTGTTAACCACCCCGCGAGGCTCCACAAGCATGATGGAGCATTCTTGGGATGCTACCGGCCGATGCTCCACACCCCTCGGCACGACGTACATCTCCCCGGCAGCAAGTGAAACAGAGCTGTCCTTGAATTCGAGCGTCATTTCACCTTCCAGGACGATGAAGACTTCATCCGTATCTGCATGCGAATGCCAAACGAACTCGCCCATGATCTTGACGAGCTTGAACTGGTAGTCGTTCATTTCGGCGATCACACGGGGCGACCAATGTTCCGAGAACCTGGCCAGCTTTTCTTGCAAGTTGATCGAACCGTTCGACATGTGCACCCAGCGCCTGAATCAAGCCGAGCCGTGAAGCGGCTTCGGCCTGAACGAACTGGTGGGCCGCACCGCACAGCCTAGCCAAATGAATGCGCACCGATACGACATCAGCGCCCTGCCGCCGGCCTCTCGGCTGGCGAAGACGTGTCCGGCGCGCCCTGCGGCCGCGGCTTCGCGTTCAAGTTGTCCATATCCGAGAAGATCAGCCACGGTTTGCCGGGTACGCGGCGCAAAGTGAGGGTGAACTTTCCCATGTCGCCGGACATGTTTCCATAACTGTACGCGCCAATGACGTACCCGATCGTGTCCATGGTGGTGAAAGCGAGTGCGCGTAGCCGCAATGGGCCGCCCTCCCCTTGACCTTCATAGGCTGCCTGGATCGCCGGACGCCCTCGGATTGGAGGGCGATTGCTTTGCAACACGAACCCGTCCTCGGCAAACAGCGAGGCAAGGGATGCCGCGTCGCCCGCGCGCCATGCGCGCTCATAGTCGCGGAGCACGCGATCCAGCTCGGGCGGCAATGCGACACTGGGAAGTTCGGCGCTTGCGGCCGGTTCCGAGGCATTCTGCGCAAGCAGTGGGCCCGCCACCAGCACGAGGCCGAGGGCGATAATCGCGAGGATGGAATGGCGCATGTCTCTCAGTTCCACTCTTCTCTCATAGCGGCCTGGCGCCTTGGTCGAGCCGATGCACGAAGCGGCGTCGGCTTCGAATGAACTGCCGGGCCGCCGCCAACTGGTGTCCGTACCCAGCCTGCCGCCCTCGATATCCGATCCGGAGCATTACTCCGGCAGATTCGAACGAATCAGGCTCGCGGTTTCAGCGAGCTGCCTGACGGAAACTTGAACTCGCTCTCGACGCTGCGCATCCCCGCTTGGATCGTGCGAGACGCCTCTCTCGCGTCCGGCGCCATCGAATGTTGCGAGTTGAGGCGGGCCTATACCCCAATCACTGCCCTTCTGCCGGGGCACAACATGGAAATGGAAGTGTGGTGTTTCCTGCCCACTGAAGACGCCGTTGTTCTGGAACGTGAGTATTCCGAGGGGCCGATAAGTCTTGACGAGCGCCTCTGCGATCCTCTTGGCCGAGGCCATTATGGCCCCGCACTCCCGATCTGAAAGATCGAGCAGCGTCGCGACATGCCGACGTGTGATAACGCAGCACTGGCCGACCTCGAACTGCCACGGATTGATCACGGTCAATGTATGTTCGCCCTCGTCTATGACCTTCCATCGTTCTTCCCGGCCTGCCACACAAAGATCGCACGGATCCCTTATGGGAAGTTCGATCATTCGTTCCCTCCCACTAAGCTGGCTCGCTCCAAGCGGCCCAACGCATGAATTCAGCCGGCCCGCAAAGCGGCTTCGGCTTGAATGGCTCGTTACGGCGCACGTGCGCGAGTACTCCACGTTGTTATCGCTGAAGCCACCGCTATGCCCAAGATGATGGGCAGAAGAACCGGCTCATATCCGAAATGCCTGCCAATGAAATAGCCAGCGATACCGCCAATTGCGCTCAAGACAATGCGTAACACAGCAGCCTTTACCGGTAGTAGTTCCCATTGCTGTTCCTTGGTCATTTCAATTCCAGTAATGTTTCCGAGTGGAGCCTGGCGCCGGAACCGAGCCGACCCGCGAAGCTGGTTCGGCTTGAATGGCGCGTCACGAGGCAATACCCCGGTTGTTTACACCGCTACCTCTCCGGTCTGCGATGCCCCGTTGCCCGGGAGATTAGCAGGGCCGCGGCCCCGACGCTTTGCCTGGAAGCCCCGAGGCGGGTGACCTCCGAAGCCGCCTGCATTAGAACGCCAAGAACTTGCCTCGAAGCGACGCGCCCCGCGACCGCCATGTGCTGCGGGACCACTGTCTGGAGCTGAGTTGTCAGGCGACATGCCCCATCGTCAGCGCGCGCGCCGGTAGTGCATGGCGACCGCGCCGCAGCGGAGCGGCTTCGCCGAGATCAGCTCGAGCCGTCGCGTGCTGGGCAGTCCGCCCTGGTACAGGGTCGGGCCGTGGCCGGCGATCCTTGGGTGGACGAGGAACTTGTACTCGTCGATCAGATCCAGCCGATCCAGCTCGGTCGCGAGCTTGCCGCTACCGAGGAGCACGCCGGCCGGTGTCGCGTCCTTGAGCTTCTGCACGCCCGTGTGCAGGTCGCCGGCGATGGGGTGGCTGTTGGTCCAGGGAAAGTCCTTTCGCGTCGAGGACACCACATACTTCGGCTTGGCCTCCAGCTTGACCGCCCAGTCGCGCATCGCCTGCGGCGCTTCCACATCGCCGCGGGCGACCGCTGGCCAGTAGCTCTCCATCATCTCGTAGGTGACGCGGCCCCACAGCATCGCCCCGCCCTCGTCCATGAGGCGGGTGAAGAAGGCGTGCGTCTCGTCGTCGGCGATTCCTTCCTGGTGGTCGACGCAGCCGTCCAAGGTGACGTTGATACTGAAGATCAGGAGTCCCATGGCGCCCTCGGTTCGAGATATGCGACGAGCCGCTCGCCGTCCGGCTCCAAGGGCACGAGCCCGATTCGCGTGGTGCTCACCCTGTGTCGCCTGACGCCGGAGCCAAGGCGCTCCGCGAAGCAGCGTCGGCTTGAATGAATTGTCAGAGGGCGTGCTAGACGGCCTCATGGCCAACGGAAAGATGATAGTCGAGCCGTCGGACAGCCACCTGGAAAGCTGGAAGAGCCTCCACGGCTGCAAAGAAGGCATCAGCTGTTGGATAGTCAAAAGACCAGAGTGACGCCTCGATACCTCTGAGCGATGCGTCTGGAACACAAGTCAGCTCGCAGTGCAGTTGCTCAAAGGAGTCATGCTCCCCATCAGGGCCCGTGATCTCGAACTGACACACCAGATCAAGGTAGAAGCGTGGGCGTCCGGTGAAGTCGAAAGTACCGGCCTGAAACAACAGGCCAATGGTATCCGGCCCAAACATCTCGCGGCCGAATTCCCTAAAGGCGGACCAGGCAGCCAAGCCGGAAGCCGACTGATGATCAACGCGATGCCGGTCCAGAAGGGCAGCGAGGCGCTCGGCCTGAGGGGTGCTGGACAATGGGATAGTCCTCTAACGCCCGAAATCAGCGGCGACCGCCTGCGTAGCGGGTGGGCGTCCGCTGGATTGAGTTGTTCGGCGGCGTCATTGTCCAAGCCATTGACGATTAGCCCAGCACCGCCGGCGTTTTATGCACATACCGATCGTCCGCAAACTGCTTTACCATGAAATCCGCGACATCGGCACGCGAGATCGATGCCAACAGAGTTCTCTTCCCGACTTTCTCGCCACTTCCGTACTTGCCCGTGTATGGACCGTTGGTCAAGCGCGGCGGGCGTACGATCACCCAATCCAACGTGCTTTGCTTGATGAGCGCTTCCTCTCTGGCGTGGTCAGTCACTATGTTGCGCAGAAGTAGCGGTAGCACGATGAACCGGTCGATCGATCCGAGCTCCCGGTCACTGCCATCGACCCCGAGCATCGACAAATACACGATACGGCGAACTGCTGCGTGATCCATGGCCCGAACGATATTTCGGATGCCGTCGGTCAAAGCCGGGTGCGAACCCAGCGAATTTCCGGAACCCAACGCACTTACGACAACATCCTGACCCATCACGGCACGTTCAACCGACGCGTACTCGGTCACGTCGCCGACCACCAAGGCCAAGTTGACATGCCTGATCGCAAACTTGCCGGGATCACGGACGAACGCAGCGACGGAGTGCCCGCGGTCAAGTGCGCGCTTGACCACCTCGCACCCTGTCGCGCCCGATGCACCGAATATGAGCACTTTCACAAATATGACTCCTTCACTGGCTGCGCCGCCGAACGCCTGAATTAAGCTGACCCGCGAAGCGGGCTCGGCTTGACTGAATTGTTAGGGCTCATAGACAGTGCTCTATGTACTCAATTGCTTCAGCTGTGCCGGCATAGTACGAGGTGACGCGGCCAGCATCTGTTTCAAAACGAACGCCATACTTTCTGTCTGGCGATAGAACAGTAAGGTAGGAGCCATCGGGTGCAATGTAAGCACGCGGCGATACTTGTACGCGCGCCCCATAAATTTGTAGTACCCGTTGCTGCGACATGCCAACTGTCGCACCAGATCGTGTACTTGTCCCAGGTTTTGACACATCAATACGAGCCAAATGTCCATCGAGAAGCATGAAAGACACGCCATTCTTGTCATTTGCAGGCTCGACGTAATAGCAGCTGTCCTCTCCGCTATCTGGATCCGTGCGGATGATCGAAGTGTTAAGGGCAGCTTCTAGCTGTTCCGCGGACATCCCAATACGAACTGATCCAAATGATGTGAATCCAACCATTGGCCGATCTTTTGCGACCGCATTGGTGGACGCAAACAAGAAGGCTGTTAAAGCAGTTGCGAAGATCTTCCACATGAGCCCTAACGCTTGAATTAAGCCGCGCCGCGAAGCGGCGTCGGCTTGAATGAATTTGTTAGGGTGCACATTCGTTAGCTACCCGTCGCACGAGCTCTGCAAGTCTGTTACTTGAAGAACTGAAAACCACACTCCAAGTGATCTCACGGACTGAACCATCCGTGTCAATGTGGCGCTCAGAATCTTCTGTGTATCGAAACGTTCGTTCGGACACGAACTCCGTCAAGAAGCCAAGAGACCTGAGCTTTTCCGCCCAGAGTCCGTACACGTCAACGAGCGAGCCGCGGCTGATCTCAACACGGCTATCGCTGTAATTTGAATCAATCCGACGCGTGTCAAGCGTAACTGTGATCTCGCCATGCTGATTGGGTGCTCCCAGCTCTAGCAGTTCAGAGCTGAAGGACAGAAGTTCGCTGTCGGAGAGTTGTTCGGCTGCTGCCAGCAACGCCTCTTCTTCCTCGTCAGCAACACCAGTGCCTTGGACTATGTGGGCGACGAGAACCGCAATGATGCGTGGGCCAATGGTCTTGGACTTTGCAAGACAGACCAGCCTGTAGGCCTCAAAAACAAGCTCGGAGCGCGCCTCATCACCTAGAAGCTCATCTAGCATTTCTTGCAGGGTAGCGTTGCTTGGATTGTCTAAAAGCAGGCTGGCGCAAAACTCTCGGTAGAACTCAATAGCTCGTTTGCGAGTCCATCTCTCGATGACGTGCTTGCGGACCAGATGCTCACCAAGCTCGATGAGCTTGTCTGCTCCATAGCCTACAAGTACCGATAGAGGTTCCATGTGCGCCCTAACGCTTGAGTTAAGCCGAGCCGCGAAGCGGCTTCGGCTTGAACGAATTGTTAGGCCGCGACCCGATGATGATTGAGACAAGCCAGGCACCAGCCATTACGCCTGCGACCATTGACAAACCAGAG
>JAYRKR010000075.1:0-17084 GCA_041905645.1 Luteimonas sp.
GAGGCGGCGGGGCGGTCGCGGCCGCCTGCGCCGCCTGCGCCGCGCTCGCGGCGCTGGCCGCGGCGGCGGCGGCGGCGTCCGATGCGGCGCGCGCCTCGCCGGCCGACCGGCTGCCGCGGATCATGGCGTCGTCGTGCTGCGCGGTGCCGCTGTGCGCGGCGGACCTGGCGCCGTTGGCCTCGTTCGCCGCGTTGAGCGCGGCGTTCGCGGCGGCCTGCGCCTGCAGCGAGGACTGGTTGGCCTGGTAGGCCTGGTAGTCGGCCATCGCCGCGCCGTCCCTGGTTGCCGCGCCCGCGCGCCGGCTCGCTTCGGCTTGTCGCGCTGCCTGTCGCGCGGCCTGCGCCTGCGTGCGCGCCGCCTGCGCGTCCGAGACCGCCGCCTGCGCGCTCGCATCGGTCCGCGGCTTGCTTTGCGCCGACTCGATGGTGGACTGCGCGTGCACGGCGCCGGCCGCCAGCACGGCCAGCGTGGCGAGTGCGAGCCGGGTCTTGTTCGAAGGTTTCATGGGATCCTGCTCCTGCCGTGGATCGGCGCGTCGAACGCTAGGAGCAGCACAATGAATTCGGCGTCAATCCGCGGAAACGGCGACTGAATGCCCGGAAGTTTCCGCGCTTCCCCAACGCCGGCTGTACCGCTCGCGCCGCGGGCCTAGCCGGTCCGGGGCGCGGCGAAGACGGTGATCTCCTCGCGGTCGTGGTAGAGCTGCCGCGCGCGGATCGCGAGCGGCGTGCGCGCCTGCTCGGCGAACAGGTCCAGGCACAGCCTGGTTTCGTCCCAGCGCTTCTTCATCGGCAGCTTGAGGTTGAAGACCGCCTGCCGGCACCAGCCTTCGCGAAGCCAGGTCGCCATGCGCTCGGCGACGCGCCGCGGCTGCTCGACCATGTCGCAGACCATCCAGTCCAGCGGCCGCGGCGGCTGCCAGCGGAAGCCGTCGGCGCGCAGGTGCTCCACCAGGCCGGTGTCGAGCACGTGCTGCCGCAGCGGGCCGTTGTCGATCGCGCTCACGCGCAGGCCGTGGCGCGCGAGCACCCAGGTCCAGCCGCCGGGCGCGGCGCCGAGGTCGGCCGCCGCCATGCCCTCGCGCAGCAGGCGCGCGCGTTCGCCGTCGTCGAGCAGCGCCAGCAGCGCCTCCTCCAGCTTGAGCGCCGAGCGCGACGGCGCGTCCGGATGCAGGCGCAGGCGCGGGATGCCGAGCGGCCACGGCGCGCCGTCGGCGGGACCGGCCTGCGCGACGAACGCGTGGTCGCCGGCGACGAAGCACACGTGCAGGCGCGGCAGCGACGCGCCTTCGACCGCGGCCAGCAGCCCGGCCTTGCGCAGCGCCGGCCGCAGCGCGTTGCCGAACGCGCGCGCCAGCCCGGCCAGCGGCTTGCCGTCGTCGCTGTCGGGATGCTCCACCAGCAAGGCGCCGTAGGCCGGATGCGGTCCGGTTGCACCCGCTTGCAGCGCCGCGACGATCGGCGCGATCCGGTCCTTCGGGTCCAGCCCGCGCAGTTCCGCGAGCAACTGCAGCTTCTGCCGCGCGAACACGAGCCCGCGCCAGGGCAGCGCGCGCGACAGCGCGCCGGCCTGCTCGCAGGCGAACACCACGAAACCACTGCCGCGCTCGGTGCGCGCATGGCCTGCGTATCCCGCCTCGGCGGCGCGTGCGGTCAGCTCGGCGGCAAGCTCGGGCTCGAAGCCGGCGCGGCAGTAGCAGAGCAGTCCGGTCATGGAATGTCGTTCGGGATGTCGCCCATGTGGGAGCGGCTTCAGCCGCGAGAGCCGCGAGCCCCCTGGCGGCGCCGGGATCGGGAGCGCGCGGCCGAAGCCGCTTTCACGAGGTCAATAGCGCCGGCCGCCGCGCTCGCCGTACGCGCGCAGCACCGCGCGCGCGTCGTCGCGCTGCAGGTCGCGCACCACCTCGATCCCGCGCTTCTCCAGTTCGCCGACCCAGTCCGCCGGCAGCGGGCCCTCGTCGAACTCGGTCAGCGCCATCACGTCCTGCGCGCGCGCGCCGATCAGCAGGCGGTCGATGCCCGCCCAGACGGTGGCGCCGTAGCACTGGCAGCAAGGCTGCGACGAGGTGGCCAGGGTATAGCGGCCGTCCGGCTCGCCGGCCTCGTCGCGGTTCAGGCGCGCGCGCTGCAGGCGCTGCTGGGCGAGCAGGTAGGCCATGTTTTCGGCGTGCGCCAGCGAGGTGTTCTGCGGCAGCACCACGTTGACGCCGGCGGAGACGATGCGGTCGTCCGCGTTGAACACCACCGCGCCGAACGGGCCGCCGGTGCCGGCCTCCAGGTTGAGGCGCGAGAGTTCGATCGCCAGCGCGACCTTCTCCTCGTCGGTGGCGTACGCGCGCGAGGCGTCGACCGCGTCGTGCACCCAGGCCGGCAGGGTGAGGTGGACCTGCGCGTACAGCATCAGCGGGCCGGCTCCTTCGTTTCCTCGAGCGGCAGGCGCATGCGCTCGGCGCCGGCCGGCTCGCAGCGGCCGGCGTTGCAGCTGCAGCTGCTGACCTCGCGGAAGCCGCAGACGCCCATCCGGCCGTCCTTCGCGCACTGCGCCTGCACCGCGGCCGGATCGACCGGGCTGTCCTTGTTGACGCAGGCGGGCATCGCCCCGCAGCAGTTGCCCACGTTCTTGACCGTGCAGTCGGCGTCGGCCTTGCAGGCGTAGTCCAGCGCCGGCGCCTCGCGCACGCGGTTGGGCGGCAGCGGGCGCGACATCTTCGGCGGCGCCTTCGCCGCGGGATCCTGCGGGCCGTCGCCGCTGGTCGCCGGCGCCGCGCAGGCGGCCAGCAGCGCGCACAGGCAGGTCGCGGCGAGGATGGTCGGGATCCGGCGCATGGTCATTCTCCCTTCTGCGTCACTGCTTCTCGGACCAGGTATCGCGGAGGCCGACGCTGCGGTTGAACACCGGTGCACCGGGACGATGGTCGCGGCGGTCGGCAACGAAATAGCCGGTGCGTTCGAACTGGAAGCTCGTTTCCGGCTCGGCCCCCGCCGCCGCGGGTTCGACGTAACCCTGCACCACCCTGCGTGAATCCGGGTTGAGGTGGTCGCGGTAGGTCTTCCCTTCGCTCTCGTCGTCGGGATCGGCGACCGAGAACAGGCGGTCGTACAGGCGCACCTGCGCCGGCACCGCGCGGGTGGCGTCGACCCAGTGGATCGTGCCCTTGACCTTGCGGTTGGCGCCTTCCATGCCGGGGCGCGACTCGGGGTCGAGCCATCCGCGCAGCTCGACGACGTCGCCTTCGGCATCCTTCACCACCTCGTCGCAGCGCACGATGCCCGCGCCGCGCAGGCGCACCTCGCCGCCGGGCACGAGCCGCTTCCAGCCCTTCGGCGGTACCTCGGCGAAGTCGTCGCGCTCGATCCACAGCTCGCGCGAGAACGGCAGCTCGCGGGTGCCCATGGCCTCGTCCTTCGGATGGTCGGGGAAGGTCAGGGTCTCGGCGTGGCCTTCCGGCAGGTTGGACAGGACGAGCTTCAGCGGATCGAGCACCGCCATGCGCCGCGGCGCGTGGGCGTCGAGGTCCTCGCGCAGGCAGCCCTCGAGCACCGAGAAGTCGATCACCGAGTTCTGCTTGCTGATGCCGACGCGATCGACCAGCAGGCGCAGCGACGCGGGCGTGTAGCCGCGCCGGCGCAGGCCCTGCAGGGTCGGCATGCGCGGGTCGTCCCAGCCGTCCACCAGGCCTTCGCCGACCAGCGCGACCAGCTTGCGCTTGCTCATCACGGTGTAGTTGATGTTCAGGCGCGAGAACTCGATCTGGCGCGGCTTGGCCGCCTCGCTCGGCAGGCCCTTCGCCAGCAGCGGCGCCAGCAGTTCCGGCGTGTGCGCGAGGTCGACCTTGTCCACGCACCAGTCGTACAGCGGGCGGTGGTCCTCGAACTCGAGCGTACACAGCGAATGGGTGATGCCCTCGACCGCGTCGCCCAGCGAGTGCGCGAAGTCGTACATCGGGTAGATCGGCCAGGCATCGCCGGTGTTCTGGTGGGCGACCTTCTTGATCCGGTACAGCGCGGGATCGCGCAGGTTCATGTTGCCGCTGGCCATGTCGATCCTGGCGCGCAGCGTGCGCGAGGCGTCCGGGAACTCGCCCGCGCGCATGCGCCGGAACAGGTCGAGGTTCTCCTCGACGCCGCGGTTGCGCCAGGGGGAGTCGCGACCGGGCTCGGTGAGGGTGCCGCGGTATTCGCGGATCTGCTCCGGGGTCAGGTCGCAGACGAAGGCGTCGCCCTGGCGGATCAGCTTCTCGGCGGCCAGGTAGTAGACCTCGAAGTAGTCCGAGGCGTGGCGCAGGCTGGCCCAGTCGAAGCCGAGCCAGCGCACGTCGTCCTGGATCGCCTGCACGAACTCGGGGTCTTCCTTCGCCGGGTTGGTGTCGTCGAAGCGCAGGTTGCACAGCCCGCCGAACTCGGCGGCGATGCCGAAGTCCAGGCAGATCGCCTTGGCGTGGCCGATATGCAGGTAGCCGTTGGGCTCGGGCGGGAAGCGGGTGCGGATCGCGGCATGGCGGCCCGCGGCCAGGTCCTGGCGGACAATCTGGCGGATGAAGTCCTGCTTCTCGGCGGGCGGGGCGGCGTCGCCGGCGGCGGCGGCCGGACCGGGGGCGGTGGCATGGGTCATGGCGGGGAGCTGGGCGAAAACAACAGTTTAGCCGAGCCTGCGGGCACCAATGCGGCATCCTCTCCGTTCGATGGAGGGCAGCCGCTGCGCCGGCCGCGGCGGCTGGCACGCTAGTTGCGTACGGCCACGTATCGAAAAGGGGGGGGGATGGAGACAGGGCCGCGCAACGCGACGATCGCATGCGACCGGTGGCCGGCGCTTCGCGCGGCCGTTCCGCGCGCGCGGGACGGCCAGCCGGGGGGCGCCCGTTGATGCGGCTGCGCGGCGCCTCCCACGAATGGCTGGTGGCCGGCGGCCTGCTGATGCTGCTCGCGCTGTTCGCCAGCGCGGTCGCAGGCGGCCTGCCGGGGCCGGAAACGGCGCCGGTGCTGCTGCAGCCGCTGTCCGGCGCGAACGGAACGCTGCCCGTGCTCGCGGCGGACGGCCACGCGCTGATGGTCGGTGGTCCCGGTCGGGGCGAGGTCGCGGTGCGGCTTCGCTTCGACCTGCCCCGCAAGGCGTCCGGCCGCGCGCCGTGGATGCTCTGGATGGAGCGCAACCCGGTCGACAGCGTGCAGCTCGCGCGCGGGCGCTGGCGCAGCGTGGAGCGGGGATTCTTCCGGCCGCAGGCGGACGCCGGGTCGCTGCCGAGCGGCTACCTGTTCCCGCTCCCCTACGACTGGCGGGGGACGGTGGAACTCGAGATGCGCGCGCGCGGCGGCCTGTCGACGGTGCTGCGGCCGCGGCTGCTCGCCAATGCGGAAGCCTGGCAGGTGGAGCGGCGCGGCGTGGCGATCAGCGCGACGATCTACGCCAGCCTGTTCACCATCGCGCTGCTCGCCCTGGCGCTGTTCTCGGCGGCGCGCGACCGGCTGTTCCTGACCCTGTTCGGCTGCGCCACCCTGACCCTGCTGGCGCTCGCGGCGGTCAACGGCCATCTCTACCAGGTCGACGGGCTGCGCTGGCTGGCGGCGTGGGGCGCGCAGGGGCTGCTGGCGCTGCAGTTCCTGCTGTGCGCTTCGCTGCCGCAGCTGCTGCTGCGCTACGCGGGCACCCGCCACGCGCACCCGGACCTGGCGCGAGCCGTCGACTACGGCTGCATCGCGCTGGCGACGCTGGCGGCGCTGTGCCTGCTCGACCTGCCGGTGTTGCTGCCATGGCTGCAGCCGGTCGCGGCGCTCGCGCGCGCCGCCTGCGCCGGCGCCTGCCTGCTGCTGGTGGCCGACGCGGCACGGCGCGCCATCCCGATGGCCTGGCTGCTGCTGGCGCTGGCGACGCTGACCGTCGCCGGCGGGGCGGCCGGCGAGCTGGTGCTGCGCGGCTACCTGGGCGATCACCCCTGGCTGCGCCCCGGGGCCCAGGTCGGACTGGCGGCGGCGATGGCGGTCCTCGCCGTCGGCATGATCAGCCGCATCGGCGACTACCGCGACCAGCGCGACCGCGACCAGCTGGCGCGGCTGGACTCGGAGCGCCGCATGCAGCGCGAGGCGACGCGCGCGGACCTCAACGGCGCCCTGCAGGCCAAGCTGCGCGCCTGCACCGAGGGCGACATCGAATGGACCGCCTTCCGCCTGCTGCTCGACCACCTCGCCCCGCTGGTGCGCGCGGAGAACGCGCTGGTGCTGGCGCGCGGCTACCACGGCCAGGACGTCCAGGTGGTGGTGCCGGCTTCGCGCAAGGCGGAAGTCGAGGCGCAGGCCGGCAAGCGCGAGCTCGCGCTCAAGCGCCATGCGGCCAACGGCATCCCGCTGCAGCAGCCGGTGACGGTGGGGGCCGGCAACGGGGTCGCGATGGAGGCCCTGGTCCCGCTGCAGATCCGCGCTCCGGCCTGGGGCATGCTGCTGCTCGAGCGCGCCGGCGGCGAGGGCTTCACCACCGAGGAGCTGGCGCTGGCCGGCGAGTTCGCACGGCTTACCCTCCTCCACGTCGACCAGGCGCTGGCGGCGATCCAGCTGCGGCGTTCGGCCGAGCTCGACGCCCTGACCGGCACCTTCAACCGCCGCACCATCGACCAGTGGCTGGTCCGCAGCTTCGGCGAGGCCGAGCGCGACGGCCAGCCGATCTCGGTGCTCTTCGTCGACATGGACCATTTCAAGGCCATCAACGACAAATATGGTCACGCCTGCGGCGACGAATGCCTGCGCACCGTCGCGCGCACGCTGCGCGCGGCCCTGGGCGAGGGCGACCTGTTCGGGCGCTACGGCGGCGAGGAGTTCATCGCGGTGCTGCCCGGCCGCGGCGGCGCGGCCGCGCGCGTGGCCGGGGAGCAGCTGCGCGCCGAGGTCGAACGGCTGGTGAAGGAGTGGGAAGGGCAGGCGCTGCGCCTGACCGTGAGCGTCGGCGTGGCCACCCGCTTCGCCGGGGACGCCCGGCCGGCCGACACCATCGAGCGCGCCGACAAGGCGCTGTACACGGCCAAGCGCAGCGGGCGCAACTGCGTGCACGTGGCGCCGGCGGTGTTCAGCTGAGCCGGCGAACCGGTCGATCGCGCGATCCGGGGCGGCCGGATGCGGCCGCGAACGTCCGCCGGCGACGGGACCATGCGGCCGAGGCCGCTCCTGCGAGGATCTAACATGCCCCGTCGCCATGCCGGCGGCGCCATCCGCGAGAGACGATGCCTTCCACGCGCAGCGAACCCCGCGCCCTGGCCTGGATGCTGGCCGGCGCCGCGATCATCGGCACCAACGGGATCATGGTGGAGCTGGCGGCGACGCCGCCGACGGTGTCGGCGTTCTGGCGGATGCTGTTCTCCGGCGTGCTGCTGCTGGGATGGGTGGCGGCGAGCGGCAGCCGGCAACCGCTGCCGCCGCGGGCCTGGGGATGGATCGCCGTCACCGGCGTCGCGTTCGCCGCCGATCTCTGGATGTGGCACCGCAGCATCCTGCTGGTCGGTCCGGGCCTGGCGACGCTGCTGGGCAATGCGCAGGTGTTCTTCATGGCGCTGGCGGGCGTGCTGTTCTTCCACGAACGGCTCGGCCCGCGCTTCGTCGCCGGCCTGCTGCTGGCCTTCGCGGGGCTGTGGCTGATGCTGGGCGCGGACTGGCCGCGGCTGTCGCCGCAGTACCGCTGGGGCGTGTGGCTGGGGCTGGGCACCGGGGTGTGCTACGCCGCCTACAACCTGTGCCTGCGGCGCACGCAGCGCGAGGCGCACGCCGACCGCGCGGCGGCGGCACCGGTGGCGCAGGTGCTGGGAGTCGCGGCGCTGGTCAGCGCGGCGTGCCTGGGCGGCGTGGGGCTGGCCGAGGGGGCGTCGTTCGCGATCCCGTCGCCGAAGTCGCTGCTGGCGCTGCTGGCGCTGGCGGGGTTCGGCCATTGCATCAGCTGGATCCTGATCTCGCGGGCGATGGCGCGGCTGCGGGTGGCGCTGGTCGGCCTGCTGCTGTTGCTGCAGCCGGTGGTGGCGTTCGTGCTCGACGTCTGGCTGTTCGATCGCGCCACCGCGCCGCGCGAATGGCTGGGCCTGGGGCTCAGCCTCGGCGGCATCTTCCTGGCCAGCCTGAAGGGGCGCTCGCGGTTGCCGGAACAGGCGGCTTAGACAGGCGGTTTAGGCCGGCGCCCTGCGCCTCGACGTCGTGACGGCCATCGGCGGATCCGGGCCACGCCCGCTCGGAAGCCACAGCGATGCGCCGGATCGGAGCGGACGAGCGGCGCATGCCGGGGGTGAGCTGCCGGGAGGCCGGGGATCGGCGTTTCCCGGGCCGGGCGTCCATGGCCCTCCGGGGAAGGCGCTACTCGCCTTGCCCGGCGAACTCTGCGGCGAACATCGTCCGGACCTGCGCGATGTCCGCCTCCCGGTCCGGATGCAGCGATCGCAGGCAGGCGCAGGCGAATCCGACCGGGCTGGTGCCCGGCGCGGTGACGATCCCGCCTTCGCTCGCCACCGCCGACTCGCGATAGCGCGCGGCGCCCGCGTAGCCGGGCACGTGGTCGCGCAGGAACTGCAGCGAGTTGCTGGTGTGGGCGCGGTCGTCGAGCAGGCCGGCGTGGCCCAGCGCGACCGTCCCGCCGCAGATCGCGGCAACGGGCCTGCCCGCGGCCGCACGCGCGCGCAGCGCATCGCCGAGCGCCGGGATCGCGCCGTCGAGCCAGCGATCGCTGCCCGGCAGCAGCCACAGGTCGGCGTCGAGCGGCGCGAGGTCGGCGAGCGCGGCCGCCGGCTGGATGCGCACGCCGCCGATCGAGGTGACGCGCGCGCCGTCGATGGACGCGACCTGGACCAGGTCGCCGAACCAGCCGTGCGCGGCCGCCAGGACCGTGCCGATTTCCCAGTCGGCGACACCGTCGATCATCACCACCGCGATCGTGCCCATGCCGGTCCTCCCGCTTCGCTGCAGCAGCATCCATCGCACGATACCCCGGCGCCGGCGCCGCAGCAGGTCCGTGGCCGGGCGCATTGTGGGAGCGACGGAAGTCGCGACGCCGTTTGTTCCGGCAACTGTGAAAGCAGGCGGCCCGGGAGCCCGCGGCCATCCGAGCACGGTCATGCAAGCCGTCGCCGCCCCATGCCGCTTCATGCGCCGGCGGCGGCATCCGTCCGCGGCGCGGCGCCGGCCGCCGGCGCCAGCAGGCCGGGCGGCAGGTCGCGGAAGACGCCGGCCAGCTTGGCGAGGAAGTCACCCATCGCCGAGCTCCTGCGCCAGACCATCGCGATCCGGCGGCTGGGCGGCGGGTCGCGGAATCCGACCAGGTGGATGCTGTCCGAACGCGCCACCGGCGGCTTCACCGCCAGCGTCGGCAGCAGGGTCACGCCGACGTTGGCGGCGACCATCTGGCGCAGCGTCTCCAGGCTGGTGGCCTGGAACTCGGCCTTCTCGCTGGCGCCGGACAGGTGGCACACGTCCAGCGCCTGTTCGCGCATGCAGTGGCCGTCGGCGAGCAGCAGCAGGCGCTCGTCGGCCAGGTCGCGCAGCGCCAGCGAGTCGCGGCCCGCCAGCGCGTGCGCTTCCGGGACCGCGAGCACGAACGGCTCCTCGAACAGGAACTCGACGTGCAGCTGCTCGTCGGGCACCGGCAGCGCCAGCAGCGCGGCGTCCAGGCGGCCCTCGTGCAGGCGCGAGAGCAGCACGTCGCTCTTCTCCTCCACCAGCAGCAGCTCCAGCTGGGGGAAGCGTGCGCGGACCCGGGGCACCACGTGCGGCAGCAGGTAGGGGCCGAGCGTGGGGAAGATGCCGAGCGTGACCGTGCCCGCCTCGGGGTCGCGGCTGCGGCGCGCGGCCTCGCGCATCTGCTCGACGTCGGCGACGATGCGGCGCGCGCGCGCGGCGACGTCGCGCCCGGCCGGGGTCAGCATCACCTTGCGCGGCGCGCGTTCGACCAGGGCGACGCCGAGCTCCTCCTCGAGCTTGCGGATCTGCGTCGACAGCGTCGGCTGGCTGACGAAGCTCGCCGCCGCCGCGCGGCCGAAGTGCAGGTGGTCGGCGAGGGCGACGAAGTACTTGAGGTCGCGCAGGTTCATGGTCTGCTCCCTTGCTTCGCGCCGCCGCCCCGGCGGGCCGCGGCCTAGGCGGCCGCGGCTTCCTCGACCGGGCTGCTGCGGATCAGGTGGTCGAACGCGCTCAGCGCCGCCTTGGCGCCGTCGCCCATCGCGGTGACGATCTGCTTGTACGGCGTGGTGGTGGCGTCGCCCGCGGCGAACACGCCCGGCAGCGACGTGCGCCCGGCCGCGTCGACCTCGATCTCGCCGCGCGGCGACAGCGCCAGCGTGCCCTTGAGCCACTCGGTGTTGGGGAGCAGGCCGATCTGCACGAACACGCCCTCCAGCTCGATCCGGTGTGCGTCGCCGCCGGCACGGTCGCGATAGACCAGGCCGTTGACGCGCTGGCCGTCGCCGAGCACCTGGGTGGTCTGGCCGGAGGTGATGATGCGCACGTTGGGCAGGCTGCGCAGCTTGCGCTGCAGCACTTCGTCGGCGCGCAGCTTCGCGTCGAACTCCAGCAGGGTGACGTGGTCGACGATGCCGGCCAGGTCGATCGCCGCCTCGACGCCGGAATTGCCGCCGCCGATCACCGCCACGCGCTTGCCCTTGAACAGCGGGCCGTCGCAGTGCGGGCAATAGGCCACGCCCTTGTTGCGGTACTGGTCCTCGCCGGGTACGCCCAGCTGCCGCCAGCGCGCGCCGGTGGACAGCACCACGCTGCGGCCGCGCAGCGTCGCGCCGCTCTCGAGTTCCACCGCGGTGAGGCCGTCCCCGTCCTGCGACAGCGCGCGGGCGCGCTGCAGGTTCATGATGTCGACCTCGTACTGGCGCACGTGCTGCTCCAGCTGCGCGGCCAGCTTCGGCCCCTCGGTTTCCTGCACCGAGACGAAGTTCTCGATCGCCATCGTGTCCAGCACCTGGCCGCCGAAGCGCTCGGCGACCACGCCGGTGCGGATGCCCTTGCGTGCGGCGTAGATCGCCGCCGCGGCGCCGGCCGGGCCTCCGCCGACGACCAGAACGTCGAACACGTCCTTGTCGGCGATTTCCGCTGCCTCGCGCTCGGCGGAGCCGGTGTCGAGCTTCGCGACGATCTGCTCCAGCGTCATCCGGCCCTGCTCGAACGGCTCGCCGTTGAGGTACACCGACGGCACCGACATGATCCCGCGCGCCTCGACCTCGTCCTGGAACAGCGCGCCGTCGATGGCGACGTGGCTCACGTTGCGGTTGAGCACCGCCATCAGGTTCAGCGCCTGCACCACGTCAGGGCAGTTCTGGCACGAGAGCGAGAAATATGTTTCGAAGCGGAATTCGCCTTGCAGCGCGCGCACCTGGTCGAGCAGCGCCGGCGCCGCCTTCGACGGATGTCCGCCGGCCTGCAGCAGCGCCAGCACAAGCGAAGTGAACTCGTGCCCCATCGGCAGGCCGGCGAAGCGCAGGCGGATGTCGTGGCCGGGCGAGGTGACGGCGAACGAGGGCTTGCGCTCCGCGTCGTCGCGGCGCACTTCCACGCGGATCAGGTCGGACAGCGCACGGATGTCCTCGAGCAGCTCGAGCAGCTCGCGCGAGCCGTCGCCGTCGTCGACCGAGGCGACCAGCGCCACCGGGCGCTGCAGGCGCTCCAGGTAGGCCTTGAGCTGGGTCTTCATGTCCTGGTCGAGCATGGCGCGGAGTCTCCTCGTGTAGGCAAGGCGAGGGCGTGCGTCCCGTCGCGGACGGGCCGCCGCCGGCGTGGGGATGCACCGCAAGCCGCGCCGGCGGGCACGGATTCCGGTCCATCCCCACCCCCGTCTGTGCGGGGATGGGAACGGTGTGCGGCTTAGATCTTGCCGACCAGGTCGAGCGACGGCTTCAGGGTCTTCTCGCCTTCCTTCCACTTGGCCGGGCAGACCTCGCCCGGGTGCGCGGCCACGTACTGGGCGGCCTTGACCTTGCGCAGCAGCTCGCGGGCGTCGCGGCCGATGCCCTCGGCGGTGACCTCGACGGCCTGGATCACGCCCTGCGGGTCGACGATGAAGGTGCCGCGGTCGGCCAGGCCCTGGTCCTCGCGCATCACCTCGAAGTTACGGGTGATCGCGCCGGTGGGATCGCCGATCATCGGATAGCCGATCTTGCCGATCGCGTCGGAGGTGTCGTGCCAGGCCTTGTGCGAGAAGTGGGTGTCGGTGGAGACGCTGTAGATTTCCACGCCCAGCTTCTTGAACTCGTCGTGGTTGACGGCCAGGTCCTCCAGCTCGGTCGGGCAGACGAAGGTGAAGTCGGCCGGGTAGAACACCACTACGGACCACTTGCCCTTCAGGTCGGCGTCGGTGACCTCGATGAACTCGCCGTTCTGGTAGGCGGTGGCCCGGAAGGGCTTGATTTCGGTATTGATGACGGACATGGGGTTCCTCGGTTGGTTGCAGGAAAAGGCCGGCAGGCTGCCGGCGACGGGACGAGTTTAGGCGGCATCTATCAATTAGTTAAATTGATTATAATTATTCTATCGATAGGTTCAACCTATTGATTGGGTTTCTTCCAGACGTATAAATCACCGTGGCGACAAGGCATTGATTCGAATGGAAATTAATCGCGCCGGCAGGTCGCGGCCCTGTTCCCAGGGCAGCCCGGCGTCCGCCATCGGGGCGGCAGCGCCACGGTGCCGTATTGCCGTGTCCGATAGCCGCCGCCTTGTGGAGCCTTGCGGCATCGCGGGTGGGGCGTCGCCATGAATGCGGCCACGGCCGATGCCTGCCTGCAGCGGGCGCGTGGCCGCATCGAGGCCGGCGAGGCGGCCCTGCTGCTCGCGCACGTGCTGGGACGCGACCGCGGCTGGCTCTACGCGCACGGCGACGCAGCGGTGCCGGTGGAGGCCGCGGCGCGCTTCGACGCGCTCGTCGCGCGCCGGGCCGCCGGCGAACCGGTCGCCTACCTGGTCGGACGGCGCGGCTTCTGGCGCTTCGACCTGGCGGTGACGCCCGACACGCTGGTCCCGCGCCCGGAAACCGAACTGCTGGTGGAACTGGCGCTGGCGCGCATCCCGGTGGATGCAGGGACGCGCGTGGCCGACCTCGGCACCGGCAGCGGCGCGATCGCGCTGGCGATCGCGCAGGAACGCCCGCTGGCGACGGTCGTGGCCACCGACCGCAGCGCCGGCGCGCTCGAGGTCGCGCGCGGCAACGCGGCGGCGCTGGGCGTCGGCAACGTCTTGTTCCGTGCCGGCGACTGGCTGCAGCCGCTGGCCGGCGAACGCTTCGACGTGATCGCCAGCAACCCGCCGTACATCGCCGACGACGATGCGCACCTGCGCCAGGGCGACCTGCGCTTCGAGCCGCGCGACGCGCTGGCGTCCGGCGTCGACGGCCTCGACGCGATCCGCGCCATCGTCCGCGACGCGCCCGCGCACCTGCGTCCCGGCGGCTGGCTGCTGTTCGAGCACGGCTGGGAACAGAGCGAGGCGGCGCGCACGCTGCTGCACGCGGCCGGTTTCGCCGGGGTGGAAACGCATCGCGACCTCGAGGGTCGCGATCGCGTCACGCTCGGCCGCAGGTCGCCCTTGTAGGAGCGCCCCCTGGGGGCGGGTGGGGGGAACCGCGAAAGCCAGCGCCCCCCTGGGGCGCTCCTACGAGGCGGATCGCATTGCGCGGCTGCTAGACTCCCCGCGCCGTTGCCAACGAACGCCAGAGGCCCCGCATGCGCACGCTGTATCCCGAGATCGAGCCCTACGAGACCGGCACGCTCGCGGTCGACGGCCGCCACACGCTCTACTTCGAGCAGTGCGGCAACCCGGACGGCAAGCCGGTGGTGCTGCTGCACGGCGGCCCGGGCGGCGGATGCAGCGCCAAGATGCGGCGCTTCCACGACCCGGCGAAGTACCGCATCGTGCTGTTCGACCAGCGCGGCAGCGGTCGTTCGACGCCGCATGCCGACCTGGTGGACAACACCACCTGGGACCTGGTCGAGGACATCGAGAAGCTGCGGGTGAAGCTGGGCGTCGGCAAGTGGCAGGTGTTCGGTGGCTCGTGGGGTTCGACGCTGGCGCTCGCCTACGCGCAGCGGCACCCGGAGCGCGTCGCCGAGCTGGTGCTGCGCGGCATCTTCATGCTGCGCCGCTGGGAGCTCGAATGGTTCTACCAGCAGGGCGCCTCGCGGCTGTTCCCGGATGCCTGGGAGCACTACGTCAACGCGATTCCCCCGGTGGAGCGCCACGACCTGATCTCGGCCTACCACCGACGGCTGACCAGCGACGACGAGTCGGTGCGCCTGGCCGCCGCCCGCGCCTGGAGCGTGTGGGAGGGCGCGACCAGCTTCCTGCACGTCGATCCGGACTTCGCCGACAGTCACGCCGACGCGAGCTTCGCGCTGGCGTTCGCGCGGATCGAGAACCACTACTTCGTCAACGGCGGCTTCTTCGAGGCCGACGACCAGCTGCTGCGCGATGCGCCGAGGATCGCCGACATCCCCGGCATCATCGTCCACGGCCGCTACGACGTGGTCTGCCCGGTGCAGAACGCCTGGGACCTGCACAAGGCCTGGCCGAAGGCCGAACTGGCGATTTCGCCGGCCTCGGGCCATTCGGCGTTCGAGGCCGAGAACACCGACGCGCTGGTGCGGGCGACGGACGCCTTCGCCGCCGCCTGAGCGGCGCGGGAGAATGTGGGAGCGGCTTCAGCCGCGATCCTTGGCGTACCCGACAGCGAGGATCGGTATTTCGTGGGAGCGACGGAAGTCGCGACGCCTTCCGTTTGGATGCCCCGGCTGCCCATCGCGACGCCCCATCGCTTCTGCCAGGGCCGGATCATGGAGCCGCGCCTCTTCGCATACGTATGCAATGACGGCGGTGCTTCCGCTCGCCGCAGGACTTCGCCGTAAAAGCTCGCGGCTGAAGCCGCTCCCACATGACTGGGCACCGCAAACCGGGTAACGTCCGCCCCCGGAGCGGCGGACCGTCCCGCCGGGAGGGCAGCGCATGAACACAGCCGTCGCGGTTCCCGGGCGCACCAGCGCGCGCGTCGTCGCCATCGCCGCGGTCGCGGCCCTGGGCGGGTTCCTGTTCGGGTTCGACACCGCGGTGATCAACGGCGCGGTCGACGCGATCCGCGGCGACTTCGCGCTCGACGCGGCGCGGATCGGCTTCGCGGTCTCGTGCGCGCTGCTCGGCTCGGCGCTCGGCGCGTGGTACGCGGGGCCGATCGCGGACCGCTGGGGGCGCGTGCGCGCGATGCAGGTGGCCGCGGTCGCGCTGACCGCCAGCGCGATCGGCTCGGGCCTGGTGCACGGGGTGTGGGACCTGGTGTTCTGGCGCCTGGTCGGGGGCATCGGCGTGGGCATGGCCTCGGTGATCGCGCCGGCCTACATCGCCGAGATCTCGCCGGCGCACGTGCGCGGACGGTTGGGCTCGATGCAGCAGCTGGCGATCGTGCTCGGCATCTTCGCCGCGCTGGCCTGCGACGCGCTGCTCGCCGGGCTGGCCGGCGGCGCCGCGCAGCCGCTGTGGCTGGGGCTGTCGGCGTGGCGCTGGATGTTCCTGGTCGCGGCGCTGCCGGCGGTGGCCTACGGTCTGCTGGTGCTGGGCGTGCCCGAGTCGCCGCGCTACCTCGTCGCGAAGGGCGACAAGGGCACCGCGGCCGGCGTGCTGCGGCAGGTGCTGGGGCTGCAGGAGGGCGAGGCGCTGCAGCACAAGGTCGACGAGATCGACGCCAGCCTGCGGCTGGAGCATCGTCCGCGCCTGCGCGACCTGGTCCGGCCCGGCGGCGGCCTGCTGCCGGTGGTGTGGATCGGCATCCTGCTGTCGGTGTTCCAGCAGTTCGTCGGCATCAACGTGATCTTCTACTACTCGTCGACGCTGTGGCATTCGGTCGGCTTCAGCGAGTCCGATTCGTTCACCATCACCGTCGCGACCTCGATCGTGAACGTGCTGGTGACCCTGGTGGCGATCGCGCTGGTCGACCGCGTCGGCCGCAAGCCGCTGCTGGTGGTCGGCTCGGCCGGCATGGCGCTGACGCTGGCGGTGATGGCCTGGTGCTTCTCGCAGGCCACCGGCAGCGGCGCGGACCTGCAGCTGCCGGGCAACATCGGGCCGGTCGCGCTGGTGGCGGCCAACCTGTACGTGGTGTTCTTCGGCGTGAGCTGGGGGCCGGTGGTCTGGGTGCTGCTGGGCGAGATGTTCCCCAACCGCATCCGCGCGATCGCGCTCGCGGTGGCCGCGGCGGCGCAGTGGCTGGCGAACTTCGCCATCACCGCGACTTTCCCCAAGCTGGCCGAGATCGGCCTGGCGTTCGCCTACGGACTGTACGCCGCGTTCGCGCTGATCTCGCTGGCGTTCGTGCTGGCGGCGGTGCGCGAGACCCGCGGGATGGAGCTGGAGCAGATGCGCGACTGAGCCGCTCCCACAGGTCGCCTGCCATCGGGCTGCGGAACCTCAATCGGCCGGCGTGCCGTCCGGGTTGTGCTCGATCATCCAGAGCCCGGCCCAGAGCTTGAGGTCGAGCTCGTAGCCTTCGGCGTACTTGCGCATCAGCCACGCCGGGGCCTCGCTTCGCGGCACGCTGTGCACGGTGATCCTCTCGTCGTCCACGCCGCCGCCGTCGCCGACCTTGCGCAGGTCGCGGGCGCGGGCGAAGGCGATGCGTTCGTTGCTCATGCCCGCGGTGGTGGGACCGGTCAGCAGCACGTCGACCCGGCCCGCTTCCCAGCCGGTTTCCTCGATCAGCTCGCGGCGCGCGGCCGCCTCGACGGTGTCGCCGGCATCGCCGTCGCCGACCAGGCCGGCGGGCATCTCGATGGTGCGGGCGCCCAGCGGCACGCGGTACTGCTCGACGAACAGCACGTGGTCGTCGGGCGTCACCGCGATCACCAGTACCGCCAGGCCGTCCTTGCCGTGGGTCCGCTCGCACGATTCCCAGTGGCCGCGGCGGACCATGCGCAGCCATTCGCCTTCGTACAGGATCTCGAGGGGGTCGGTCGCGGGATCGGTCATGCCGTCGATCCTACCGCGCCGCGATGCCGCGGGAATGCCTCGTGGACGCAACGCCCGCCCCCTTGTAGGAGCGCCCCATGGGCGCGATGGCTTTCCCGGCGAAAAGCCATCGCGCCCATGGGG
>JAYRKR010000076.1:0-16840 GCA_041905645.1 Luteimonas sp.
GGCGCGATCGCGTGACCGGCGAAAGCGATCGCGCCCATGGGGCGCTCCTACGGGACCAGGGTCAACGCATCAGCACGACTTCCTCGGCCGAGGTCGGATGGATCGCCACCGTGTCGCGCAGGTCGTCGAGCACGATGCCCTTCTTCAGCGCCACCGCGAAGCCCTGCAGGATCTCGTCCGCGCCCTCGCCCAGCAGGTGGATGCCGACCACGCGGCGCTCGGCGCCCACGCACACCAGCTTGAACAGGCTGCGCTGCGGGGCGTCGGCCAGCGCGTGCAGCATGGCGCGGAACTCGGCGCGGTATTCGTGCACGTCGTCGCCGTGGAAGGCGCGCGCCTGTTCCGCGGTCAGGCCCACCGCGGCCAGCGGCGGGTGCGCGAACACCACGGTGGCGATGTCGGCGTAGTCGAGCCTGGCGTCCGGCATGCCGCCGAACAGCCGGTCCATCAGCCGGCGCGCCGCGGCGATCGCCACGGGCGTGAGCATGGCGCGGCCGGTGACGTCGCCGACCGCGTGCACGCCCTCGGCGCTGGTGTCCTGCCATTCGTCGACCTGGACGTGGCCCGACGGATCCAGGGCGACGCCGGCCGCCTCCAGGCCGAGGCCTTCGGTGTTCGGCTCCCGTCCGGTGGCGAACAGCACGGCATCGAAGCTCGCCGCCCCGCCGCCGCCGTCGTGCACGCGCACGCGTCCGCCGTCGCGCTCGAGCGCGCGCGCATCGCGCCCCAGGTGCAGCGCGATGCCGGCCTGGCGGTAGTTGTCCTGCAGCCGCGCGGCCAGTTCGGCGTCGAAGGCCTGCAGCAGCCGCGGCGCGCGGACGAACATCTCGACCTCGCTGCCCAGCATGCCCAGCACGCCCGCCAGCTCGACGCCGATGTAGCCGCCGCCGACCACCGCCACCCGCGCGGGCGCGGCGCTGAAATGGAAGAAGTCGTCCGACACCAGGCCGAGTTCCGCGCCCGGGATCGACGGCCGGCGCGGCCGTCCGCCGGTGGCGACCACCACGTGCGGCGCGCGCAGGCGCACGCCGTCGGCGCATTCGACCGTGCGCGCGTCCAGCAGCCGGCCGCGCGAGGCGACGGTGACGACGCCGGCCTCGTCCAGGCGCCTGCGGTAGCTGGCGTGGATGCCGGCGATGTAGCGCTGGCGGTGGGTGACGAACTCGCGCCAGTCGAGCTTCGGCGCGGGCATGCCCTCGGACCGCAGGCCCTCGAAGCCCAGCCGTGCCGCCAGCTCGATCCGCTCGGCCACGTGCGCGGCCAGCCACATCGCCTTCTTCGGCACGCAGCCGACGTTGACGCAGGTGCCGCCGAGCTCGCCCGGCTCGAGCAGCGCCACCCGCGCGCCGTGCGCGGATGCGCGGAACGCGGCGGCCAGCCCGCCCGAGCCGCCGCCGACGACGACGAGGTCGAATTCCAGACCGCGCGCGGCGTCGCAGGCGCTCATGCGAAGCGCTGCGGCGAGTACGGTGCGGGATCGAGCCGCGGCTCACGCCCGCACACCAGGTCGGCGACCAGCGCGGCGGTGCCGGTGCTCATGCTGACGCCGAGCATGCCGTGCCCGGTGGCGATCCAGGCGTGGCGGTGGCCGTCGACGCGGCCGATGATCGGCAGGTCGTCGACGCTGATCGGGCGCCAGCCGAACCACTCCTCGCGCTTCACCGGCCCGACCGGCTCGTGCAGGTATTCGCGCGCGCCGCGCTCGAGCGCATCCAGCCGGCGGCGGTTGAGCGAGGTGTCGTAGCCGGAGAACTCCATCGTGCTGCCCAGGCGGTAGCCGCTGTCCCAGGTGGTGACGCAGACGCTGCGCTCGTACAGCACCATCGGCCGGCGCGGCGCCAGCGCCGGGCGGTCGTAGGTGATCGAATAGCCCTTGCCCGGCTGCACCGGCACCTTCGCCAGGCCGGCGGTCCTGGCCAGCAGCGGCGACCAGGCGCCGGTGGCGAGCACCGCGTCGCGGCCGCGGCGCATGCCGTTCGAGGTGTCCACGCGCACGCCGTCGCCGTCGTCGCCCAGCCCGTGCACCTCGCAGCCTTCCTCGATCGCGCCGCCGGCCTCGCGCACGGCGCGCGCGAGCTCGGCGACGTAGCGGTCCGGGCGCAGGCGCGCGTCGCCGGGAAACCGCACGACGCCGACGACGCCGTCGCGCAGCGCCGGCTCGTCGCGCAGGTAGGCGGCGCCGTCGACCACCTCGGCCTCGATGCCGAGCTCGGCCAGCGGCGGCAGCTCGGCCGCCAGGTGCGCCAGCTCGCCCTCGTGGTGAAAGACGTAGTCCACGCCCTGCTCGGCGTACTCGCAGCGCAGGCCGTAGCGCTCGACCCATTCCGGCAGCGCCGCGCGCGAATCCTTGAGGATGGCCGCGCGCGCGGCCATCGCGGTGCGCCAGTCGCGCGCATTGCAGCGGCGCGCGAAGCGCAGCATCCAGCCCCACAGCGCGGGGTCCAGGCGCGGCTTGACGTAGAACGGCGCGTCCGGCGTCAGCATCCAGCGCAGCGCGCGCGCGACCTTGCCGGGCGCGGCCAGCGGCGCGGCGTGGCTGGGGGTGATGGTGCCGCAGTTGCCGTGCGAGCTGCCGCTGCCGGCGGTCCTGGCTTCCAGCACGCGGACCCCGCGGCCGGCCTCGAGCAGGGCCAATGCGCTGGCCAGCCCGATCACCCCGCCACCGACCACCAGCACGTCATCGCGTTCGCCCATGGCGCAAGTGTAAGCGGCCGCCGCCGCGAAGCGCAGGGGCGGCGCGCCGTCGCCGGCTCAGTGCGCGTGGCCGCCGTCGCCGTGGACGTGGCCGTGCTCGATCTCTTCCTTGCTGGCCTCGCGCACCTCGACCACCTCGATGTCGAAGTGCAGGTCCTTGCCCGCCATCGGGTGGTTGAGGTCGACGTCGACCACGCTCATGCCGACCTTCTCGATGGTCACCGCGCGCGGGCCGAAGTTGGTGTTAAGCACGACCTGCATGCCGGGGACGAGCTTCTGCTGGCCGAAATGCTTCTTGGGCACGCGCTGGGTCAGCCCGTCGCGGCGCTCGCCGTAGGCGTCGGCGGCCGCGACGTCGACGCCGAAGCTGTCGCCGGCCGCGTGGCCCTCCATCGCCTTCTCCAGGCCCGGGATGATGTTGCCGTGGCCGGCCAGGATCGCCAGCGGCTCGCGCTCCTTCGAGCTTTCCAGGGGTTCCCGGCCCTGCTCGGACACGGTGTAGTGGAAGCGGACGACGCGGTCCTTCTCGATCTTCAGGCCTTCGGTGCTCATGCGGTTCTCGTCTTGCGGGCAGGCGGCTGGCGGCGACGCGGCGTCGCTTGTCAGTCGGGCGGGGGTTCGGCCAAGATGCCGGCCGTGATGGATGCCGCGCATTATCCGGGCTCGCCGGCCGCAGCGCCAACCTGCCGGCCCGCCGCCGTCGCGGCGCTCGTGCTGGCGGCGCTGCTGTCCGGCTGCGGGCACGACGAGGTCCGGCGAACCCGGCCGTCGCACGCCGCGGTCGCCGCGCGCAGCTGGCCGCGCAACGCGCCGGCCGATCCCGCCGCCGCGAACGCGGTGCTGATGCGCGCGATCAGCCTGGTCGGCACGCCGTACCGCTATGGCGGCAACACCCCCGACGGCGGCTTCGACTGCAGCGGCCTGGTCAACTACGTCTACCGCGACATGCTCGACCTGCGCCTGCCCCGCACCTCGCGCGACCTCGCCGCGTTCCAGGGGCCGCGGATCGCCCCCGAGCGCCTGGCCGCCGCCGACCTGGTGTTCTTCGGCAACCGCGGGCAGGTCAGCCACGTCGGCATCTACGTCGGCGAAGGCCGCTTCGTGCATGCGCCCAGCACCGGCGGGACGGTCCGGCTGGACTACCTGGACGGGCCGTACTGGCGCGACCATTACACCGGCGCAAAACGGGTCCTGCACTGAAACGTGAGCTGCGGCACATACGTCTTCACGTTTTCATAACGAAATTTGAACAAAACCCACGGTTCGCTGGGGCACCATCACGCGCTGCAGACAGCCGTGAAAGCCGCGTGACGCCGAACGACCCCGCCGAAGGCCGCCGTGCCGCCACCCGCCGCCGCCTTCCGGCGCTCCTCCTCGTCCTTTCCGCCGCCGCGCTCGCGGGCCCCGGGCCGGCGTTCGCCGCCACCGGCCTGGCCGCCGATTCGGCCGACCAGCTCCACGCCAGCGCCCCGCTGAGCGAAAGCGTCGCCGCGCCGGTCCTGGCCGAGCAGCGCACGATGCTGTTCGCCAACGACGTCGACAAGCTGATCGACGCCGGCACCACCGGCCAGGTCGAGATCCCGGCCGAGGCCAGCGGCCGCATCCAGACCGTGCTCAAGCGCGCCCTGGCCCTGATCGGCACGCCCTACCGCTGGGGCGGCACCTCGACCGAGGGCTTCGACTGCAGCGGCCTGGTCGGCTACGTGTTCCGCAGCGCGCTGGGCATCGAGCTGCCGCGCGTGTCGCGGCAGATGGCCACCAGCGGCGAGAAGATCGACCGCGACGCGCTCAGCGCCGGCGACCTGGTGTTCTTCAGCCGCCGCGGCAAGCGCGTGGACCACGTCGGTATCTACCTGGGCAACGGCCGCTTCGTGCACGCCCCGCGCACCGGCAAGGACGTGATGGTCTCCAGCCTCACCGACGGCTATTGGAGCCGCAAGTTCATGCAGGCCCGGCGCGTCCCGGGCGTCTGAGCCCCGCCCCCGCCCGAACGATGCAGAAGGCCGCCCACCGGGCGGCCTTTTTCGTTCACCAGCGCCTCCCTCCCCGCTTGGCGGGAGAGGCCGGGTGTCGGTGCGCCCCCATCCCGGCCTTCCTCCGCGAAGCGGAAGAAGGCGTCCATCGGTCAGTCGGGACTGCAGGGCCTGCCTTCGTATTCGTGCCGCTGCAGCGCGTACTCGCGGCCGTTCCAGCGCAGCACCGGGAAGCAGAAGCCGGGGCCGCCGACCGAGACGTCCGGCCAGCCGCCGGTGCCCTTGGTCGCCAGGAACTCCGGGATGCCGCTGGACTGCAGCAGGTTGCGCCAGCCACCGTCGGCCTGCCTGCTGAGCAGGCTGAAGCCGACGCCGGCGGCGCCGTTGCAGAAGGTGCCGCCTTCGCTCACCACGGCTTCGGGCAGGCCGTCGCCGTTGAGGTCGCGCACCTCGTCGATGCTGGCGCCCTCGGCCTGCGGATCGTCCGCGCACACGACCCAGCGGCCGCCGCGCTGGATCGCGCCGGCCGCCCTGAAGGCGGCGTCGCGGTCGGCGCCGACCAGGCCCGCCTCCTGCGCGAGCGCCGGTTGCCCGGCGACGAATCCCGTCAGCAGCACCGCTGCGGGCATCATCCCCACACGCTGCATCCAGGCCATTGCGCCTCCGCCCCCGGCGTGGCCACGGCGGCCACATCGGGCAACAACGGCAACCGCGGCGGCGGCGGCCACGGGTTCAGGCCACCGGCGCTTCCCCATTGCCGGCGTCGCGGTAGCGCGCGACGGTCTGCTCGATGCCCTTGCTGAGCTCCATCACCCGGGTGGCGTACTCGGCCAGGCGGCGGTCGTCGTCGGTCTGCGGCACCCAGGCCGGCACCGGCGTCGGCTTGCCCTCGACGCCGTCGAGGGCGACGAACACGATCACGCAGTGGGTGCACAGGCGCTCGCCGCCGCCCATCGGGTCGCGCGCGCGCACGTCGACGGCGAAATGCATCGAGCTGGTGCCGGTGTAGACCAGCTTGGCCGAGACCGTCACCAGGTCGCTGATCCGGATCGGCGCCACGAAGCGGATCCCGCCGACCGCGACGGTGACGCTGTAGCGGCCGCTCCAGCCGACCGCGGCGGCGTAGCCGGCCTGGTCGATCCATTTCATCACCACGCCGCCGTGGACCTTGCCGCCGTAGTTGACGTCGGTGGGTTCGGCGAGGAACCGGAATTCGAGTTCGCGCTGCTGGCCGCCCATGCCCTGCTCCGCTGCGCGGCATTCACGGCCGCGCCGGCATTGTGCCCGATGCGGCGCGTGTCGCCCGGGGCCCCGTGGAAGCGGCTTCAGCCGCGAGCCTTTGCCGGAGCGCCAGAAGCTCCTGTGGGAGCGACGGAAGTCGCGACAGCTCTTGAAGGGCGTCGCGACTTCCGTCGCTCCCACAAGGAACCTGTCACCGCGATTCCCGGGCGCGGGACTCGCGGCTGAAGCCGCTCCCACATGCGCCCGAGGATCGGGCGCCTATTTGTCGCGGACCTCGAACTTGCCGTAGGGCGCCAGCTGCCCGGCCACCGCCTTGTCGTCGCCGACCACGACGATCGATTGCTCCTTCGGGTCGAAGTACTTCCGCCCCATCGCCTGCACCTGCGCGGCGTCGACGGCGCGGATCTTCGGCACGTACTGCCCGAGGTATTCCGGCGGCAGGCCGACCAGCCAGTTGCCGGCCAGCGTGCCGGCGACCGCTCCCTGCATCTGGTTGGAGATCAGGTAGCCGCCGGCGATGTAGCGCTTGGTGCTGTCGAGCTCGCGCGCCGGCACCGGCTCGCTGCCCAGGCGCGCGTACTCGGCGACGAACTCCTTCAGCGACGCGCCGGTGACCTCGTTGCGCACGTCGGCGCTGGCGGTGATGCGGCCGCCCGCGCGCAGCGCGCTCACGCTCGAGCGCGCGCCGTAGGTGTAGCCCTTGTCCTCGCGCAGGTTCTGCATCAGGCGGCTGCTGAAGCCGCCGCCGACCACGGCGTTGGCGAGCTGCAGCGGAACGTAGTCCGGGTCGGCGGCGGCGATCGCCGGCCGCCCCAGCCGCACCGCCGACTGCACGCTGCCGGGGCGCTGCACCAGCACGAACCTGGGCGTCGCCGCGGCCGCGGCCTTCGCCGTGCCGGGCACCGCGTCGCCGGTGTTCTTCCAGTCGCCGAACGCGGACTGCGCCAGCGCGAACGCCTGCGCCGGCTCGATCCGGCCGGTCACCACCAGCAGCGCGTGGTCGGGACGGAAGCGCCTGGCGTGCGCGTCGCGGAACTGCTGCGGCGTGGCCGCCTTGATGGCCGCCTCGGTCGGCTGGGTGTGGCCGTAGGGATGGTCGCCATAGACCGCCTGCGCCAGCGCCCGCTCGGCCTTGAAGCCGGGCTGGGCCTCGGCCGCCATCAGGCCCTGCAGGGCGTTGGCCTGTGCCAGCCTGACTTCCTTGTCGGGGAAGGCGGGCGTGCGCGCCACCTCGGCGAGCAGTCGCAGCATGCCCTCCGCGTTCGAGGCCAGCGCGTTGCCGTAGACGGTGACGCCGTCGCTGGCGGCCTGCGCGCCGAGGCTGCCGCCGTAGCCCTGCGCGGTCTCGGCGATCGCCTTCGAATCGTGCGCCGCGGTGCCCTCCGCGAGCAGGCCGGCGAGCATCGAGGCGAAGCCGGGCGCCTCGTCGGCCGCGTAGCCGGCGCCGCGCACGGCGAGTACGTAGTCCACGCGCGGCACGCCGTCGCGCGGCAGCACCCAGACCTCCAGGCCGTTGGCCAGGGTCTTCCTGTCGATTTCCGGGACCGGCAGCGGCTTGTCGGCGCCATACGCCGGCAGGTCCTCGGGCATCGCCACGTCCTTGGCCGGCGCGGCGGCGGGCAGCAGCGCGCAGACGGCGGCCGCGAGCAGGGTCCTGTGCATGAGGTTCATGTCCGTGCTCCTCAGTTCTTCGCGGCGGGCGCGGGGGCGGGCGCCGCCTGCAGCATCGCGGCGGGCTTGCGGTCGATGACGGTGCGGTTGGCCTTGGTGAGGTAGGTCGCGGCCACGCGCTTGACGTCGTCGCTGGTCACGCCCTCGATCCAGCCGGGGATCTCGTTGGCGACGCCGGCGTCGCCCCACAGCGTCTGCAGCTTGGCCAGCGTGTCGGCGCGCGAGAGGAACATCTCCAGCCCGTCGTACCAGTCCGCCAGCATCGCCGTCTTGACCCGCGCGAGGGTGGCGTCGTCGACGCCCTCGCGCTCGATGCGGGCGACCTCCTCGTCGATCGCCGCGAGCACCGCGTCGGCGTCGGTGGTCGGCTTGTACAGCGCGAACACGGTGAACAGGGTCGGGCCGTCGTACTCCCACTCGCTGGTCAGGCCGTACAGCGACTCGACGTTGAGCGCCAGCTCGCGGCCCTTGACCAGCCCCTGGTAGAGGCGCGAGGCGTCGCCGTTGGCGAGCAGCGCGCCCAGCACCGCCATCGGCGCCTGGTCCTTGCTGCCGCGGTCGGGCATCTTCCAGGCCGCGGCGATCGCCGGCACCTGCGCCAGCGCGTCGGACTGCTGCACGCGCTTCTCGGCGGTGTTCAGGCCCTCGCGGTAGTCCGGCGCGGCGGGCGTCCTGCGCGCGGGGATGGCGCCGAAGTACTTCTCGGCCAGCGCGAAGGCCTGCTCCGGCGTCACGTCGCCGGCGATGCCCAGCACCGCGTTGTTGGGACCGTAGTAGTCGCGGTGGAAGGCGGCCACGTCCTCCAGGCTCGCCGTCTCCAGGTCCTGGAAGCTGCCGTAGCCGTCGTGGTTGTTCTCCCACTTGGAGAACGCCTGCTGGCCGATGTCGATCCACATGAAGCCGCCGTAGGGCTGGTTCTTCACGTTGACGCGGATCTCCTCCTTCACCACGTCCTGCTGGTTCTTCAGCGTGACCGGGTTGAAGTCGAGCGTCTTCATGCGGTCGGCCTCGAGCCACAGGATCGGCTCGAGCGCGGAGACCGGCGCGGTCTCGATGTAGTTGGTGAAGTCGGCGCGGGTGGAGCCGTTGTTGCGGCCGCCGCCGCCGGTGATGACACGGTCGAACACGCCCTCCTTCGCGTTCGGCGTGCCCTCGAACATCAGGTGCTCGAACAGGTGCGCGAAGCCGGTGCGGTTGCGCGGCTCCAGGCGCATGCCGACGTGGTAGACCACGCTCACGCCCACCACCGGCGCGCTGTGGTCCTCGGACACGACCACGGTCAGGCCGTTGTCGAGCTTCTTGGTGGCGACCGGCAGCTTCCACGCATCGGGGCCGGCCGCCTGGGCCGACGATGCGAGCAGCAGGCCGCCCAGCAACAGCATCAGGTGTCGCGCGCGCACGGAATTCCCCTTGCTCCCCAGCGGAACGGGCACGTTAGCGCAGGGGATGCCGGGCCAGACGGGCCGGAAGTCATGGCCGCCGACGTCCTTCCGCCTTGTGGAAGCGACGGAAGTCGCGACGGATCCTGCCGGCAGGACCCTGCCGCAACTTCCGTCGCTCCCGCATGCCGCTCCTCAGGATTCGCGCACGCTGGCCGTGCGATGCCGGATCGCCGACACTGTGGCGCCCACTCCAGCCTGCCCGACATGGCGATCCTCCGTCCCGCCGTCCTCGCCGCCTGCGCGCTCGCGCTCGCCGGCGCCGCCCACGCCGCCGAACCCCTCCTGCCGCCCTCGCAGGCCTACGAAACCCCCGATGCCTGGCGCCGGCCGATCGCGCCGCAGCGGGTCGCCGACCACACCTGGCGGATCGGCACCGAAGGCATCAACGCGCTGCTGGTGAAGACCGATGCGGGCGCCGTGCTCGTCGACGGCGGCCTGCCGCAGGCCGCCGGCATGCTGCTGGCGCACATGCGCGCGCTCGGCGTCGCGCCGGGCGATGTCCGGCTCATCCTGCACAGCCACGCCCACGGCGACCACGCCGGCCCGCTGGCCGCGATCAGGCGCGCCACCGGCGCGACGCTGGTCAGCAACGCCGAGTCCGCCGTGCTGCTCGCCCACGGCGGCAGCGACGACATCCATTTCGGCGACGACATTCTCTATCCGCCGGTGCAGGCCGACCGCATCGTCCACGACGGCGAGGCAGTCGAACTGGGCGGCATGCGCTTCACCGTGCACTTCGTGCCCGGCCACACGCCCGGCAGCATGGCCTGGACCTGGGACGACGCGCGCGACGGCGAGCCGCTGCGGATCGCCTACGTCGACAGCCTCACCGCGCCGGGCTACCGATTGATCGACAACCCGCGCTACCCGCGCATCGTCGAGGACTTCCGCCACAGCTTCGACGTGGTCCGCGCCCTGCCCTGCGACCTGCTGCTGACCCCGCACGCCGACGCCGCCGGCCGCGACCGGGCCGGCGGCGGCGCGGCGGCGCCGATGACCTGCCGCGAGTACGCCGACCGGGCCGAACGCGCCCTCGATGCGCAGCTGGCGGAGCAGCGCGGGGGCGGACGCTGATGCCGTACACCCCGATCGTCGCCACCCTGGGCTACGTGCTCTCGCCCGACGGGCGCCGGGTGCTGATGCTCCACCGCAACGCGCGCGAGGACGACCACCATCTGGGCAAGTACAACGGCCTGGGCGGCAAGATCGAGCCCGACGAGGACGTGCTCGCCGGCATGCGCCGCGAGATCGTCGAGGAAGCCGGCATCCGCTGCGACGCGCTCGCCCTGCGCGGCACCATCAGCTGGCCCGGCTTCGGCAGGCACGGCGAGGACTGGCTGGGCTTCGTGTTCGTGGTGACGGCCTTCACCGGCACGCCGCTGGAGCGCAACCCGGAAGGCACGCTGGAATGGGTCGCGATCGACCGCCTGCACGCGCTGCCGATGTGGGAGGGCGACCAGCACTTCTTGCCGCTGGTGTTCGACGCCGACCCGCGCCCGTTCCACGGGGTGATGCCCTACCGCGACGGGCGCATGCTGTCGTGGTCGTACTCGCGCGCCTGAACCCGCGCGGGGCCGGGCCTCTGGCATGCCGGACGGGTCAGCGCCCGTCGCGCACCACGTAGTCCATCCCCACCGACACCGGCCCGGTCTCGACGAAGCCGTACTGCGCGTACAGGCGCCGCGCCTCGCCGTCCGCGAACAGCGACACGTTCGACGACACCGGCGCGTTGGCGCGCAGCCAGGCGTCGAGCGCGGCCATGATCCGCTTGCCGAGCCCGCGCTTCTGGTGCGCGGGCTCGACCGCGATGTCGACCACGACGAAGAAGCAGCCGCCGTCGCCGATGATCCGCCCCATGCCGACGACGCGGTCGCCGTGCAGGACGCGGACGCCGAAGATCGTGTTGGGCAGGCCGCGCGCCGCGGCCTCGGCGGAGCGCGGCGACAGGCCCGTGGCCACGCGCAGGCGCCGGTAGTCGTCGGCGCCGGGAAACCCCTCGACCAGCGCGTAGCCGTCGCCGCTCACGCCGTCGTCCCGCGCGACGCCTCGCCGCCGACCGGGTGCGGCTCGGCCGCCTCGCCCTCGGCGACGCCGATGTTGCTCGACGCCGCGTCGTAGGCCTCGCGGTCGAGCAGGCCGCTTTCCCTGGCCACCAGCACCGGCACCAGCATCTGCCCGGTGACGTTGGTCATCGTGCGCATCATGTCGAGCACGCGGTCGATCGCGTACAGGTAGCCGATGGTCTCCAGCGGCAGGCCCGCCGCGGTGAGCACCACCGTGGCCATCACCACCGCGGTGCCGGGCACGCCGGCGGTGCCGAAGCTGCCGAGCACCGAGGCGATCAGCACGATGAAGTACTGGTCGGCCGACAGCGGGTGGCCGGTGTACTGCGAGATGAACAGCGCGCACAGCGCCGGGTAGATCGCCCCGCAGCCGTCCATCTTGATGCTCGCGCCCAGCGGCACCGCGAACGCCGCGTAGTCGCGGTCGACGCCCAGGTTGTGGGTGACGCTGCGCAGCGCCGCCGGCATCGAGGCGAAGCTCGAGGAGCTGACGAACGCCACCTGCATGCCCGACGCCGCGCCGCGCAGGAACTTGAGCGGGTTGAGCCCGTGCGCCAGCAGCAGCGCGGGATAGACCACCACGATCTGCAGCGCGCACGCCACGTACAGCGCGATGACGAAGCTGCCCAGCGGCAGCAGCTTCTCGAAGCCGTAGGCGCCGACCAGCGAGGCGATCAGGCCGAAGGTCCCCAGCGGCGTCACCTCCAGCACGAAGCGGGTGACCTGGATCATCAGCTCGCTGGCCTCGCCCGCCAGCTTGCGCGCCAGCGCCACGCGCTCGCCCAGCTTGACCATCGCGAAGCCGAGCAGCGCGGCGAAGAAGATCACCGGCAGGATCGAGCCCTTGCCCGCCGCCAGCACGGTCTCGCCGGCGGCGTTGGTGGTCTTGCCGATGCCGGCGAGCGCGTAGAAGGGATTGGCCGGCACCACGTCCAGCAGCACCTGCACCGGCCCGGGCACGTCGCGGGGCACGTAGTCGGACGCCACGGTGAGCGCGCCGACGCCCACGCCCGGCTTCATCACCGTGCCCACCGCCAGCCCCACGCCCACCGCCAGCACCGCGGTGGCCGCGAACCACGCGAACGTGCGCCCGCCCAGCGCCGCCATCGACTTCTGCCCGTGCAGCGAGGCGACCGCGTGGATCACCGCGAAGAACACCAGCGGCACCGCGATCATCTTGATCAGGGTGACGTAGAGGTCGCCGAGCGGCTTGAACCAGGTGTCCGCCGCCGGGCCGAACAGCCAGCCGGCGAGCGCGCCGAGCACGAAGCCGGCGACGACGCGCTGCCAGAACGGGATCCTGAACCAGGCCGAGACCAGCTTCATCATCGTGCGTGCGCGCCGGAAGGGGGAGCGGCGAACGATAGCGCAGCCGGGCCCGCGGCGTCGTGCCGCTGGCGCGACACTGCGTCCAGCAGCCGGCCGGCCGTCGCCCCGCGGCATAATGCGGGGCCGCTCCGTCCCGGAACCCGTGATGCGCCCATTGCTGCTGCCCGCCTGCCTCGCCACCCTGCTCGCCGCGTGCGGCGCCCACGACGTCCGCGACGCCGGCCCGGCCGGCACCCGCGCCGACGTGGCCCCTGTCACGGTTCCGGACGTCGCCCACCCGCAGGGCGAAACCGCGCAGTGGTGGTACCGCAGTGGCGCGGCCCGCGCTGCCGCCAACGGCGCGATGCGCGGGCACGCGAAGAACGTGATCCTGTTCCTCGGCGACGGCATGAGCCTCACCACCGTCGCCGCGGCGCGCATCCTGGACGGCCAGCGCAAGGGCCAGCCGGGCGAGGAGAACCAGCTGTCGTGGGAGCGCTTCCCCGCCACCGCGCTGAGCAAGACCTACAACACCGATTCGCAGACGCCGGACTCGGCCGGCACCATGAGCGCGATCGCCACCGGGGTGAAGACCTTCATGGGCGCCATCTCGGTCGGGCCGGCCTCGCATACCGACGACTGCGCCGGCAGCCTGCGCAACGAGAACCTCACCTGGCTCGAACTCGCGCGCAGCGCCGGCATGGCCACCGGCGTGGTCAGCACCGCGCGCCTCACCCACGCCACGCCTGCGGCGACTTACGCCCACGTGCCCGACCGCAACTGGGAGGACGACGCCGACCTGCCCGCCGCGGCGGTCGCGCAGGGCTGCCGCGACATCGCCCGCCAGTTCGTCGAATCGCCGTTCGGCGCGCCGGACGTCGCGCTCGGCGGCGGCCGCGCCGAGTTCCTGCCGGCCACGGCCGACGACCCGGGCGTTCCGGGCAAGCACGGCAAGCGCAAGGACGGCCGCGACCTGGTCGCCGAATGGCGGGCGGCGCATCCGCAGGGCGCCTACGTGTGGAATGCGCGCCAGCTGGCCGAGGCCGCGCAGGCACCGCGCCTGTTCGGCCTGTTCAACCGCGACCACATGGCCTTCGACCACGACCGCGACGCGTCCCCGGACGGCGAACCGGAGCTGGCGACGATGACCCGCGCCGCGATCCACGCGCTCTCGCGCGACCCGGACGGCTACGTGCTGCTGGTCGAGGGCGCACGCATCGACATGGCCAACCATTACGGCAACGCCTTCCGCGCGCTCGACGACACCATCGCGTTCTCGCGCGCGGTGCAGGCGGCGGTCGACGCGACCTCGGCCGACGACACGCTCATCATCGTTACCGCCGACCATTCGCACACGCTCAACTTCGTCGGCTACCCGGTGCGCGGCAACCCGATCCTGGGCAAGGTGCGCGGGCGCGACAGCTTCGACGGCACGCCCGGTGCGCTGGCGAAGGACGGCACCGGCCTGCCCTACACCACGCTCGGCTACGCCAACGGCCCCGGCTACACCGGCGCCAGCGGTTCGCAGCCGGCGGGCAGCAAGCGCTTCCCGCACATGGGCAAGGGCTACCGGCCCGCCCGCGGGCGCCCCGACCTCACCGACGTCGACACCACCGACCCGGACTACATGCAGGAGTCCACGGTGCCGCTGGCCAACGAGAGCCACGGCGGCGACGACGTCGGCATCTGGGCGCGCGGCCCGGGCAGCGAGGCGGTGCACGGCACGGTCGAGCAGAACGTGATCTACCACTTCATCGTCCAGGCCACCCCGCGCCTGCGCGCGCGCCTGTGCGAGGCCGGCACCTGCAACGCCGACGGCGTGCCGGTGGAGCTGCCGGAGATCGCCGCCTTCGCGCCGGCGGCTCATTGACCGGAAGGACGATGGCGCCCGGTCGCGGCGGCGCGCTAGGCTGGGTCTTGGCTCGTCATTCCCGCGAAGGCGGGAATCCAGGCCGGCGTCGCTGCAACGCCCGGGGCCTGCCGCCCGGCGTGCCGACGATGACGTGCATCGCGGGCGGCTGAAAGCCCCCGCGCCTGGATTTCCGATCTCGCGGGAATGACGGGATTCCCCGGCGGCATTCGAGGTCCCCATCACTCGTATCGAACCTCCTGCAGGACCAGCCCCATGAACCGACTCGACAACAAGGTCTGCCTCGTCACCGGCGCCGCCAGCGGCATCGGCAGGCGTATCGCCGAGGTCTACGCCGCGCACGGCGGCAAGGTGGTGATCGCCGACCTGAAGCTCGACGCCGCCGAGGCCGTCGCCGCAGCCATCCGCGATGCCGGCGGCGACGCGCTGGCGGTGGCGATGGACGTCACCGACGAGGCCCAGGTCGTCGCCGGGGTCGCGCAGGCGATCGCGCACTACGGCCGCGTCGACGTGCTGGTCTCCAACGCCGGCATCCAGATCGTCAACCGCATCGTCGACTTCGGCTTCGCCGACTGGAAGAAGATGCTGGCCATCCACCTCGACGGCGCCTTCCTGACCACCCGCGAGTGCATGAAGGACATGCAGGCGCGCGGCCGGGGCGGCGCGATCATCTACATGGGCTCGGTGCACTCGCACCTGGCCTCCAAGCTCAAGGCGCCCTACGTCACCGCCAAGCACGGCCTGCTGGGCCTGTGCCGCGCCGTGGCCAAGGAGGGCGGCGAGCACGGCATCCGCGCCAACGTCATCTGCCCCGGCTTCGTCCGCACGCCGCTGGTGGAGAAGCAGATCCCCGAGCAGGCCAGGGAATTCGGCATCAGCGAGGACGAGGTGGTGAGGAACGTGATGCTCAAGGACACCGTCGACGGCGAGTTCACCACCGTCGACGACGTCGCCAACGTCGCATTGACGCTCGCGGCGTTCGAGACCAACGCGCTGACCGGACAGAGCCTGGTGGTCAGCCATGGGTGGTTCATGCAGTGAAGCCGTGATTCGTGATTGGTGATTGGTGATTCGTAAGAGCGAGCCCATCCTGCCATCCGGAGCGTAGCGAGAAGCCCGCAGGACAATTGGAGCAGATCCCTCGCTACGCTCGGGATGCGGGAGCGCGAACTGCTCTTGCTAATCACCAATCACCAATCACGAATCACGAATCACGAATCACGAATCACCAATCACGGCCTCAAAACGGCTTCGCCAGCACCAGGTACACGATCCCCACCAGCAGCAGCAGCGGCGCCTCGTTGAACCAGCGCAGCGCCTTCGGCGACGGCAGCGCGCGGCCCTTGTCCAGGCCCTTGAGCCAGCGCCCGGCCACGGAGAAGTGCACCAGCATCAGGGCCACCAGCGCCAGCTTGGCGTGCAGCCAGTCGGTGCCCGCGCCGACCATGGTCGGGAAGTCCGGGAACACCCGGTAGCCGAGCCACAGCGTCAGCCCCAGCAGGAACGCGAAGCCGAACATCATGTGCCCGAACCGGTACAGCCGCCGCCCCATCAGCAGCAGCCGGGCCCGCACCGCCGGCTCGCCGCCGGCCTCGGCCAGGTTGACCAGGATGCGTGGGAGGTAGAACACCGACGCCATCCACGCCATCACGAACACCACGTGCGCGGTCTTGGTCCAGAAATACGCTTGCATGATCCTGCGATGCTCCTCGTGCCGGGACCGCGCTAGGATCGCACGATCGCCCCGCCGGAGCAGGCCATGCCCCCCCCCATGCCCGTGCTGTTCGTCGGCCACGGCTCGCCGATGAACGCGATCGAGGACAACCCCTGGTCGCGCACCTGGCGCGAACTCGGCGAGCGGCTGCGCCGGCCGCGCGCGATCCTGTGCGTCTCGGCGCACTGGGAAACCGCGGGCCCCGCGCTCACCGGCAACGCCAAGCCCGAGACCATCCACGACTTCTACGGCTTCCCGCAGGCGCTGTTCGACGTCCAGTACCGCGCCCCGGGCGACCACGCGCTGGCGCAGCGCGCGGCCGAGCTCCTGGGCGAGGACGCCGGCGCCCGCATCGACCCGCGGCGCGGCCTCGACCACGGCGCCTGGAGCGTCCTGCTGCCGATGTATCCCGACGCCGACGTGCCGGTGGTGCAGCTGGGCATCGACACCCGCCGCCCGGGCGCCTGGCACTACGCGCTGGCGCGCCGGCTGGCGCCGCTGCGCGACGAGGGCGTGCTGATCCTGGCCAGCGGCGACATCGTCCACAACCTGCGGCTGTTCGACTTCCACGCCGCCGCGGGCGAGCCCTGGGCGCTGCGCTTCCGCGACACGGTCAACGACCACATCCGCGCCGGCCGCCACGCGGCCCTGGCCGACTGGCCGTCGCTCGAGGACGCGGCGCTGGCGGTCCCCACGCCCGAGCACTACATCCCGCTGCTGTACGCGCTGGCCAACGGCCGCGAAGGCGACGGCCTGGCCTTCTTCAACGACGATGTCCGCGGCTCGCTGTCGATGACCTCGCTGCTGATCGGCACCCCGTAGGAGCGCCCCATGGGCGCGATGGCTTTCGCGGGAAAGCCATC
>JAYRKR010000146.1:0-2902 GCA_041905645.1 Luteimonas sp.
CGTTGCCGCCGGCGCCGCCGCGGCCGCGCGCGCTGCCGCGGATGGCGCAGCGCGACGAGGCCGAGGCGCGCAGCGAGTTCCGGCGCGCGCTGGACGCATCGCTGCTGGAAGCCGGCGACGCGCTGCGCTACCGCCGCGACGAGGTTCCGCCGCGGGTCCTGCAGCGGCTCGCGCGCGGCGAGTACGCCGCGCAGGAGGAACTGGACCTGCACCACGCCGACGGCGGCCAGGCCGAGGCGCTGCTGCGCGCCTTCCTGGCGGACGCGCGCGAGGCCGGCGTGGCGTGCGTGCGCATCATCCACGGCAAGGGACTGCATTCGGAATCGCGGATCCCGGCGCTGAAGAACCTCGTCGACCGGATCCTGCGCCAGCGCGCGGACGTGCTGGCGTTCCACTCCGCGCCCGCCGCGCAGGGCGGCGGCGGCGCGGTGCTGGTGCTGCTCGCGCGCCCCCGGCGGGGGCGCGGTTGACCGGCGCCCGCGGGCGCCCCGCTACAGCTGCTGCTCGGCGGCCTTGGTGCGCTTCACCGGCGCGTTGACCCAGGTGACCTTGATGCCCTGGGCGCGCGCCATGCGCTCGACGTTGCTGACGTAGCCGCTGTCGAGGGGATAGCTGCCGACTTCGCCGGGGGCGACGTAGGCGGACTTCTCCGCGGTCCCGGCGCAGGCGGCGAGGCCGGCGGCGGACAGGGCAAGGGCGGCGATTCGAAGACTGGCCTTCATGACGGTCTCCTTACTGTGCCTCGGAACGGAGCTCCGGCCCCATGCCGGATCCCCGTGGTCAGGCTTATACGCCGCCGTCCGTTTCGGGCCAGTGCGGATCCTGCGTTTCCGACGAACGGTCGCCGGCGGGCCGCGGACGCTCAGAAACGTCCCCGAGCGCGGCCAGCACCGTGGTCGCGTAGGCGCCCGGCGGCAGCGCGAACGCCAGTTCGAGGACGTTCCCCTGCCCTCGCCAGTTCCATGCCAGTCCCGCCGGCCGCAGCCGGGTGGCGCGGCGTTCCTGGCGCAGGCCGGCCGCCTCCAGCCCGGCGCGCAGGGCGAGCGCGGCCGCGTCGGACAGCGCGTCCTCCTCCAGCCGCCGCGCGGCACCGGTGGTCCGCGGGTCGCCGCGCCCCCACAGCGGCGCGCTGGGGTGGATGTCGAAGGCCGTCAGGCGCGCGGCCAGCGCGTCGCTCCACGGTTCCGGCCCGAACACGCTGCGGCTGCCGTCCAGCACCCAGACTTCGCCGTCCAGCCCGCGGTCCCACGAGCCGTCCCCGACGCGCGCGGCCAGCACCCGGTTGAACAGCTCCGAGCGCGCCGCCGACAGCAGGTGCGTGCGCTGCGCGCGGGCGACGCGGCGCCCGCCGAACATCGCCAGCGCGTTGCCGAGGTTGGCGCCCTCGCGCCCGAAGCGCTGCTCGCCGAAATAGTTGGGCACGCCGGTCGCGGCGAGCGCCTGCAGGCGCCCGTCGATCGCCGCGCGGTCGCCTTCGACATCGCGCAGCACCAGGAGGAAGCGGTTGCCCGCCAGCGCGCCGCGCGGCAGCTTGCGCGCGTGCCGCGCCTGGCCGAGGACGCGCAGCGACTGCCCCTCGCCCAGGCCGGGGACGCCCGCCTCCAGCGCCGCGACATCCGGCGCCGCGCGGCCGGGCAGGTGCACGCTGAAGCGCTGCCGGGTCACCGCGTGGCGATCCTTGAGCCCGGCGTAGCCGATCGCGGACTCGTCCACGCCCGCCCACTGCGCGAGCAGCCTGGCGACGAAGGCGGTGTTCATCGCCCGCTTCTCGATCGACAGCAGCAGGTGCTCGCCCTCGCCGCTCGGCGCGAACGCGTCGATCTCCTCGACGAAGAAGTCCTCCGGGACCGACCGCATCGCCGCCGACAGCGCCGGCGCGCCGTGCGCCTGCGGCAGGCCGGTCGCGCTCATGCGCCACCGCCGCGCGCGGGGCGCGGCGCGCGACCCGACGCGCTACGCGCCATCGCGCACGAGCAGGCACACCGCCTGCGCCGCGATGCCCTCGCCGCGGCCGGTGAACCCGAGCTTCTCGCTGGTGGTGGCCTTGATGCTGACGGCGCCGACATCGATGCCGAGGTCGGCCGCGACCAGCGCGCGCATCGCGTCGGCGTGCGGGCCGAGCTTCGGCCGCTCGCAGACCACGGTGACGTCGGCGTTGCCCACCCGCCAGCCGCGCCCGCGCAGCAGGCCGTCGCAGTGGCGCAGGAAGGCGCGGCTGTCGGCGCCCTTCCAGCGCGGGTCCGAGGGCGGGAAATGGCGGCCGATGTCGCCCAGCGCCAGCGCGCCGAGCATCGCGTCGCACAGCGCGTGCAGGACCACGTCGCCGTCGCTGTGCGCGAGCACGCCGCGGTCGTGCGGCACGCGCACGCCGCCGAGCATCACGTGGTCGCCGTCGGTGAAGGCGTGGACGTCGTGGCCGTGGCCGATGCGGATGTTCATGTGCGGCCCTGCATGCGGTCCGTGGGAGCGCCTCGCGGGCGCGATGGGAATTTACAGCAAGCGCCGGTCGCGCCCACGGCGCGCGCCTACGGCCCGCGCGAGAGCACGAACTCGAACCGCGCCAGGTCCGCCGGCGTGGTCACCTTGAAGTTGTCGTCCGAGCCTTCCACCAGCAGCGGCCGCAGGCCCTGGCGCTCCATCGCCATCGATTCGTCGGTGACCTCGACGCCGGCCTCGCGCGCAGCCTCCAGCGCGCGGGTGAGCTGCAGGCGGCGGAACAGCTGCGGCGTCAGCGCGCGCCACAGCCGCTCGCGCGGCTGGGTGCCGTCGATGCCGCCGTCGTCGCCGGCGCGCTTGAGGGTGTCGCGCACCGGCGCGGCGAGGATCGCGCCGACCGGGTCGTTGCGGCCGCGCTCGATCAGCTGGCCGAGGTCCTCCGGCGACAGGTTCGGGCGGGCGGCGT
>JAYRKR010000077.1:0-16748 GCA_041905645.1 Luteimonas sp.
CCCCGCCGAAACGCTCCGCGCCGATCTTCGTCAGCGCCGCCGTCAGCGTCGTCTTCCCGTGGTCCACGTGACCGATCGTGCCCACGTTCACGTGGGGCTTGGTGCGCTCGAACTTACCCTTGGCCATTGGCTTGAACTCCGTGATTCGTGATTGGTGATTCGTGATTGGTGAAAAACGGGATCCGCGCTCTTTCGAATCACGAATCCCGAATCACAAATCACTTCTTGGTGACGGTCTCGGCGATGTTCGCCGGTGCTTCCGCGTAGTGGTCGAATTCCATCGTGAACGTCGCGCGGCCCTGCGACATCGAGCGCAGGCTGGTGGCGTAGCCGAACATCTCGCCCAGCGGGATCATCGCGTTGATGATCTTGCCCGACGGACTGTCGTCCTGGCCCTGCAGGATGCCGCGGCGACGGCTGACGTCGCCCATCACGTCGCCGAGGTAATCCTCGGGGGTGACGATCTCGACCTTCATGATCGGCTCGAGCAGCACCGGGCTGGCCTTGCCGAAGCCTTCCTTGAAGCCCATCGAGCCGGCGATCTTGAACGCCATTTCCGACGAGTCGACCTCGTGGTACGAACCGTCGAACAGCTTCACCTTGACGTCCACGATCGGGTAGCCGGCGAGGATGCCGTTGGCCATCGCCTCCTGGATACCCTTGTCGACGGCCGGGATGTACTCCTTCGGCACCACGCCGCCGACGATCCCGTTCTCGAACTCGTAGCCCACGCCCGGCTCCTGCGGCGAGATCTCCAGCCACACGTGGCCGAATTGGCCCTTGCCGCCCGACTGGCGCACGAACTTGCCTTCCGACTTGACCGTCTTGCGGATGGTCTCGCGGTAGGCGACCTGCGGCTTGCCGACGTTGGCCTCGACGTTGAACTCGCGCTTCATGCGGTCGACGATGATGTCCAGGTGCAGCTCGCCCATGCCGGCGATGATGGTCTGGCCGGACTCCTCGTCGGTGCGCACGCGGAAGGACGGGTCCTCCTGCGCCAGGCGCGACAGGGCGACGCCCATCTTCTCCTGGTCGGACTTGGTCTTGGGCTCCACCGCCATCGAGATGACGGGCTCCGGGAAGGTCATGCGCTCGAGCGTGATGACGTGGTCCTGCGCGCACAGCGTGTCGCCCGTGGTCACGTCCTTCAGGCCCACCGCGGCGGCGATGTCGCCGGCGCGTACTTCCTTGATCTCGTCGCGGTTGTTGGAATGCATCTGCAGGATGCGGCCCACGCGCTCCTTCCTCGACTTGACCGGGTTGTAGACCTGGTCGCCGGAATTGAGCACGCCCGAATAGACGCGGAAGAAGGTCAGCGAGCCGACGAACGGGTCGGTCATGATCTTGAACGCCAGCGCCGAGAACGGCTCGGAATCGGACGCCTTGCGGCTGTCCTCCTTCTCGTTGTCGTCGACGCCCTGCACCGGCGGCCGGTCGGACGGCGACGGCAGCAGGTGCACCACGCCGTCGAGCATCGCCTGGACGCCCTTGTTCTTAAACGCGGTGCCGCAGAACACCGGCACGATCTCGACCTTCAGGGTGCGCTCGCGCAGCCCCGCGAGGATCTCCTCCTCCGAGAGGTCGCCGTCCTCGAGGTACTTGTCCATCAGCGCCTCGTTGGCCTCGGCCGCGGCCTCGACCATGAACGAGCGCGCGGCGGCGGCCTTCTCGGCCAGCTCGGCCGGGATCTCGCCGTACTCGAAGACCGTGCCCTGGGACGCGGTGTCCCAGTGGATGCGCTTCATCTTGACCAGGTCGATGACGCCGTCGAAGTTGTCCTCGGCGCCGACCGGCACCTGCATCGGCACCGCGTAGGCGCCCAGGCGCGACTTGAGCTGCTCGACGACCTTGTCGAAGTTGGCGCCGGTGCGGTCCATCTTGTTGACGAACGCGAGGCGCGGCACCTGGTACTTGTTGGCCTGGCGCCACACGGTCTCGGACTGCGGCTGCACGCCGCCGACCGCGCACAGCACGAACACCGCGCCGTCGAGCACGCGCAGCGAACGCTCGACCTCGATGGTGAAGTCGACGTGCCCGGGGGTGTCGATGATGTTGAAGCGATGCTGCGGCATGGACTTGTCCATGCCGGTCCAGAACGCGGTGGTCGCGGCCGAGGTGATGGTGATGCCGCGCTCCTGCTCCTGCTCCATCCAGTCCATGACGGCGGCGCCGTCGTGCACTTCGCCGATCTTGTGGCTGACGCCCGTGTAGAACAGGATGCGCTCGGACGTGGTGGTCTTGCCCGCGTCGATGTGGGCCATGATGCCGAAGTTGCGGTAACGCTCGATGGGAGTGGTGCGAGCCACGGTCGTCTCTCGTGTCTGTGCCCGGCCGATGCCGGGTTTAAATGGCCGGACGCCGCCAGTGCGGCGGCTTCCGGATCACAATCGCGGCCCGCGCTTCGCGGGTCGCCGAGGCACCCCGCGCGTCGCGCCTGGGGTGCCGGGAGGGCGCGCTCAGCGCGCCCGGGCCATCACCAGCGGTAGTGGGCGAACGCCTTGTTCGCTTCCGCCATGCGGTGGGTTTCCTCGCGCTTCTTGATCGCGCCGCCGCGGTTCTCCGAAGCGTCGATCAGCTCGGCCGCGAGCTTGCGCGGCATGCTGTTCTCGCCGCGCTTGCGCGCCGAGTCGATCAGCCAGCGCATCGCCAGCGCCATGCGGCGGGAGGCGCGCACCTCGACCGGCACCTGGTAGGTGGCGCCGCCGACGCGGCGGGACTTCACCTCGACCGACGGCGAGATGTTGCCCAGCGCCTTCTCGACCACTTCCAGCGGGTTCGGGTTCTTCTCGCCGATCACGTCCATGGCGCCGTAGACGATCTTCTCGGCGACCGACTTCTTGCCGCTGTACATGACCATGTTGATGAAGCGCGCGATCGTCTCGCTGCCGTGCTTCGGGTCGGGCAGCACCGAACGCTGCGGGGTGTTTCCTTTGCGGGACATGGCTGTATTCGCCTATCTCAATGCTGTTCTTGGAAAGTGCGGCCATGGATGGCCGCTTCTTGCTGCTCCGGGCAGGATGCCCGGACCAGTTGGTCAACCCTTCGGGCGCTTGGCGCCGTACTTGGAGCGGGCCTGCTTGCGCTTGGCCACGCCGGCGGCGTCGAGCGAGCCGCGCACGGTGTGGTAGCGCACGCCCGGCAGGTCCTTGACGCGGCCGCCGCGGATCAGCACGACCGAGTGCTCCTGCAGGTTGTGGCCTTCGCCGCCGATGTACGAGATGACCTCGTAGCCGTTGGTCAGGCGCACCTTGGCGACCTTGCGCAGGGCCGAGTTCGGCTTCTTCGGGGTGGTGGTGTAGACGCGCGTGCACACGCCGCGACGCTGCGGGCAGTTGGCCAGCGCGGGCGAGGTGCTCTTGTAGGTTTCGGCGATGCGCGGCTTCCGCACCAGCTGGTTGATCGTTGCCATCGGTCTCGGGTCGTTGGTGGGCCGGGGCCCTTGCGTGAATAACGAAGGCAGGCGGAATCACCCCGGCCTGCCAAGACGGAAAAGTATAGCTGGCGCGGACGCGGAGCGTCAACGCAAGCCAAACCCGGCCCCGGACCCCGCCCCTGTGGGCGGCGGCCGGAACCCTTGCTGCGATCCCGCCCTTCCTGGGCCGAACACGAGGCGCGTCCCTGGCGCCTCATTTCGTGATCTGGGACGGCCCCCCAGGGGCCGTCGCTAACTTGTTGCTCAGGTGTTGCCGGTGGCCTCGTCGGCCGCCACTTCCACGGCCGCCTCGTCGCCGGCCTCCCCGGCGACGGCGCCCGACAGGGCCTCCATCTCGGAGTCGGTCAGGCCGGAGGCGTTCTTGCGGCGCTGGGTATGGTAGGCCAGGCCGGTGCCGGCCGGGATCAGCCGGCCGACGATCACGTTCTCCTTCAGGCCGCGCAGGCTGTCGCGGGTGCCGCGGACGGCCGCCTCGGTCAGCACGCGGGTGGTCTCCTGGAACGACGCCGCGGAGATGAACGACTCGGTCGCCAGCGAGGCCTTGGTGATGCCCAGCAGCACCGGCTCGAACTTCGCCGGCAGCTCGCCCTTGGCCTCGAGCTTCACGTTGTCCTCGATCACGCGCTGGCGCTCGGCCTGCTCGCCGTGCAGGAAGCGGCTGTCGCCCTGGTCGGCGATTTCGACCTTGCGCAGCATCTGGCGGATGATCACCTCGATGTGCTTGTCGTTGATCTTCACGCCCTGCAGGCGGTAGACGTCCTGGATCTCCTTGACCAGGTAGGCGGCCAGCGGCTCGACGCCCAGCAGGCGCAGGATGTCCTGCGGGCTCGGCTCGCCGTCCACCACGGTCTCGCCCTTCTCCACGTGCTCGCCCTCGAACACGATGATCTGGCGGTACTTCGGGATCAGCTCCTCGTGCTCCTCGCCGTCGGCGCCCTTGATGATCAGGCGCTGCTTGCCCTTGGTGTCCTTGCCGAAGCTCACCACGCCCGACTTCTCGGCCAGGATCGCCTGGTCCTTGGGCTTGCGGGCCTCGAACAGGTCGGCCACGCGCGGCAGGCCGCCGGTGATGTCGCGGGTCTTGGAGGCTTCCTGCGGCACCTTGGTGACCACGTCGCCGACGCCGACCGGCGCGCCGTCCTGCAGGTTGACGATCGAGCGCGGCGGCAGCAGGTACTGCGCCGGCAGGTCGGTCCCCGGGATGCTCAGGTCCTTGCCGGCCTTGTCGACGATGCGCACGATCGGGCGCAGGTCCTTGCCCTGCGAGCCGCGGCGCTTGGGATCGGTGATCTCGCGCGAGGCCAGGCCGGTCAGCTCGTCGGTCTTCTCGATGACGGTGACGCCGTCGATGAAGTCGACGAAGCGGATGAAGCCCGCCACTTCCGACACGATCGGGTGGTTGTGCGGATCCCAGTGCGCGACCGCCTGCCCGGCCTTGACCGCGTCGCCGTCCTTGACGTCGATGGTGGCGCCGTAGGGCAGCTTGTAGCGCTCGCGCTCGCGGCCGTGGGCATCGAGCACCGACAGCTCGCCCGAGCGCGACACCGCGACCAGGTGGCCGCTGGCGTGGGCGACGGTCTTGAGGTTGTTGAACTTGATCGAGCCGGTGGTCTTGACCGTGACGTTGTCGATCGCCGCGGCGCGCGAGGCCGCGCCGCCGATGTGGAACGTGCGCATGGTCAGCTGCGTGCCGGGCTCGCCGATCGACTGCGCGGCGACCACGCCCACGGCCTCGCCGTGGTTGACGATGTGGCCGCGGCCGAGGTCGCGCCCGTAGCAGTAGGCGCACACGCCGAAGGCCGATTCGCAGGTGATGGTCGAGCGCACCTTGATCGACTGCACGCCGGCGTCCTCGAGCTTGCGCACCCAGGACTCGTCGAGCAGCGTGTTGCGGGTGACGATCGGATCCTCGTCCTCGCCGGGCAGGAACACGTCCTCGGCCACGATCCGGCCCAGCACGCGGTCGCGCAGCGGCTCGACCACGTCGCCGCCCTCCACGATCGGGGTCATGGTCAAGCCGTCGGGCGTGCCGCAGTCGGTCTCGGTGATCACCACGTCCTGGGCCACGTCGACCAGGCGGCGGGTCAGGTAACCGGAGTTCGCGGTCTTCAGCGCGGTGTCCGCCAGGCCCTTGCGGGCGCCGTGGGTCGAGATGAAGTACTGCAGGACGTTCAGGCCCTCGCGGAAGTTCGCGGTGATCGGGGTCTCGATGATCGAGCCGTCCGGGCGCGCCATCAGGCCGCGCATGCCCGCCAGCTGGCGGATCTGCGCCTGCGAGCCGCGGGCGCCGGAGTCGGCCATGATGTAGACCGAGTTCATCGACTTCTGCTCGACCTGCTCGCCCTTGGCGTTGGTCACGATGTCGGTGCCGATGGTCTTCATCATCTCCTGGGCGACGCGCTCGTTGGTGCGCGACCAGATGTCGACGACCTTGTTGTAGCGCTCGCCGGCGGTGACCAGGCCCGACTGGTACTGCTGCTGGATCTCCACGACCTCGGCCTCGGCCTCGTCGAGGATCCCCTTCTTCTTGTCCGGGATGATCATGTCGTCGATGCCGATCGACACGCCGGCGCGCGTGGCGTACGCGAAGCCGGTGTACATCAGCTGGTCGGCGAACACCACCGTCTCCTTCAGCCCCAGCATGCGGTAGCAGGAGTTGATCAGGCGGCTGATGTTCTTCTTGGTCAGCTCGGTGTTGGCCAGGTCGAACGGCAGGCCCTCGGGCAGGATCTCGGCCAGCAGCGCGCGCCCGACCGTGGTGTCCACGATCGAGGTCTTCCGCGAGCGGCTGCCGTCGCCGGCGACCGCGGTCTCGGTGATGCGCACCTTGACCTTGGCGTGGAGGCCCGCGACCTTGTTGTCGTAGGCGCGCTTCACCTCGGCGACGTTGGCGAACACCATGCCCTCGCCCGGCGCGTTCTCGAGCGCCCGGGTCATGTAGTACAGGCCCAGCACCACGTCCTGCGACGGCACGATGATCGGCTCGCCATTGGCGGGCGAGAGGATGTTGTTGGACGCCATCATCAGCGCGCGCGCCTCCAGCTGGGCCTCCAGGCTCAGCGGCACGTGCACGGCCATCTGGTCGCCGTCGAAGTCGGCGTTGAACGCGGTGCAGACCAGCGGGTGCAGCTGGATCGCCTTGCCCTCGATCAGCACCGGCTCGAACGCCTGGATGCCCAGGCGGTGCAGGGTCGGCGCGCGGTTCAGCAGCACGGGGTGCTCGCGGATCACCTCTTCGAGGATGTCCCACACCTCCGCCTCTTCGCGCTCCACCAGCTTCTTGGCGGCCTTGATCGTCGTGGCCAGGCCGCGGCGCTGCAGCTTGGCGAAGATGAAGGGCTTGAACAGCTCGAGCGCCATCTTCTTGGGCAGGCCGCACTCGTGCAGGCGCAGGGTCGGGCCGACCACGATCACCGAGCGGCCGGAGTAGTCGACGCGCTTGCCGAGCAGGTTCTGGCGGAAGCGGCCCTGCTTGCCCTTGATCATGTCGGCCAGCGACTTGAGCGGGCGCTTGTTGGTGCCGGTGATGGCGCGGCCGCGGCGGCCGTTGTCCATCAGCGCGTCCACCGACTCCTGCAGCATGCGCTTCTCGTTGCGCACGATGATGTCGGGCGCGTTGAGCTCGAGCAGGCGGCGCAGGCGATTGTTGCGGTTGATGACGCGGCGGTACAGGTCGTTGAGGTCGGAGGTCGCGAAGCGGCCGCCGTCGAGCGGGACCAGCGGGCGCAGGTCGGGCGGCAGCACCGGCAGCACGGTCATGACCATCCACTCGGGGCGGTTGCCCGACTCGAGGAAGGCCTCCACCAGCTTGATGCGCTTGGTGAGGCGCTTGAGCTTGGTCTCCGAGCCGGTGGCGGCGATCTCCTCCTTCAGGCGCACCATCTCCGCCTGCAGGTCGATCGTGCGCAGCAGGTCGAACACGGCCTCGGCGCCCATCGCGGCGTCGAAGTCGTCGCCGTGCTCCTGGCGCATCTGCATGAACTGCTCTTCGTTGAGCAGCTGACCGCGCTCGAGCGGGGTCAGGCCCGGCTCGGTGACGACGAACGCCTCGAAGTAGAGGATGCGCTCGATGTCGCGCAGGGTCATGTCCAGCATCAGGCCGATGCGCGACGGCAGCGACTTGAGGAACCAGATGTGCGCGACCGGGCTGGCCAGGTCGATGTGGCCCATGCGCTCGCGGCGCACCTTGGCCAGGGTGACCTCGGTGCCGCACTTCTCGCAGACCACGCCGCGGTGCTTCATGCGCTTGTACTTGCCGCACAGGCACTCGTAGTCCTTGATCGGCCCGAAGATCGCGGCGCAGAACAGGCCGTCGCGCTCGGGCTTGAAGGTGCGGTAGTTGATGGTCTCGGGCTTCTTCACCTCGCCGTAGGACCACGAGCGGATCAGGTCCGGCGACGCGAGCGCGATCTTGATCGCGTCGAAGTCGAGCGTCGGGCGCTGCTGGTTGAAGAGGTTCAGTAGATCTTTCATGTCTTTAGTCTCCGATGGAGCGTGATTCGTGATTGGTGATTGGTGATTCGTCAAAAGCGGATTCGCGAGGGTCGGATTCGATGCTGTTGCTTCCTCGAATCACGAATCGCGAATCCCCAATCACCGCTCCTCAGTGCTCCTCGAGCTCCATGTTGATGGCCAGCGAGCGGATTTCCTTGACCAGCACGTTGAACGACTCGGGCATGCCGGCGACCATCTCGTGCTCGCCGTCGACGATGTTCTTGTACATCTGGTTGCGGCCCTGCACGTCGTCGGACTTCACCGTCAGCATTTCCTGCAGGGTGTAGGCCGCGCCGTAGGCTTCCAGCGCCCAGACTTCCATCTCGCCGAAGCGCTGGCCGCCGAACTGCGCCTTGCCGCCCAGCGGCTGCTGGGTGACCAGCGAGTACGGGCCGGTGGAGCGCGCGTGCATCTTGTCGTCGACCAGGTGGTTGAGCTTGAGCATGTGCATGTAGCCCACGGTCACCTTGCGGTCGAACGCGTCGCCGGTGCGGCCGTCGTACAGCTGGGCCTGGCCGCTGCTCGGCAGCTCGGCGAGCTCGAGCATCTTCTTGATCTCGGCCTCGGTCGCACCGTCGAACACCGGCGTGGCCATCGGCACGCCGTCGACCAGGTTGCGCGCGAGCGCCAGCAGCTCCTCGTCGGAGAACTGCTTCAGGTCGACGCGCTGGCCGTGCAGCTTGCCGTCGTGGTTGTAGATCTCGTCGAGGAACTTGCGCAGGTCGGCCACCTTGGCCTGGGCCTGCAGCATGCGGTCGATCTTCTGGCCCAGGCCCTTGGCGGCCCAGCCCAGGTGCACCTCGAGGATCTGGCCGATGTTCATTCGGCTCGGCACGCCCAGCGGGTTGAGCACCACGTCGACGGTCTCGCCGTTGGCCATGTACGGCATGTCCTGCACCGGCACGATGGTCGACACCACGCCCTTGTTGCCGTGGCGGCCGGCCATCTTGTCGCCCGGCTGGATGCGGCGCTTCACCGCCAGGTACACCTTGACCATCTTCAGCACGCCCGGGGCGAGGTCGTCGCCCTGGGTGATCTTGCCGCGCTTGTCCTGGAAGCGGCGCTCGAACTCCTTCTGGTGCGCCTCGATCTGCATCTGCGCGCGCTCGATCGCCTCGGCGGCGTCCTCGTCCTTCATGCGCAGGTTGAACCATTCCTTCTTCGGCAGGCCGTCGAGGACCAGGCTGCTCACGGTCTCGCCCTTCTTCAGGCCGGCGCCGCCGTTGGCCACCTTGCCCAGCAGCTGCGAGCGCAGGCGCGCGTAGATCGCGCCCTCGAGGATGCGGAACTGGTCGTCGAAGTCCTTCTTGACGTGCTTGATCTCGCTTTCCTCGATCTGGCGCGCGCGCTTGTCCTTCTCGATGCCGTCGCGGGTGAACACCTGGACGTCGATGACCACGCCGTCCATGCCCGGGGGCACGCGCAGCGAGCTGTCCTTCACGTCCGAGGCCTTCTCGCCGAAGATCGCGCGCAGCAGCTTCTCCTCGGGGGTCAGCTGGCTCTCGCCCTTCGGCGTGACCTTGCCCACCAGGATGTCGCCGGCGCGCACCTCGGCGCCGATGTAGACCACGCCCGACTCGTCGAGGCGGTTGAGCGCCTGCTCGGAGACGTTGGGGATGTCGGCCGAGATCTCCTCCGGCCCCAGCTTGGTGTCGCGCGCCTGGACCGTCAGCTCCTCAATGTGGATCGTGGTGTAGCGGTCCTGCTCGACCACCCGCTCGGAGAGCAGGATCGAGTCCTCGAAGTTGTAGCCGTTCCAGGGCATGAACGCGACCAGCATGTTCTGGCCCAGCGCGAGCTCGCCGATGTCGGTGGACGGGCCGTCGGCCAGCACGTCGCCGCGCGCGACCACGTCGCCCACGTTCACCAGCGGGGTCTGGTTGATGCAGGTGTTCTGGTTGGAGCGCGTGTACTTGATCAGGTTGTAGATGTCGACGCCGGCGTCGTGCTCGCCGGAGATCTCGCCGTCGAACACCTTGACCACGATGCGACCGGCGTCGATCTGCTCGACCGTGCCGCCGCGGCGGGCGTTCACCGTCACGCCCGAGTCGCGCGCCACGGCGCGCTCGATGCCGGTGCCGACCAGCGGCTTCTGGCTGCGCAGCGTCGGCACCGCCTGGCGCTGCATGTTGGCGCCCATCAGCGCGCGGTTGGCGTCGTCGTGCTCCAGGAACGGCACCAGCGCCGCCGCGACCGACACGGTCTGCATCGGCGAGACGTCCATGTAGTCGACCTCGCTCGGCGGCTTGAGCAGCGACTCGCCCTGGAAGCGGCAGTCGACGAACTGGGCGGTCATGTTGCCCTTCTCGTCCTGCTGCGCGTTGGCCTGGGCGATGACGTACTCGTTCTCCTCGATTGCCGACAGGTACTCGACGTCGTCGGTGACCTTGCCGTTCACGACCTTGCGGTACGGCGTCTCGAGGAAGCCGTACTGGTTGGTGCGAGCGAACACGGCCAGCGAGTTGATCAGGCCGATGTTCGGGCCTTCCGGCGTCTCGATGGTGCACACGCGGCCGTAGTGGGTCGGGTGCACGTCGCGCACCTCGAAGCCGGCGCGTTCGCGGGTCAGGCCGCCCGGGCCGAGCGCCGAGACGCGGCGCTTGTGGGTGACCTCGGACAGCGGGTTGTTCTGGTCCATGAACTGCGACAGCTGCGAGGAGCCGAAGAACTCCTTCACCGCCGCTGCGACCGGCTTGGCGTTGATCAGCTCCTGCGGGGTCAGGCCGTCGGCCTCGGCCATGGTCAGGCGCTCGCGCACGGCGCGCTCGACGCGCACCAGGCCGACGCGGAACACATTCTCGGCCATCTCGCCCACCGAGCGCACGCGGCGGTTGCCCAGATGGTCGATGTCGTCCACCGTGCCGCGGCCGTTGCGGATCTCGGTCAGCACCTTGATCACGTCGAGGATGTCGGAGCTGTCGCCGTACTGCTCGCGCAGCTTCGTCGAATCCTCGTCCTTGCGCTCGGAGAAGTAGCGCGCGTCGTACAGCACCGCGGCGCCGGTGACCTCCTTGCGGCCGATGCGGCGGTTGAACTTCATCCGGCCGACGGTCGAGAGGTCGTAGCGCTCGAAGGTGAAGAACAGGTTGTGGAACAGGTTCTGCGCGGCGTCCTTGGTCGGCGGCTCGCCGGGGCGCATCATGCGGTAGATCTCGACCAGCGCCTCGAGCTGGGTCTTGGTCGGGTCGATGCGCAGGGTGTTGGAGAGGTAGGGGCCGCGGTCGAGGTCGTTGACCCAGATCGTGCCGATCGCGTCGACGCCGGCCTTGCGGAACTTCTCCAGCGTCTCCTCGGTGATCTCGTCGTTGGCCGTGGCCAGCAGCTCGCCGGTCTCGGCCTCGATCACGTCGTGCGAGAGGATACGGCCCACGAGGTAGCTGTCCGGCACGGCCAGGGCCTCGATGCCGGATTCCTGCAGCTGCTTGACGTGGCGCGCGGTGATGCGCTTGCCGGCCTCGACGATGACCTTGTCGCCGTCGGCCAGGTCGAAGTCCAGGGTCTCGCCGCGCAGGCGTTCGGGCACGAGCGCGAGCTGCACGCCTTCCTTCGGGTCGATGTGGAAGGTGTTGATCTCGAAGAACTCGTTGAGCATCTCCTCGTTGGAGTAGCCCAGCGCGCGCAGCAGCACGCTGACCGGCAGCTTGCGGCGGCGGTCGATGCGGGTGAACAGCGCGTCCTTGGGGTCGAACTCGAAGTCCAGCCAGGAGCCGCGGTAGGGAATGATGCGGGCGCTGTAGAGCAGCTTGCCCGACGAATGGGTCTTGCCGCGGTCGTGGTCGAAGAACACGCCCGGCGAGCGGTGCAGCTGCGAGACGATGACGCGCTCGGTGCCGTTGACGATGAAGGTGCCGTTGTCGGTCATGAGCGGGATCTCGCCCATGTAGACCTCCTGCTCCTTCACGTACTTGATGGCCTTGCTGGACGACTCGCGGTCGTAGATCACCAGCCGCACGGTCACGCGCAGCGGCGCACCGTAGCTCATGCCGCGCTGGCGGCACTCGCGCTCGTCGAACACCGGCTCGCCGAGCTTGTAGCCCACGTACTCGAGCGCCGCGTAGCCGTTGTAGCTGACGATCGGGAACACCGACTTGAGCGCCGCGTGCAGGCCCTTGTCGGCGCGCTTGTCCGGGTCGGCGCCGGCCTGCAGGAACTCGCGGTAGGAGTCGACCTGGATGGCCAGCAGGAACGGCACTTCGAGGATCGAGCCGCGCTTGCCGAAGTCCTTGCGGATGCGCTTCTTTTCGGTGAACGAGTAATTCGACTGGGAGGTCGTCATGGGGAGCTACCACCTTCGGGGCATCTGTGGACCGCGCGTCCGCGGTCCCGGTTGAACCAGCCGCGCTGGTCCGGGGGAAATCGCCAGTGGGAAGTCGCTGGTATTGCCGGCACCAGCACGCCCTCTCCCGCTACTTCCGACTGTCGACTCGGTTGGGAACCGTGATTGGTGATTGGGAATTCGTGATTCGCAAAAGCAGGCAGCGCTGCTTTTTCGAATCACCAATCACGAATCACCAATCACGGTCTTCAAACAACGGCCAAAGGCCGGGGGCTTCCGCCCCCAGCCTTGGCTGGTCGCCACTACCTCAGGCGACGCAAGGAACGCTTACTTCACTTCGACCGTGGCGCCGGCCGCTTCCAGGTCCTTCTTGAACTTGGCGGCGTCGTCCTTCGAGGCGCCTTCCTTGACCGTGCCACCGGCTTCGGTCAGGTCCTTGGCTTCCTTCAGGCCCAGGCCGGTGATCGCGCGGACCACCTTGATGACCTCGACCTTCTTCTCGCCGGCCGACTTCAGCACGACGGTGAACTCGGTCTGCTCCTCGGCCGGGGCGGCGGCCGCGGCGGCCGGGCCGGCGGCGACGGCCACCGGGGCGGCGGCGGACACGCCGAACTTCTCTTCCATCGCCTTGACCAGCTCCATCACCTCGACGAGGGTCTTGCTGCTGATCGCTTCGATGATCTGCTCGTTGGAAAGGGACATCGTGATTACCTCTGATTAACTAGTTTGGAAACAGCTGATTGATTTGGAACTCGGATACCGAACTGCGGCTGATCGTGTGATTCGTGATTGGTGATTGGTGATTGGTGATTCGAAAAATCAAAGGCGTCATGCTCTGCTTCCACGAATCACGAATGCCGAATCACGAATTACGGCCCTTACGCCGCCTTCTGCTGGCCGACCGCGTTGGTGACGCGGGCGACCTGCGCGGCCGGCTCGGAGAGCAGGCGCACGAGCATGGTGGCGGGCTGGACCATGACGCTGAGCAGCATCGACAGCGCCTGTTCGCGGGTCGGCAGCGACGCCAGGACTTCCACGTGGGAACCCGGGTACATCTGCCCGCCCAGCGACACCAGGCGCGGCTTCAGCTTGTCGTTCGCCTTGGCGAACTCCTTGATCAGGCGTCCCGCGGCGCCGGGGTCTTCCTGCGAGAAGGCGTACAGCAGAGGACCGGTCAGCGCGTCCTTGACGACCGCGTAATCGGTGTTCTCCACTGCGCGCGAGACCAGCGTGTTCTTGGCAACCTTCAAGAACACGCCTTCCTGGCGCGCCTTCTTCCGCATCTCGGTCATCTGCGCGACCGTGACACCCGCGTACTCCGCGGCGACCAGCGAGTGCGCCTTGCCGGCGACCTCGGCCAGTTCGGCAACGACTTCCTGCTTCTGGGTCAGATTGAGAGCCATTGCACTCCTCCGTATTGCATTTCCGCCTTCGCGCATCCGCTTGAAGGCGGGCCATGAGCCGCATCGGTCCATCGAGGCGGGGAACGTCTAGAGCGTTCCGGGTGGTGGCCGTTTCCAAAAGATCGGTACGACGATGATCCTGGAGGGTCGGCAACCATCTGCGCAGGCCCTTTCGTGCTTCCGCACTCCGGGATTAAGCGGTCTTCGCTGGCCACGACGGCGATTCCATTGCCAAGCGAGCATCCCTGCCCGTCGTCGTTGCTGCTCGGACCGCGCCTGCGGTCTTTGACGGCCCCGCTTCCGGCTTGCGCCTTCGGCGATGCCCTCAAAAGGCTAGGAACTAGTGAGGAGTAACCAGGAACTAGTGATGGGCTTTCTCTAGTTCCTGGTTCCTGATCACTAGTTCCTGTTATTTCAGTGCCAGCGACGACTGGTCGACGGCGACGCCGGGGCCCATCGTCGAGCTGATCGAGATCTTCTGCAGGTAGGCGCCCTTGGCCGTGGCCGGCTTGGCCTTGACCAGGTCGACGAGCAGCGCCTGCAGGTTGTCCTTCAGCTTGTCGGCGTCGAAGTCGGCCTTGCCGATGGTGCAGTGGATGATGCCGGCCTTGTCGGTGCGGTAGCGGACCTGGCCGCCCTTGGCGTTCCTGACCGCCTCGCCCGGGTTCGGCGACACCGTGCCGACCTTCGGGTTGGGCATCAGGCCGCGCGGGCCGAGCAGCGTGCCGAGCTTGCCGACCACGCGCATCGCGTCCGGGGTGGCGATCACGACGTCGTAGTTGAGGTCGCCGCCCTGCATCTTCTCGGCCAGGTCGTCCATGCCGACCGCGTCGGCGCCGGCGGCCAGGGCCTCGTCGGCCTTGGCGCCCGCCGGGGCGAACACCGCCACGCGCACGGTCTTGCCGGTGCCGGCCGGCAGCACGGTGGAACCGCGCACCTGCTGGTCCGACTTCTTGGCGTCCACGCCCAGCCGCACGGCCACGTCGACGGCCTCGACGAACTTGGCCTTGCTGTTGTCCTTGACGATCTTCAGCGCCTCGTCGATCGGGTAGCTCTTGCCGGGGACGACGGCGTCCTTGATGGTCTTCTGTCGCTTGGTCTGTGCCATGGTCTCAGCCCTCCACCGTCAGGCCCATCGAACGGGCCGAGCCCGCGATGGTGCGCACCGCCGCGTCCAGGTCGGCCGCGGTCAGGTCGGGTTCCTTCGCCTTGGCGATCTCCTCGAGCTGCTTGCGGGTGACCTTGCCCACCTTCTCGGTGTTGGGGCGCTTGGAGCCGGACTGGATGCCCACGGCCTTCTTCAGCAGGATCGTCGCGGGCGGCGTCTTGGTGATGAAGGTGAAGGTGCGGTCCGAGTACGCGGTGATCACGGTCGGGATCGGCAGGCCCGGCTCGAGCTTCTGCGTGGCGGCGTTGAAGGCCTTGCAGAACTCCATGATGTTCAGGCCGCGCTGGCCCAGGGCAGGACCGACCGGCGGGCTGGGATTGGCCTGCCCGGCCTTGACCTGCAGCTTGATGTAACCGACGACTTTCTTTGCCATTTCGACTCTCTCTCCGGGTGCAAGCGCCTGTTCAGGCTCCCCATCGGTCCGGGAAAATCACGCGTCCCGGCTTCGCGTTGTCACGCCCGCGCGAAAGGCCGCCCGTGCGGCGGCCCATGCGGATGCCCGGCTCGACCGGACAGGGAGCCGCGCAGTATAGCAGGTTTCCGGGCTTCTGCCAGCCCGGCCGGGGCTCAGGCCTTCTCGACCTGGCCGAACTCGAGCTCGACCGGGGTCGAGCGCCCGAAAATCAGCACGGCGACCCGCAGGCGGCTCTTCTCGTAGTTGACTTCCTCGACCACGCCGTTGAAGTCGTTGAACGGGCCGTCGATGACCCGGACCATCTGCCCGGCCTCGAACAGGACCTTGGGCCTGGGCTTCTCGACGCCCTCCTGGACCCGGTCCAGGATCGCCGCGGCCTCGTCGTCGCGGATCGGCAGCGGCTTGTCGGCGGTGCCGCCGATGAAGCCCATGACCTTGGGGGTTTCCTTGATCAGGTGCCAGCTCTCGCTGTCGATGCGCGGGATGCCGCCCTCGTCGTGGGTGGCGATCTGCACCAGCACGTAGCCGGGGAAGAACTTGCGCTCGGAACGGCGCTTCTGGCCGGAGCGCATCTCCACCACTTCCTCGGTCGGCACCAGCACGTCGCCGAAGCGGTCCTGCATGCCGGTGCGGGCGATGCGGTCGCGCAGAGCCTGGGCCACCGATTTCTCGAAGCCCGAGTAGGCGTGCACCACGTACCAGCGCTTGCCGGCGCCGGACTTGTCCATGGCCTGGCCGTTGTCTTGCGTTTCCATCAGGCTGCCAACTCCTAGTTCCCGAGCAGGAGCTTGATGCCCCAGCGGGTGATCGCGTCGAACCCGGCCAGCAGCAGGCTGATGACCAGCACCACACCCACCACCACCCAGGTCAGGCGCACGGCCTCCTGGCGCGTCGGCCAGACCACCTTGCGCAGCTCGAACCGCGACTCGGACAGGAAGCCGCGGGTCGCGCGCCCCTTGGCGCTGAACATGAACACCGCCAGCCCCGCCACGATGCCGGCCACGACCGTGCCGACCCGCAGCGTAGTCGGCCACTGGCCATCGAACCAGTAGAAGGCGAACACGCCGGCGGCCACGAGCAGCACCGCGACCGCGTACATCGCGACGTCCGCCGTGGAGGCTGACCTGGTTTGCTCGACTCGACTGTTCACTGGGCCTGCTATCGCTTGTTTCGGATGGAACCCGCGCCGGGAGGTGCGGGCTTCCGCGGGGGAGCCGCGGGCGTGGCGCGCCAGGTAGGACTCGAACCTACAACCTGCGGTTTTGGAGACCGCTGCTCTGCCAGTTGAGCTACTGACGCGTGGAAGTACCCGCTGGTTCCTGCAAATGCGATGGCGAACGGACGGGTCCGCTCGCCTTCGCGTGGTGTCTGGCGTCCTTGCCGGTGGTCGGGGGTGTTACGGGGTCGGCGTCCGTGGATCCCCGCTTTCGCGGGGATGACGCGCTGGCAAAGGCGGCTGCGCTAAGCGCAGCCGCGCCAGTGCGTCACTTGAGGATCTTCGCCACCACCCCGGCGCCCACCGTCCGGCCGCCCTCGCGGATCGCGAACCGCAGGCCCTC
>JAYRKR010000078.1:0-16712 GCA_041905645.1 Luteimonas sp.
CCGCGGGCAATCCCGGCTTGGCGGTCGGCGGCTTGGGCGACGTGCTCACCGGGGTGGTCGCGGCGCTGCGCGCGCAGCGCCTGGACGCCTTCGATGCGGCGACCTGCGGCGCGCTGCTGCACGCGGCCGCGGGCGACGTGGCCGCGCGCGAAGGCGGCGAGCGCGGCCTGCTGCCCTCCGACCTGTTCGCGCCGCTGCGGCGACTGGCCAATCCATGAGCGCATCGATGCACGAACGCTTCCTGCCCGACGCCGGCGCCACCGATGCGCTCGGCCGCGCGCTGGCCGCGACGCAGCCGACGCGCGCGGTGGTCTTCCTGCACGGCGACCTCGGCGCGGGCAAGTCGACGCTGGCGCGCGCGTGGCTGCGCGCGCTCGGCGTGGAGGGACCGGTGCGCAGCCCGACCTACACCCTGGTCGAGCGCTATCCGCTGCCGGGCGGCGAGGCGCTCCACCTGGACCTGTACCGCATCGCCGGCGCCGGCGAGCTGGAATTCCTGGGCCTGGACGAGCCCGGCGTGGCGCTGTGGCTGGTGGAATGGCCGGAGCGGGGCCTCGGCGGCCTGCCCGCGGCCGACCTGCAGGTCGACCTGGCCGTCAGCGGGGAAGGGCGGGCTGCCCGGCTGCGCCCCCGGAGCCCGGCCGGGGAGGCCTGGGTTAAGCGGGTGGAAAGTTTTGGCGACTTGCGGCCGCTTCCTGAATCCAGCCCGTAGCAACCGGCGGCAGGCCACGGATTCGTAAGGAAAAAATAGTTGCAAAACCCGTGGCGTGATGCTTGACTAGCGCCCATGCGCGCCAAGGGGATCTCCGTCCAGCAACTCATTCTCGGCCTCGCGCTGTTGGGTGCGCTGGTCTGGAATCTCGCGCACGCTTCTGAAATCAACAACTTGCGCCTGGCGGCCGGTGCAACGGGCACCCGCGCCGAGATCGGGCTGGACCAGCAGGTCGAGTACAAGCTGCTCTCGCTGTCCAATCCGGACCGGCTGGTGGTCGACCTCGCCGGCGTCGATGCCGCGCGCGGCCTCCGGCTGCCGCCGGCGGCCGGGCTGGTGAAGGAAGTCCGGACCGGCCACCCGGTCCCGGGGACGACCCGCATCGTGTTCGACCTGCGCGCGCCCGTGGTCGCGCTGAAGCCGCGCTTCGAAGGCGCCCCGGGCGATACCCGGCTGGTGCTGGAATGGCCGGGCGACAGCAGCGGTGGCGAGGACCCCATCGCGCGCATCGCCGCGGCCAGCGCGTCCCGGACCGCCGCCGTGCCCGCGCAGCCGGCTACGGCTACGGCTACGGCCGCAGCCGCTGTCGCAGAGCCGGCCGCGCCGGACCCGGCGCTCGCCTCCGCCGCGGCCACCTCGCGCCTGATCGCGGCCACCGTGCAGCCCGACGCGACCCCGTCCGCGGTGCCGTCCGAGCCGCCATCGCAGGCCACCGGCACCGTCGCCACAGGCGTACCGACCCGGATCGCGACCGGCGTGCCGACCCCGATCGACAACCCGGGCCCGGCCGAGGCCGCGCCCGCGCCGACGCGCCCCCCGCTCGCGCGTCGTCCCGGCATGCGGCCGCTCGTGGTGGCGATCGATCCCGGCCACGGCGGCCAGGATCCCGGCGCGATCGGAGCCAACGGCCGCCGCGAGAAGGACGTCACCCTCGCCATCGGGCGCGAGCTCGCGCGCCAGATCAACGCCACGCCCGGCCTGAAGGCCTACATGACCCGCGACAAGGACGTGTTCATCCCCTTGAACCGGCGCGCGCAGCTGGCGCGCGCGGCCAAGGCCGACATCTTCGTCTCGGTCCACGCGGACGCCGCCGAGAACCGCAGCGCGTCCGGCGCCTCGGTCTACGTGCTTTCGCTCAAGGGCGCGTCGTCGCAGCGCGCGCGCTGGCTGGCGGACAAGGAAAACGCCGCCGACCTGATCGGCGGGCGCGTGCCGCAGGCCGGCAACACCCTGGCGTCGGTGCTGCTCGACCTCACCCAGAGCGGCCACATGAAGGCCTCCGAGGACGCCGCGCACCACGTCCTGGAAAGCCTCGGCGACGTCGGCGACACGCGCAAGGTCGAGCGCGCCAACTTCGCGGTGCTGCGCACCTCCGACATGCCGGCGATGCTGGTGGAAACGGCCTACATCTCCAATCCGGTCGAAGAGCGCCAGCTCACCGATCCGGCCTACCAGCGCAAGCTCGCCGCGGCGATCCTGCGCGGCGTCGACACCTACTTCCTGCGCCAGCCGCCGCCGGGCACGCTGTACGCGGCGCGCGCCTCGGCCGCGCAGGCGGCGACGACCGGCTCCGGCGCCGGCGGCAGCCCGTAGGAGCGCCCCACAGGCGCGATCGCCTGCCGGGCGCCGTGGTCTTCGGCATCGGTTCGACGCCCGATCGCGCCCATGGGGCGCTCCTGCGGGTTGTGCGGCCGCTATCATTGGCCCGGTGAGCATCCGCCAGCTTCCCGACACCCTGATCAACCAGATCGCCGCGGGCGAAGTCGTCGAACGCCCGGCGTCCGTGGTCAAGGAGCTGGTCGAGAACGCGCTCGACGCCGGCGCGCGCCGGATCGACATCGACCTCGAGGAAGGCGGCGTGCGCCTGGTCCGCGTCCGCGACGACGGCGGCGGCATCGCCCCGGACGAGCTGCCGCTGGCGGTCTCCCGCCACGCCACCAGCAAGATCGCCTCGCTCGACGACCTCGAGGCGGTGTCGACGCTCGGCTTCCGCGGCGAGGCGCTGCCGTCGATCGCGTCGGTGAGCCGCTTCGTGCTGTCCTCGCGCCGCGACGGCGACGACCACGGCGCCAGCCTGCAGGTCGACGGCGGCAGCGTCGGCGCGGTGGCGCCGCGGCAGCATCCGCGCGGGACCACGGTCGAGGTGCGCGACCTGTTCTACAACGTGCCGGCGCGGCGCAAGTTCCTGCGCGCCGAACGCACCGAGCTCGGCCACGTCGAGGAATGGCTGCGTTCGCTGGCGCTGGCGCGCCCGGACGTGGAGCTGCGCGTGTCGCACAACGGCCGGCCCTCGCGGCGCTACAAGGGCGAGAACGGGCTGGCGCTGGAGAGCCCGTCCACCGGCGAGCGCCTGGGCGAGACCCTCGGCGAGGAATTCGCGAAGCATGCGCTGCGCGTCGAGCATGCCGCCGCCGGCCTGCGCCTGCACGGCTGGATCGCGCAGCCGGTGTACTCGCGCGCCAGCGCCGACCAGCAGTACCTGTACGTCAACGGGCGCAGCGTGCGCGACCGCAGCGTCGCGCACGCGGTGAAGCAGGCCTACGCCGACGTGCTCTTCCACGGGCGCCAGCCGGCCTACGTGCTGTTCCTCGGGCTCGACCCGACCCGCGTCGACGTCAACGTCCACCCGGCCAAGCACGAGGTGCGCTTCCGCGACGCGCGGCTGGTGCACGACTTCGTCTACCGCACGTTGCACGACGCGCTGGCGGAGACGCGCGCGGGCGCCGGCGTCGCCGTCTCGACCGGCGCCTCGCAGCCCGCCGGCGCGACGGCGAACGGCGTGCCGGACGCGCTGCCGCCGTGGGCGACGCGGGCGCCGCAGCCGGATCTGTCGCTGCGCGTGGACGAGGCGCGGCAGGCGTACGCGCAGCTGTACGCGACGCCGGCGACGCTCGCCGCGGAAGCCTCGGCGGCCACCGGCGCCGCGCCCGCGCTGCCGCCGGTGCAGGACGAGCGCATTCCCCCGCTGGGCTACGCGATCGCCCAGCTGCACGGCATCTACGTCCTGGCCGAAACCGGCGACGGCCTGGTCGTCGTCGACATGCACGCCGCCCACGAGCGGATCGGCTACGAGAAGCTCAAGGGCGCGCACGACGGCGAGGGCCTGCGCACCCAGCCGCTGCTGGTGCCGCAGGCGGTGGCGGTGAGCGAGCGCGAGGCCGACGTCGCCGAGCGCGAGGCCGCCACGCTGGCCGACCTGGGCTTCGAGGTCTCGCGCACCGGCCCGCAGTCGCTGCTGCTGCGCGGCGTGCCGGCCCTGCTCGCCCACGGCGACACCGAGGCGCTGCTGCGCGACGTGCTGGCCGACCTGCGCGAGCACGGCGAAAGCCTGCGCGTGCGCGCGGCGCGCGACGAGCTGCTCTCGACCATGGCCTGCCACGGCGCGGTGCGCGCCAACCGGCGCCTGAGCATTCCCGAGATGAACGCCCTGCTGCGCGAGATGGAAGCCACCGAGCGCTCCGGGCAATGCAACCACGGGCGCCCGACGTGGGCGCGCTTCAGCCTGCCCGAGATCGACCGCTGGTTCCTGCGAGGACGTTGACGATGCGCCATCGAACCCTCCTGCTGCCGGCGCTCGCCGGCTGTGCCCTGGCCCTGGCCGGCTGCGGCGGCGAGCCGCAGGCTGCGGCCGGCGACAGTGCGTCGAAGGCGGTACCGGCCTTCATCGCCGAAGAGAACGCGTGGCGCCGGGAGCGCGACGCCAGCCTGCGCAAGCCGGACGGCTGGACCAGCCTCGTCGGCCTGCACTGGATCGAGCTCAAGGCGCACTACGTCGGCAGCAGCGCCGACAGCGGCATCCGCCTGGCCAAGGGGCCGCCGAGGATGGGCCTGCTGCAGCAGGAAGGCGACAGGCTGTACTTCACCGCGGAGAAGGGCGTGGCGCTGACCATCGACGGCCAGCCGCTGGACGAGCGCGTCGAACTGCACGACGACATGTCCGAAACGCCCAGCGTGATCGGATTCGACGACGGCAAGGGGCAGATGACCGTGATCGCCCGCGACGGCAGGCACGCGCTGCGCGTCAAGCACGCCGACGCCGAGACGCGCACGGGCTTCGCCGGGCTCCAGTACTGGCCCGCCGATCCGTCGTGGAAGATCGACGGCAGGTTCGTGCCCAACCCGCCCGGCAAGACCCTCCAGGTCGCCGACATCATCGGCGCGGTCAACGACGAGCCGAACCCGGGCGCGGTGGAATTCCAGCGCGACGGCAGGACCTGGCGCATCGAGGCGCTGGACGAGGGCGACGGCAGCCTGTTCCTGGTGTTCGCCGACCGCACCAATGGCCATGGCAGCTACGGCGCGGGCCGCTTCCTCTACGCCGACAAGCCCGGGCCGGACGGCAAGGTCGTACTCGACTTCAACCAGGCCTACAACCCGCCCTGCGCGTTCACGCCGTTCGCGACCTGCCCGCTGCCGCCGCCCGAGAACCGCCTGGACCTCGCGGTGACGGCGGGCGAGAAGCAGTACGCGGGCTCGCATTGAGCAAGCTGGCGCGCCCGTCCGTCCCATCAGGGGTCCGCATGCCGTCATCGCATTTCCCGGCGCCTTCGCGCTGGCTCGCCATCCTGCTGGTCCTCGCCTGCGGGCTGGCCCGCGCGCAGGCGCCCGCGTCGGCGCCCCCGCCGCCGCCGGCAGCGGCGCCCGCGGTGGTGTTCGTGCCGCCGCGCGACCCGCCGGTGCCGCTGCTGTGGAAGGTGTCCGATGCCGACAACGCGGTCTACCTGCTCGGCTCGTTCCACCTGCTCAGGGCGGACGACTATCCGCTCTCGAGCGACGTCAACGCCGCGTTCGCCGAGGCCGGCAGCGTCGTCTTCGAACTGCCGCCGGACGAGATGGAATCCCCCGGGCTCGCCCTGCAGATGATGCAGGCCGCGGTGCGCACCGACGGCAGCCGGCTGGACAGCGACCTGCCGCCGGCCACCGCCGCCGCGCTCGCGGCCTGGCAGGAGAAGAACGCCGCCGGCCTGCAGGCGGCGGGCCTGACGCCCGAGCGGCTGCAGATGTTCGAGCCCTGGTACGTCGGGCTGGTGGTCAGCCTCACCGGGATGGCCAAGGCCGGCATGGATCCGAAGCTCGGCCTGGACCAGCACTTCGCCGCCGCCGCGGGCTTCGCGGGCAAGCGGACCGACGGCCTCGAGAACGGCGCGCAGCAGATCGCCCTGCTCGACGGCATGGACCGGCAGGAGCAGCTGCAGTTCCTCGACGAAGCGCTGGCCGACGCCGACAGCGGCGAGCTCGAGGAACTGCACGCCCAGTGGCGCGCCGGCGACGCCTGGGCGATCTGGTCCGGCATGGCGGCCGACATGCGCACGCACTATCCCCGGCTCTACCAGCACGTCAACGTCGAGCGCAACGATGCCTGGGTGCCGAAGATCGAGCGGATGCTCGCCGCGCCCGGCTCCGGCGACACCCTGGTGGTGGTGGGGGCGCTGCACCTGCTCGGCAGCGACGGGGTGGTGGAGAAACTCAAAGCCAAGAGTTATGCGGTCGAGCGGATCTGCTCGGCCTGCCCGCCCGCCGTACCGAAGGGAAGCAGCCGCTGATGAACACCAGCAGGGAGCGGCCGGATCCGACGCAGCTCTACGCTCGCGCGATCGAGGCGCTGAACCGGCGACAATGGCGGCTGGCGCAGCAACTCGCGACCGAAGTCGCACCGTACGCGCCGCGCCATGGCGGCGTGCATTTCGTGGCCGGCGTGGCCGCGTTGCAGCTTCAGCAAATGCCTCTGGCGCTGGGTCACCTGCGCAGGGCGAGCGAGTACAGCCCGGCCCGCGCCGACTATCTCGCGCAGTACGCGCGGGCGCTGGCCATGAACCACCAGATGAACGAGGCGGTCCGGGTCGCCGATGCCGCCATGAAGCTACCGATCGCTGACGCCCCCGTCTACGACACGCTCGGTGTCGTCTACAGCAAGGCGAGCGCGCACCGAGAGGCCGCGGAGGCGTTCCGCCAGGCGGTCCACCTCATGCCAGACCACGCGAACTTCAGGTTCAATCTCGCGACTTCATTCATGTATTACGGCGAACTCGATGCGGCCGAGCGCGAATACGAGGCCTGTGCCAGGATCGATCCCGGTTACTGGCGCGCATACCTCGCGCTTTCCCAACTGCGCCGCCAGACGCCCGGCAGCAACCACGTCGCGTGGATCGAGGAGGTCCTGTCGCGACATCCCGAGGAGACGGACGCGCAGCTCTACCTGCACCTCTCGCTGGCCAAGGAGTTCGAGGACCTGGGCGATTTCCCGAGGGCGTTCGACCACTATGCGCGGGGCAAGGCGGCGCATCGCACCAGGATCGGCGATTCCGTGCCGCGCGACGCCGCCAACGTCCAAGCGATCATGCGCCACTTCGAGCAGGCGAAGCCGCCGTCGGCCGGCTTCGCGAGTCGGGAGCCGATCTTTGTCATGGGCATGCCGCGCAGCGGCACGACGTTGACCGATCGCATCCTGTCGTCGCACGGAAGTGTGCATTCGGCAGGGGAATTGGGGGCTTTCGGTGTCGCCCTCCAGCGCGCCGCGGGTCGTCCGACGCGCTCGCTGGCGGAAACCGTCGCGGTGCTCGGCCCGGCGTTTGACGATTGGGCGCGTTTGGGCGAGGTGTATGTGCAGGGAACGCGTTCGGCCGGCACCGGCACGACGCCCCGCTTCGTCGACAAGTTGCCGCACAATTTCTTGTATGCGGGTTTCATCGCCCGCGCGCTCCCCGCAGCGAAGCTCGTCTGCCTGCGGCGCGATCCGATGGATACGTGCCTGAGTAACTTCAGGCAGCTGTTCGCGTTGGAATCGCCGAACTACGATTATTCCTTCGACCTGCTCGACACCGGCCGCTACTATCTCCTGTTCGATCGACTGATGGCGTTCTGGCAGCAGATGATGCCCGGCCGAATCCTGGAACTGCGCTACGAGGACCTAGTCGAGGACCAGGCGGGCAAGACGCGCGAGCTGCTGGCGTTCTGCGGCCTGCCGTGGGAGGACGCCTGCCTGCGCTTCGAGGACAACGAGGCGCCGGTGGCCACCGCCAGCGCGGTGCAGGTGCGCTCGGGGATGAACCGCGGCTCGATGCGGCGCTGGAAGCGCTACGGCGACAGGCTCGATGCGCTGCGCAGGCTGCTGGAGGAAGGCGGGGTCCGCGTCGACGGCTGAGGCGCTTCAGGCCGCGGGCAGCATCCGGATGCAGTCCACCGGGCAGGCCGGCACGCACAGCTCGCAGCCCGTGCACAGCGGTTCGATCACCACGTGCATCAGCTTGGAGGCGCCGACGATCGCGTCGACCGGGCAGGCCTGGATGCACTTGGTGCAGCCGATGCAGTCGGCCTCCACGACCAGCGCCACCTGCGGCGGCTTGTGCGCGCCGCGGCCGCGGTCGTAGGGCAGGGGTGCGACGCCGAGCACGCGAGCCAGCGCCCGCGCACCGGCGTCGCCGCCGGGCGGGCAGCGGTCCACGCCGGCCAGCCCCGCCGCCATCGCCTCGGCATAGGGCCGGCAGCCGGCGTAGCCGCACTGGCCGCACTGCGTCTGCGGCAGCAGGCGGTCGAGGCGCTCGGTCAGGTCCATGGGATGGGGCGAGCGGAGAGGGCAGAGGAGTAAGGCAGGAGTGAGCGGAGAGGAGTGAGGAGTGAGGAGTGAGTGGCGGTGACGGCCAACCCCACCCATCCTCACTCCTCACTCCTCTCCGCTCACTCCTGCCTCACCGCACCGGCATCCCGGGCTCCGCGCCATCGTCCGCGCCCAGCAGCGCCAGCGCGCCGCCGTCGAAGCCGGCCGACAGGATCATGCCCTCGCTGATCCCGAAGCGCATCTTGCGCGGAGCGAGGTTGGCGATGAACACGACGCTGCGGCCGACCAGCGCGCCCGGCTCGCCGTAGCTGGCGCGGATGCCGGAGAAGATCTGGCGCTTCCCGAGCTCCCCGGCGTCCAGCTCGAAGCGCAGCAGCTTGTCCGAGCCGTCGACGAGCTCGCAGGCCAGCACCTTGCCGATGCGCAGGTCGAGCCTGGCGAAGTCGTCGATCGCGATGGTGGCCGGCGCCGGTGAGGACGCGGGTTGGACCGCCGCAGGAGCGGTTGTGGGAGCGACGGAAGTCGCGACCGAGGTTGCGGCGGGTTTGCCGGTCGCGACTTCCGTCGCTCCTTCAACGCCCTTGGCTGCGTTCGTGGGCTTGAGGTCTTCCTTGCTGGCGTCGGTCATGGCGGCGATCTGCTTCGGGTCGATGCGGGTGAACAGCGGCGCGTACGGGCGGATGGCGCGGCCGAGCAGCGGCGCGTCGAGGTCGCTCCAGGCCGACAGCGGCGCGTCGAGGAATTCCTCGATCCGGCGCGCCATCGCCGGGAGCACCGGCCGCAGCGCGCCGGCGAGCACGCGGAACAGGTTCAGGCCCTGGGTGCACACGGCCTGCAACTCGGCGTCCGCGCCGTCCTGCTTCGCCAGCACCCACGGCTTGCGCTCGTCGATGTAGCGGTTGGCCTCGTCGGCCAGCGCCATCGCCAGCCGCAGCACGGTGGCCGGTTCGTTGCGCTCGTAGGCCTCGCGGACCGGCGCCAGCGCCGCGACGAAGCGCGCGTACGTCGCGGGCTCGGGCAAGGCGTCCGCGAGGCGGCCGCCGAAGCGCCTCTCGATGAACCCGGCGCAGCGGCTGGCGAGGTTGACGAACTTGCCGACCACGTCGGAATTCACCCGCGCGACGAAATCCGCGAGGTTGAGGTCGAGGTCGTCGACGCCGCCCGAGGACTTGGCGGCGTAGTAGTAGCGCAGCGCCTCGGCCGGCAGGCCGCTGTCGAGGTAGGTGCGCGCCATCACGAAGGTGCCGCGCGACTTCGACATCTTGGCGCCGTCCACGGTCAGGTAGCCGTTGACGTGCAGCCGGGTCGGCGCGCGCATGCCGGCGCCGTGCAGCACCGCCGGCCAGAACAGGCCGTGGAAGTTGACGATGTCCTTGCCGATGAAGTGGTGGAGCTCGGCCGCGCTGTCCGGTGCGAGGTACTCGAAGAAGTCCAGCCCGCGCAGCTTGCACAGCGCCTGGAAGCTGCTCAGGTAGCCGATCGGCGCGTCCAGCCACACGTACAGGAACTTGCCCGGGTGGCCGGGAATCTCGAAGCCGAAGTAGGGCGCGTCGCGCGAGATGTCCCAGGCGCGCAGCCCGCCTTCGCCGTCCAGCCACTCCTGCAGCTTGGCCTTGACGCCCGGCACGGCGACGCCGCCCGCGAGCCATTCGCGCAGGAAGGCCTCGAACCGGCCGACCTCGAAGAAGAAATGCTCCGACTCGCGCAGCTCCGGCGTCGCGCCGCTGACCACCGAGTAGGGCGACTTGAGCTCGGTCGGCGAGTAGGTCGCGCCGCAGTGCTCGCAGTTGTCGCCGTACTGGTCGGGCGTGCCGCAGTTGGGGCAGATGCCCTTGACGTAGCGGTCGGGCAGGAACATGCCGCGCACCGGGTCGTAGAGCTGCGCCACCGACCGCCGCGAGATGTGCCCGCTGTTGTCGAGCCTGGCGAAGATCGCCTCGGTCAGCGCGCGGTTGCCGGCGGAGTTGGTGGAGTCGTAGTGGTCGAAGGCGACGCCGAAGTCGGCGAAGTCGCGCTCGTGGCCGGCCTGGACGCCGGCGATGAAGGCCTCGGGCGTCGTGCCGGCCTTCTCGGCGGCGAGCATGATCGGCGTGCCGTGGGTGTCGTCGGCGCAGACGAAGTGCGTGGCGTCGCCGGCCATCCGCCGCGCGCGCACCCAGATGTCGGCCTGGATGTAGCCCACCAGGTGGCCCAGGTGCAGCGGGCCGTTGGCGTAGGGCAGGGCGGAGGTGACGAGGGCGTTGCGGGGCATGGCGGTCGCGGACACGGACGGCGGCGGATTATCGCATGGCGCGGCATGCCGGCCGCCGTCGCGGGCCGCCGGCGCACCGTCCCGCGCGTTCCGCCACGAACGAACGTGCCGCGGCGCGCGGCCCCGAAACGAAACGGCCCGGCGTTGCCGGGCCGCGTCGCCAGTGCGGGCCGGGCGCTATTCGCGCACCCAGACCTGCTGGCGGCAGATGAAGGCGATGCAGCCGGACATGCCGAGCTTGCGCCCGCCGTCCAGCATCTCGACCTTCGACTTGTAGGTCTTGCCCTTCGCGGGGTCGAGCACGGTGCCGCCGCCCCACTCGTCGCCGTCGGGCTTCAGGCCCCACAGGATCGTCATGCCTTTCACCGGCTTGTCCTTGTTGGCGCCGCTGCACTTGTCGCAGGTCGGGTTCGGCCCGCGGTCGGACTGCAGGATCTCCACCACCTTGCCCTGCAGCGTGCCGTCGGCCGCCTGCGTGATCTCGACGATCGACTTCACCTTGCCGGTCTCGTCGTCGATGGTCTTCCAGCGGCCGAGGGGAGAGTTCTGGGCGAAGGCGAGGGACGGCAGGATGCACAGGAGAACAGCAAACAGTTTGGCTCGCATAACCCCTCCAAGGATGCTGCGGATGGCCGGATGCCTCCGCTGTCGCAACCTCTTATACCGTATTGCGTGGTCATGCCGCACGGCGGCCACGACAACCGTTCACGTGCTTCAGGGACGAAGAAGGCCCCGTCCGAAGACGGGGCCTTCCACAAGGACAGGCAGCGAAGCGGTACTCAGTTGCCGAACCGGTAGCGTGCCTCGAGGTAGAACGCGCGGCCGTAGACGTCGAAGTTGTAGTCGTTGTACGGCTCGCCGGTCGTACCCGGGTAGCTCGCGTCGTAAGGCGGCATCTTGTTGAACAGGTTGTTGACCAGGAACGAAAGCTCGATCGCCGGGATGGGAGTGTAGGTCAGGCTGGCGTTCCAGGTGATGTGGGAAGGCAGCTTGCCGGCACGCGCGGCCGCGTATCCGCTGTCGGAGACGTTGGCTGCGTAGTTCGGCGTTTCGCTGAACCAGTTCGCATAGAACACGGTATTGAACAGGCCCTTGTTCCAGCCCACCGAGAAGTCCGCCTTGCGCTTGGGATCGGAGCTCCAGTAGGGATTGGTCAGCAGGTTGATGTATTCGTCGCCGGCGTACTGTTGGTACTCGTGCTTCAAGTTCTCGGTGAACGACCCGCGCAGCGAGAATCCGCCCCAATTACCCGCATCGAACGCGTAGTTGGCAGCCACCGTCACCGCATTCAGGGTTTCGTTGGAAACGTTGACCTTCGGCGTGTAGATCCCGGTGATGTTGCCGACGTCGCCGCCCGCGCGCGTGATCTGGTTCAGGGTCTGAACGCACAGTGCGGAATTGATGTCGTCCAGCCCGGTGCGGCAGCGGTATTCCTGCAGCGTGAGGGCATTGGCGCTCTGCTGGGTGACCTCGTCCTCGATGTCCCAGTGCAGATAGTCCACGCTCAGGGAGAAGCGGTCGATCGGGGACCAGACGACGCCTGCGCTCCAGACCTTGGCGTTGATCGGATCGAGTTCCGGATTGCCGGCCTGGCTGCCGCGATACTGGCGGTTCCTGAAGTTAGTCGGGCAATCGGCGACGTTGTCCGGCGTGAAACCGGCCTGCGCGCATTGGTAATAGTCAGTGACGAAGCTGTAGTAGCCGCTGAGGCCCTGATAGAGGTCGGACAGCGTAGGCGCCTTGAAAGCGGTACCGTACTTGCCGCGCATGAGGAGAGTTTCCGTCGGGCGGAACTCCAGGCCGAGGCTGTAGGTCGCCTTGTTCAACGTCTTGTCGTCGGTACGGAAGCTGTCGTAGCGGCCCGAAACCGTTGCGGTCAGCATGTCGATCAGCGGCATGCGCAGTTCGGAGGTCACCGCGTAGCGGTCACGATCGCCGTCGCCGGCCACCGCCGTCTGGCCCCAGATATCGCCGTTGAGGAACCCGGGGTCGGGCGTGTACTTCCAATCCTGGTTGCCTGCTTCCGCGACCACGGCCAGGCCGGCGTCGCCGCCGGGCAGGCTGAACAGGCTGCTATTGGTGATTTGGGCGCGGAGCAGGTTGCTGGAAGTCTTGCTCTTGGAATGCGCGAAGCCCGAGATGCTCTCGAAGTCCGCCTGCGACATGGGCGTGTAGAACGCCGCGTAGTCCGGCCGGAATACCGGATAGGCGCCGAAGTAGGGATCCCATCCGAGTTGCGGGCCGAGCACATGCTCCTCGAAGTAGCCGTCGATCGCGTCGGCGAAGCGCACCCAGCTTTTTTCGTCCAGGTCGTACTGCGTGCGGGTGAAGCCGATGTCGTAGTCCCAGTTGGACGCGCCGAAGGTGCCCTGCAGGCCGGCGGTCAGGGAGTAAGACTCGCTGGTGTCGGTGCTCATGGTGTTGTTGAAGCCGCCGGCGCCCATGTCTTCGGGCGCAAAGGCGCGCTGCAGGTTGACCAGGCCGTCCAGGTCGGGGTCGTAGTAGTAGCCCCATTTCGTGCCGGTGCCCCACCACGTGTAGTTGGAGCCGACGTTGTAGCTGGTCTTTTCCTTGTTATAGAGCACGTCCGCGTAGATCTGCAGATTGTCGTTCACGTCGAACGTGCCGTGTGAGTAGATCTGGCCGCTCTTTTTCCCGTTCGCCATCGTGGCGTAGCCGGGACTGTAGAGCGAACCGCAGTAGTTGCCGCCGGTCGGCGTGTTGCGGAACTGGAGGCCCTCGGTACCGCCAAACTGTCCGGCCACGTTGTCGCAACTGGCGCCGGCAGGGAAAGCGTAGTGGAAGTAGTCGAGTCCCTGGTTCCCCATGTCAAGGTAACCGTAGACCAGGTAGTCGCGGCTCGCGACCGGGGCCGAATATCCTTCGGTGTAGAACTGCTTCGTCAGCGACCGCTGGTAGTTCCAGATCGGGTCGATCTCCTGATACTGGCCGCCGACCAGCACGTTGAGCCTGTCGTCGGCGCCGGAGAAGCCGGTTGCGATGCTGGCGCGGACGCTGCTGCCGCCGCCATCGGTATACCAGCCGCCGCGGACGTTGAGCGTCGTGCCTTCGAATTTCTTCTTAAGGATGATGTTGATGACGCCCGCAATCGCGTCGGATCCGTACAGCGACGACTGTCCACCGGGCAGGATCTCGATGCGCTCGACCATGTCGACCGGAATGCCGCTGATGTTGTTGAACGTGTCGCTGCCGTTGTACAGCGCCGGGTAGTCCGCCATCGGGCGGCCGTCGATCAGGTACTTCACGTAGCTGGGCGATAGGCCGAACAGGCTGAGCGTCTCTGCGCCCTGGGTGAACGAAGCCGAGGATCGCGAGCCCTGCACGCCACCGGTCGCGAAGCTGCTCTTCTGCAGGGCGTCGGTCACGCTGGTGAAGCCGCGCGCCTTGATGTCTTCGGCACTGATGGTTGTAACCGGCGTAGCGGTCTCGATCTGAGTCTGCGGGATCAGCGAGCCGGTGACGACGATCTTGTCCAGCGTCTTGGCCTTGGTCTCGGACTCGTCGGGCGTCGTGGCCGTGGCGTCCTGCGCCAGGGCGGAGCCGGCGATAGGCAGGGCCAGGGCCGCGAACAGCGCGGCGCTCAGGCGGCTGCGGGCGGGCGAAGCGGTCTTGCGTCGTGACATGTGATTTCCCCCAAATTATTAACAAAAACAAGGCCTTGCCAGGCCTCGACCGAGGTCTTGCGATACACCAGGAGTAATCCCCGTTGCGAAAGTAACATGAACTTAACGGGGTTTGTCACTTCCCTTTAACGAAGAAGGCATCCCGATTCGCCTGACCTGCGCTTTGGGCGCATGCCGCGGGTGGAGGGGGCCGCGGGTAGACTGGAGCCCCGCCCGTTGGAGCCCCCTGTTGAACCCGCCCAGGAGAGTCACCGCCCACGCCGTCCAGCCCGGCCTCGCCCCGCTGCCCCGGGTCCGCAACATCCTGGCGATCGGCTCCGGCAAGGGCGGGGTGGGCAAGTCGACCACCGCGGTGAACCTGGCCCTGGCGCTGGCCGCCGACGGCGCGCGGGTCGGGGTCCTGGACGCCGACGTGTACGGGCCCAGCGTCCCGACCATGCTGGGGCTGTCGGGCCGCCCCGACAGTCCCGACGGCAAGTCGATCGAACCGATGCGGGCGCACGGGGTCGAGGCGATGTCGATCGGGCTGCTGGTCGAGCAGGACACGCCGATGATCTGGCGCGGGCCGATGGCGACCTCGGCGCTCACCCAGCTCCTGGGCGAGACCCTGTGGGGCGGCGGGGAAGGGCTCGACTACCTGGTCATCGACCTGCCGCCGGGCACCGGCGACATCCAGCTGACCCTGGCGCAGAAGATCCCGGTCGCCGGCGCGCTGATCGTCACCACCCCGCAGGAGGTGGCGACGATGGATGCGCGCAAGGCGCTGAAGATGTTCGAGAAGGTGCAGGTGCCGGTGCTGGGCCTGGTCGAGAACATGGCGGTGCACGTCTGCACGCACTGCGGCCACGCCGAGCACGTCTTCGGCGAAGGCGGCGCCGCGCGGATGGCGGAGAAGTACGGCGTGGCCCTGCTGGGCTCGCTGCCGCTGGAGGCGGGGATCCGCGAGCAGGGCGATGCCGGGGTGCCGGTGGTCGCGGCGGCGCCGGATTCGCCCGCCGCCGCCGCCTACCGCGCGCTGGCGCGCAGCGTCGTCGCGGCGCTGGAGGCGCGCCCGCGGGCCTCCACCCCGATTTCCGCGTCGCTGCTGTAGTCGGGGCAGGCGAGGCCGGGCGGGGCCGCGCTGGGGTGGTCCGCGGGCCGCCTCCCGCAAAAGCGGCGTGTGGGAGCGACGGAAGTCGCGACTCGGCCCGTGCCGGACGCCGGTCGCGACTTCCGCCGCTCCCACATCCTTAGCTCTCCGCGTCTTCCGCCGGACGACGTCGCGGGACGCCTTCGTTGGGGCTTCCGGGATGCCACTACAATGGCCCGCTCTCCGCCACCGACTCCCCTGGAACCATCGCATGAGCATCAAGAGCGACCGCTGGATCCGCCGTCAGGCGCAGGCGCACGGCATGATCGAGCCGTTCGAGCCGGGCCAGGTCAAGCATGCGGCCGACGGCCACCGCATCGTCAGCTACGGCACCTCCAGCTACGGCTACGACGTGCGCTGCTCGCGCGAGTTCAAGGTCTTCACCAACATCAACTCGACCATCGTCGACCCCAAGGCCTTCGACCCGAAGAGCTTCGTGGACGTCGAGTCGGACGTGTGCATCATCCCGCCCAACTCCTTCGCGCTGGCGCGCACGGTGGAGTTCTTCCGCATCCCGCGCGATGTGCTGGTGGTGTGCCTGGGCAAGAGCACCTACGCGCGCTGCGGGATCATCGTCAACGTGACCCCGCTCGAGCCGGAGTGGGAGGGCCACGTGACCCTGGAGTTCAGCAACACCACTCCGCTGCCGGCCAAGATCTACGCCGGCGAGGGCGTGGCGCAGATGCTGTTCTTCCAGTCCGACGAGGTGTGCGAGACTTCGTACAGGGACCGCGGCGGCAAGTACCAGGGACAGACAGGGGTGACGTTGCCGCGCACCTGAACAGGGAATCCAACCAACCCAACAAGAGGGGAGTCAGATGGACGAGCAGAATCCTTATCGCGGGCCGGACGCGGCGGTGGCCGAGTTCTCTTCCGGGGACGAACTGGCCGGACGCGGGGCGCGGCTGGGGGCGGTGATCATCGACGTCATCATCATGCTGGTGATCATCACGCCCTTGATGTACGTGGGCGGCTACTGGACGGCCGCCATGGCGGCGGCGCAGTCCGGGCAGCAGGTCGGGTTCGGCACGACGCTGATGTGGGCCGCGATCAGCTTCGTCGTGTTCGCGGTCGTGCAGGGCTTCCCGCTCAACGCCACGGGCCAGACCTGGGGCAAGAAGGCGCTGAAGATCAAGATCGTCGACCTGCAGGGCGGCAAGCCGCCGCTCGGCCGGCTGCTGGGCATGCGCTACCTGCCGATCCAGGTCGCCAGCAACATCCCGTTCCTCGGTCCCGTCCTTGCGATCGTCAACGTCCTGTTGATCTTCCGCAACGACCGCCGCTGCGGGCACGACCTGATCGCCGGCACCCGCGTGGTGCACGCCGACTGAGGCAAGCGCGGCGCCTGCAACGCGAAGCCCCGGGGCGCGACGCCCCGGGGCTTTCTCGTTCCGGCTCCCGGCTTCTCGTGGGAGCGGCTT
>JAYRKR010000079.1:0-16509 GCA_041905645.1 Luteimonas sp.
CGCCGACCGGGTCGTTGCGGCCGCGCTCGATCAGCTGGCCGAGGTCCTCCGGCGACAGGTTCGGGCGGGCGGCGTCGTGCACCAGCACGAAATCGTCGGCGCGCACGCCGGGCGGCAGCGCGGCCAGCCCGGCGAGCACCGAATCCGCGCGCGCGGCGCCGCCGACCGCGGTCAGCAGCGGCTTGCCGCCGAACTCGCGCCATCCCGGCCAGCGCGCGTCGCCCTCGGAAAGCACCACCACGGCCCCCTCCACCCGCGCGTCCGCGAGCGCGGCGCGCAGCGCATGCGCGATCAGCGGCTCGCCGGCGGCCGCCAGGTACTGCTTCGGCACCTCGCCGCCGAAGCGCGCGCCGCGCCCGGCCGCGGGCACCACGACCCAGAGCCCGCCCCGCGCCCGATCCGGCGTCATTGGCCGTCGTCCTTGCCCGGGGCCGGCGCCGCCGCGGGCGCGGCCGGCGCGTCCTCGACCACGCGGTAGAAGGTCTCGCCCGGCTTGATCATGCCCAGCTCGCTGCGCGCGCGCTCCTCGACCGCGGCGCCGCCGTCGGCGCTCTTGAGCTCCCCGACTTCGGCCGCGAGCGCGTCGTTGCGCTGCTGCAGCCCGCCGTTGTCGCGCCGCTGCTGCTCGACCTTCTGCGTGAGCGCGCGCACGTCACCGGCGCCGCCGTGCCCGAACCACAGCCGGTACTGCAGCCACGCCAGCAGCGCGACCAGCACCAGGGCGACGATCCGGAGCACGCGCATCGGCGGGTCCGTCAGCGCTTCAGCGAGACGAATGCGTCGCGGCCGGCGTAGCGCGCGTCCGCGCCCAGCGCTTCCTCGATGCGCAGCAGTTGGTTGTACTTGGCCACGCGGTCGCTGCGGCAAAGCGAGCCGGTCTTGATCTGGGTCGCGGTGGTGGCCACCGCGATGTCGGCGATGGTGGTGTCCTCGGTCTCGCCGGAGCGGTGCGAGATCACCGCGGCGTAGCGCGCGGCGTCGGCCATGGCGATCGCCTCGAGGGTCTCGGTGAGCGTGCCGATCTGGTTGACCTTCACCAGGATCGCATTGGCGACGCCGCGCTCGATGCCCTCCTTGAAGATGCGCGGGTTGGTCACGAACAGGTCGTCGCCGACCAGCTGCACCTTGCCGCCCAGGCGCGCGGTCAGCTGCTTCCAGCCGTCCCAGTCGTCCTCGGCCATGCCGTCCTCGACGGTGATGATCGGGTACTCGTCGCACCAGTGGGCGAGGAAATCGACGAACTGCTCGCTGGTCAGGCGCTTGCCCTCGCCGACCAGGTGGTACTTGCCGTTGTCGTGGAACTCGCTCGAGGCCACGTCCAGGCCCAGCAGCACGTCCTCGCCGGCGTGGTGGCCGGCCTTGCCGATCGCCTCGAGGATGGTGTCGAGCGCTTCCACGTTGCTGCGCAGGTCCGGTGCGAAGCCGCCCTCGTCGCCCACGGCCGTGGAGAGGCCGTGGCCCTTGAGCACGGATTTCAGCGCGTGGAAGATCTCGGTGCCCGCGCGCAGCGCCTCGGAGAACGACGGGAAGCCGACCGGCAGCACCATGAACTCCTGCAGGTCGACGTTGTTGTCCGCGTGCGCGCCGCCGTTGATGATGTTCATCATCGGCACCGGCAGCGTCGGCCGCCAGCCGGCCGGATGCTCGCTGGTTTCGGCCAGGTAGCGCCACAGCGGCAGCTTCCGCGACGCCGCCACGGCGTGCGCGTTGGCCAGCGAAACGCCCAGCAGCGCGTTGGCGCCCAGGCGGCCCTTGTTCTCGGTGCCGTCGAGGTCGACCAGCCGCTTGTCGAGCGCGGCCTGGTCGGCGGCGTCGAACCCCGTCAGCGCCTGCGCGATGGCGGCGTTGACGTTCTCCACCGCCTTGCGCACGCCCTTGCCGAGGTAACGGGTCTTGTCGCCGTCGCGCAGCTCCACCGCCTCCTTGGATCCGGTGGAAGCGCCCGACGGCACCATCGCGCGGCCGAAGCTGCCGTCGGCGAGGGTGACTTCCGCTTCGAGCGTGGGGTTGCCGCGGCTGTCGAGGATCTCGCGGGCGTGGATGCTGGCGATCTTGGTCATCTTGGCTCGTCGTTGAGGGAAGACGGGTCGGCGTCGCCGGTGCCGTGGCGGCTGCCGAGCGAGGTCAGGAATCGGATTTCGCGGCCCGCGGCGCCGCGGCGCGCGCGCCTGGCGTCGTTGAAGCGGTTCACCGCGTCGCAGGCCACGGCGACCGCGATGCCGCCGGCGATCGCCAGCCCACCCGTCCAGGTCGAGGCCCGCTCGACCAGCGATGCGACGTCGCGCCCGTCCGCGAGCGCGGCAGCGACGAGATCCGGCACCAGGAACTCGTGCGCCAGCACGGCTCCGCCGAGCATGCCGGCGAACACGGCGAGGATCTGCCAGTGCGACAAGGGCAGGAATCCCCGGCGCGGCGGTCGCGCGCGCGCGCTCACGCCCCGGACTCCTCCGGCGGATGCCGCTTGGCGACGCGGTCCAGCTCCAGCAGCGTCTCCAGCAGCGCGCGCATCTTCGGCAGCGGCCATGCGTTGGGGCCGTCGCTGAGCGCTTCCTCGGGCCGGGGGTGGGTTTCCATGAACAAGCCGCTGACGCCGACCGCGACCGCCGCGCGCGCCAGCACCGGGATGAACTCGCGCTGGCCGCCGCTGCTGCCGCCCTGCCCGCCCGGCAGCTGCACCGAATGGGTGGCGTCGAACACGACCGGGCAGCCGGTGTCGCGCATCACCGCCAGCGAGCGCATGTCGCTGACCAGGTTGTTGTAGCCGAAGCTGGCGCCGCGCTCGCACACCAGGATGTCCTGGTTGCCGGTGGACTTCGCCTTGTCCACCACCGGCTTCATCTCCCACGGCGACAGGAACTGGCCCTTCTTGATGTTGACCGGCCTGCCGGCCGAGCACACCTTGCGGATGAAGTCGGTCTGGCGGACCAGGAAGGCCGGCGTCTGCAGCACGTCGACGACGCTGGCCACCTCGTCCATCGGCGTGTACTCGTGCACGTCGGTGAGCACCGGCACGCCGACCTGCCTCTTCACCTCGGCCAGCACCTTCAGGCCTTCCTCCATGCCCGGGCCGCGGAAGCTGCTGCCGGAGGTGCGGTTGGCCTTGTCGAAGCTCGACTTGAAGATGAAGTGGATGCCCAGGCCGGAGGTGATCTCCTTGAGCCGGCCGGCGACGTCGAGCTGCAGCTGCATCGACTCGATCACGCAGGGGCCGGCGATCAGGAACAGCGGCTGGTCGGGGCCGACCTCGAATCCGCAAAGCTTCATGGCTGTCGCTCTGGAGCCCCCCCCTTCAAGGGGGTGAGGGCGGTCTGCTTGCGCGGCACTGCCGCGCAGACTGTCCGAACGCCCGGCGCGCGGCGCCGGGCCGGACGGGTTGGGTGGGGATGGGTCGGCTTTGCCGCGGCTGCGGGGAACACCATCCCCATCCCGGCCCTCCCCTTGAAGGGGAGGGGGCAAAGCAAGGGCTTCGTCGCACTCACGCCGACGCTTCCTTGAGGAGTTTCCCGCCGGCCTGGCGCTCGCGCGCGGCGCGGACGAAGCCGACGAACAGCGGGTGGCCGTGGCGCGGGGTCGACAGGAATTCCGGGTGCGCCTGGCAGGCGATGAACCACGGGTGGCCGGGCAGCTCGACCATCTCCACCAGCAGGTCGTCCATCGACTTGGCGCTGATCGACAGGCCCGCCTCTTCGAGCTGGGTGCGGTAGCGGTTGTTGAACTCGTAGCGGTGGCGGTGGCGCTCGGCCACCACGTCCTTGCCGTAGATCTCGCGCGCGCGGCTGCCGGGCTTCAGGCGCTGCTCCTGCAGGCCCAGGCGCATGGTGCCGCCGAGGTCGCTTTCCTCGGTGCGGCGCTCGATCTCGCCGGACTTGGTGCGCCATTCGGTGATCAGGCCGATCACCGGGTGCGGCGTGCGCTTGTCGTTCTCGGTGCTGTTGGCGTCCTCCAGCCCGGCGAGGTGGCGGGCCACGTCCACCACCGCCGCCTGCATGCCGTAGCAGATGCCGAAGTACGGGATCCCCTGCTCGCGCGCGTATCGCGCGGTCAGCACCTTGCCCTCGAAGCCGCGGTCGCCGAAGCCGCCGGGCACCAGGATGCCGTCCAGGCCCGCCAGCACCTTGTCGGCGCCGTCGCGCTCGACGTCCTGCGACTCGATCCACTCGAGGTTCACGCGCGTGCGCTGGCGGATGCCGCCGTGCTTGAGCGCCTCGCCCACCGACTTGTAGGCGTCCTTGTGGTCGACGTACTTGCCGACCACGCCGATCGAGACCTCGTCGATCGGGTATTCGGCGGCATCGACCACGGCCAGCCATTCGGACAGGTCGGCCGACTTCGCGGCCCGGTCGGCCAGCTGCAGGCGTTCGACCACCAGCTGGTCCAGGCCCTGCGAATGCAGCCACATCGGGATCTTGTGGATGTTGTCCAGGTCCATGGCCGAGATCACGGCCTTTTCCGGGACATTGGTGAACGAGGCGATCTTGCGCCGCTCGCCCTCGGGCAGCGGCTGCTCGCTGCGGCACAGCAGCACGTCGGGCTGGATGCCGATCGAGCGCAGCTCCTTGACCGAGTGCTGGGTCGGCTTGGTCTTGAGCTCGCCGGCCGCGGCGATGAACGGCACCAGGGTCAGGTGCATGAACAGCGCCTTCTCGGGGCCGCGCTCGGTGCGGATCTGGCGGATCGCCTCCAGGAACGGCAGCGATTCGATGTCGCCGACCGTGCCGCCGATCTCCACCAGCGCCACGTCGAAGCCATTGGTGGCGGTGTCGATGCAGCGCTTGATCTCGTCGGTGATGTGCGGGATCACCTGCACGGTGGCGCCCAGGTAGTCGCCGGCGCGCTCCTTGCGGATCACGTTCTCGTAGATCTTGCCGGTGGTGATCGAGTTGCGGCCGGACAGGCGGGTGTTGACGAAGCGCTCGTAGTGGCCGAGGTCCAGGTCGGTCTCGGCGCCGTCGTCGGTGACGTAGACCTCGCCGTGCTGGAACGGGCTCATCGTGCCCGGGTCGACGTTGATGTAGGGGTCGAGCTTCATCATCGTCACGCGCAGGCCGCGCGCTTCGAGGATGGCCGCCAGGGAGGCCGCGGCAATGCCCTTGCCGAGGGAGGACACCACGCCGCCGGTGACGAAGACGAGCGGGGTGACGGAGCCGGGGGAGGTCATGGAGTCGATGCGTCGCCGGAAATCGGCATTCTAGCGGTTCGGCACCCGACCCGCCTCGTCGGCACGGCGACCGCGGCCCGGAGCCGCGCACCCCCGCGCCCGACCGGCCCGGCACATCCCGAACCTCGGCGGCCATCCGCGCCGGCCGTCCGCACGGCCGGCCGCCTACGAACATGAATGCCCGTTCATTTTCTGGTGATCCATTCCGCCGCCGGACGCCGATTGGATTGGTCAGGGCTGCCCGTCCGGGACACCAGACCACCGCTGCGACGCGCGCCCTTCCTCCTTCCAACGGTCCATCGACAGGACGAATCCATGACCCACTTCCTGCTGTCCCCCTCGGCTGACGCCCTCCTCCCCCGCCAGCCACACCTGCCCGCGACCGGCGCCGGCGGGACCGGTGCGCTGCACATCGTCGAACCCGGGCAATCCATGGAGGAAATCGCCCGCCAGCACGGTGTGACCGAGCACTCGCTGCGGCAGGCGAACGACCTGGGGCCCGGGCAGGCGGTCTATCCCGAAACCCCGCTCCGCATCCCCGGGCAGGCGTCCCTCGCTCCCCACGACGGCGAACTGGCGGACACCGCGGCGTTTCGGCCGGAGGCTCCGGACGACGGCGGAGGCAGCGCGGGCGAGCTCACCTGGGTGCCGGACTTCAAGTCGATGAGCCGCGACGCCATCCACAGGTACCTCGAGAGCCCGGAGTTCCGGGACATGGCCACGAAGGTGCGGCAGGAAGTCCAGCGCCTGCAGCGCGCCGGCCAGGACGAGGCCGCCGCGCGCTGCCTGGCGGATGCGCTGGCGGGGATGCCGCCCGAGGTCGCCGCCCGTGTCGCCGGCGAATGCAGGCAGGAACTCGTCGAGCTGTGCCGGCAGGTCACGGGCGCCGACCGGCTTTTCTCCGAGCTGGCACGCGCGGCAGGCGCACTCGCGCATACCCCGGAAGGCCGGCAGCTCGTGGGCGAGATGGCGGCAAGCATGGTGAAAGCGATGACTCCGGAGGCGATGGCCGCCCTGTTCCGCTCGATCCAGTCCGGTCGCCCGGAGCACCTGGCGTTGAAGCTGGCGTGGCTGGACGCGCTGGCAGGCAACTTCTCGTCCCATCTCCCGCCGGGACCGCTGGCCAACCTCATCATGCGCAACGGCATCCCGGAAGTCAGGCGGCAGCTGCTGCAGGCGGCCGTGCAGGCGTACGCCGACGCGCGCAAGGAGGTGGAGAAGCTCGACCGGGAATTCGCCGACGTGCTGTCCCGCCTGGACGCGAGCCTGACGAACGAACAGAAGCTGGCGCTGTACCGCAAGTTCATGGCCGACCCGAAGCACCGGGCTGCCTACGAGGCGGCGGCGCGCGCAGGGCAGGCGATCGACGAAGCGGTATCGGCGGCGCCGGCCGAGCTCGCGGCCCTCGCGCGGAATCCGGCCGGGGCCGGCGCGCTCCGCGACCTGATCACGAGCCTGGCGCGCAGCGGCCGCGGCATGGCCGCGACGGAACTCGTCCTTGCCGTCAAGAACGATCCGGCCGCCCTCGCGCTCCTCGGCAGGGTCGCGGACATGCGGCAGCTGGAAGCGCTTGCGGCGTCGGCCGCGCTGGCCGAAGCGACGGCTGCAGCCGGCGGCGATGTCCAGGCCGGGCTGGAGCAGGTTCTCGAACTGCTGCAGGGCGCTGTCGGCGACGCGAAGGGCCTGATCGGCACCTTGAAGAAGGTCCTCAAGGTTCTCGAGGGTGGCAAGGGCACGGGAGCCGAATCGATCAAGGAGATTTCCGATCTCCTGAAGAAGGCCGGCGCATGGGCCAACATCATCGGCGGCCTGCTGTCGATGGCCATCGCGCTGACGTCGCCGACGAAGGAGCAATACGACGTCAGCATGCAGTCGCTGAGCAAGGCCGGCGCCTCGACGATCAGTACCGCCTCCGACATGGTCAGCATCCTGTCCGGCCTGGTGTCGGCTGAAACCACGCTCGGAAAGCGCCTCGCGGAGGCCGACAAGGCGCTGGGATTCGCCAGCAAGGTGCTCGGCGTGCTTTCGAACTCCGTCGAGGTCGCCAACAGCATCCAGCAGATGGTCAAGAACGGTGCGCCCAACGGCGGCGACGTCACCTCGATGATCGGTGCATTGATCGGCATCGCAGCGGTGATTCCCGGCATCGGGGAAGCCGCCGCGGTGCTCACGCTGGCCAGCATGATCGTGCTGGCGGCCGGCGATGCGATCCGGAACTACGACAAGGAAGCGGAACTGCTGAAACAGTACGAAGGCTACCTGCAGGAGATGGGCATGGATCCGGGCGCGGCGAGGAAGCTGCTGAGCAACCCGCTCACCTCCCAGCGGCTTGCTTCCCTGGGCTTCGACGCACGGCAGATCCAGGCCCTCGCGAAACAATCGCCCTGGCTGTTCGATGTCGGCTGGGGCGAGTTCGGCTTCCTCCGCCTGGCGAGCGCGCTCAAGCATGCAGGCCTCGATGCCGGCGGGATCATGGCGCTGCTCGCCGGCCTGGACGACAACGGCGTGCGCAAGCTCAGCGAGGCCATCGCCAACGACATTTCCCTGCAGAACGCGTTCGCGAACGTGAAGGACACCGCAACGATGGCCGCGGCGCTGGAGCGCGTCGTCGCGGCCCTCCCCGCTGGCGAGGCCCGCGAGGCCGCCAGGACATTGCTAGCCAGTCTCGGTTCGCGCTAGCCAGGCGCGACATGCAGCAACGCCCGGTGCGATCCTGCGCCGGGCACTTCATGCAGCGGAGTGCGCCCATGCGCCACTCCCCGTGGCCAGTCATTCCATCCCGTCCGCCAACCGCACCGCGAAGTGCTTGTCGCCGAACTGGCGGACGAACTCGCCGCGTCCGCGCTGGATCAGGCCGCGACCCTCGGCGCGCTGCCCGCGCTCGAGCAGGCACGCGCCGAGATACAACCTGGCCTCGCCCGTTCGCGCGTTGTCGTCTCCGTACATGCCGCGCCGCTGCGACAGGACCTTGCGCAGGACCGGCTCGCACGCCGCCTGGCCCTGCACGGCCAGCGCGGCGCCGCGGTACATGCTCGCCTCGACGGCCCTGGGATGCCGGCCGCCGGCATCGAATGCCCCGGCAAGCGCGCGGAATCCGGCTTCCGCCGATCGCGCGTCCCCGGATTCGAGCTGCAACTCCGCTGCGTAACCGGCGATGGATGAAGTCGAGGCGAACTTCGCCCCCCGCGCGCGCCGCAGGCTGCGCATCGCCGACGCCATCAGCTCCCGGCTCCGCGCATGCTCGCCCATGGCGTCGCGCACGCGGGCCATGAATCCCTGGTTCAACGCCACCCGGAAATCTTCCGGCCCGGCTTGCCGCTGCAGCAGGCCGTCCACGCGCGTGGCAAGCGCCAACGCCTCGGCAAACCGTCCCTGCTCGTAGCGCAGCGTCCCCAGGCGCCACAGCGACTCCGGAAGAAAGGCGTGATCCGGCCCGGCGTCGCGCTCCATGATCGCGACCGCGCCCTGCATCAGCGGCTCCGCCTCGTCGAGCTTGCCGGCCTCGCGCAGCACGTCCGCCAGACCCTGCAGCCAGTGTCCTTCCCAGCGCGTGCCCGCCTTCGGCCCCGCCCTCGACAGGGCAAGCGCCTCGCGCAGGCTGTCCTCGGCTTCGTCGAAGCGGCCCAGCGTCTGGCAGGTGAAGCCAAGATTGCCCAGCGAAATCTCCAGCGGGGCCTTGCTGTCGAATTGCCGGAAGATATCGATGGCGCTGCGGTAGGTTTCCGCGGCGCGCGCGGCGTCGCCGGCCCCCTGCAATCCCACGGCATACGCGTTGAGCGCCTCCGCGTAGCGCAGGCTGCGCGGCCCGTTGATCCGGCTCATGGTCGCCAGCGCGTGGTCGAGCATCGCCCTGCCCTCGGCGTCCTTGCCCCGTTCCAGCAGGACCAGCCCGAGCGTCTGTTCCGCGGTCGCGGTCCGGCTGTCCCGTTCGCCGAGCGCGCGCCGGTAGATGCCCAGCGCGCGGTAGCGCAAGCGCAGCGCTTCCTCCGGATTGCGGCCCATGCCCAGCGCGTTGGCCATGCCTTCGTAGGCCAGCGCGGTCTTCGGGTCGTCGCCCAGGGTCCGCTCGAAGATCGCGGCTGCGCGCGTGGTCGCGTCCTGCGAACCCTTCCAGTCGCCCTTGGCGTACAGCACGCTGGACAACTGGTACAGCGAATCGGCATAGGCCGCGTGTTCCTCCCCGAACAGTTCGCGGCGCTCGCGCAGCGAGCGCCGCATCAACGCCTCGGCCTTGTCGAGCTCGCCGCGCGATTCATACGCGTTGCCCAGCGCGACCAGGATCTCGGCATGCAGCACCGGCGCGCCGCCGAGGTCCTGGTCCGCGAGCGTCGCGCCGGTGTCGAGCAGTTCGCCCACGGTCGGCTCCCTGCCGTCGCGCCAGGCATAGGGGTCGGTCTGCGAGATCATCTTGACCAGGAAATCCCGCGCCTGCTCCGCCCGCCGCGCCTGCTTTTCCGCTTCCTGCGCCTGCCGTGCGGCCAGTTGCGCCTGCCGCTGCGCTTCGTCCGCCTGCCAGAGCGCGACCAGCGTGCCGCCGGCCAGCGACATCGCGACGATCGCCGCGGCCGCCACGCCCCAGCGATGGCGCGCGACGAAACGACGTGCGCGGTACCACGCGCTGTCGGGCCGCGCCTGCACCGGTTCTCCCTGCAGCCAGCGCCGCAGGTCCTCGCCCAGCGCCTGCGCCGAGCCGTAGCGCAGCACCGGCTCCTCGTGCAGCGCCTTGAGGACGATCGTGTCCAGGTCGCCGCGCAGGATGCGCTGCAGGCGATCGCGCCCGCCGGCGCGCACCTGCGCCGCCGCGTCCGCGATCGCGTCCGAAGGCCGCCGCGGAGGCACGGCGCGCGCGCCGGCGGGCGCCGGCCGGCAGCCGGCGCGCCGGGCGTACAGCAGCACGCCCAGCGCGTAGACGTCCGTCGCCGTGCTCGCCGGTTCTCCGCGCAGCTGTTCGGGGGCGGCGTACTCGGGCGTGAGCATGCGCCAGCCCATCCGGGTCAAGGTCGCCGCTTCGGCGCTCGCGCTGGTCACGTCGAGCACCTTGGCGATGCCGAAGTCGAGCAGCTTGACCTGCCCGTCGGCGGTGACCATCACGTTGCCCGGCTTCAGGTCCCGGTGCACGACCAGCTGCTGGTGGGCGTACTGGACGGCGGCGGCCACGTCGAGGAACAGCGCGACCCGGTTGCGCAGCCCGAGGCCGCGCGCATCGCACCAGTCGGTGATCCGCTGGCCGTCGATCCATTCCATCGTGAACCAGGGCTGCCCCTGCTCCGACACGCCGCCGTCCAGGAACAGCGCGATGTGCGGATGCCGCAGCCTGGCCAGGATGCGGCGCTCGTCGAGGAAGCGGGCGACGATGGCGTCGGTATCCAGGCCGCGCTTGAGCAGCTTCAGGGCGACCTGCTGCTCGAAGCCATCCCCGGCGCGCTCCGCAAGCCAGACCGCGCCCATGCCGCCGCGCCCGAGCTCGCGCACCAGGCGATACGGCCCCACCGCGTCGCCCGGCGAATGCGCCGACGGCACCGCGCCTTCGCCGTCGCCGAGAACGTCGCCCGCCCAGTCCATCGCGGGCGAATCCACGCGCCGGTCGCCGGTCGACTCGGCGGCGAGGAGCGCCTCCACCTCCGCGCGCAGTTCCGCGTCGTCCGCGCAGGCTTCGGCGACGATTCGTCCGCGATCCGCCGCCGGTGCATCGAAGGCGGCGTCCAGGATCCCGCAGATCCGCTGCCAGCGCGCCCGCCGCTGCCCTTCCTCCGGCTCGATCACGCCCCGGCTTCCATGTCCAGCGCGCGGATGAGGAACATCCGCGCCTTGCGCCAGTCGCGCTTGACCGTGGCCGTGGAGACGGCCAGCACTTCCGCGGCCTCCTCCAGCGACAGGCCGCCGAACACGCGCATCTGCGCGACTTCGGCCTGGCGCTCGTCGAGCGCCGCCAGGCGCCTGAGCGCATCGTCCACCGCGAGCACGTCCGCGGCTCCGGGCGCGTCGCCCGCCAGGTCGTCGTCAAGCTCGACGCGCTGCAGGTCGCCGCCGCGCTTGCGGCGGCCCTTTTCCCGCGCCCGGTCCACCAGGACGTTGCGCATCACCCGCGCCACCAGGGCGAGGAAGTGCAGCCGGTCCCGGACCCCGACCCGGTCGCGGTCGACCAGCCGCAGGTAGGCCTCGTGCACCAATGCGGTGGTCCGCAGCGTGTCGCCCGCGCGCCCGCGCACCTGCCGGTGCGCCAGCGCGTGCAGCTCGCGGTAGAGCGCGGCGAACAGGGCGTCGAAACCGGTGGCCTCGCCATGCCGCCAGGACACGAACAGCTGGGTGATGTCCTCCGACGCTGGTCCCTGGCTTGCCTGCATGATCCTCGAAGGCGTCCGCTGCGATCGTCCGGCAGCCGGATCATGCCACACGCGCGGGGACGGGCCGTGCCGCAAGGACGCGAGGGACGCGCGACGACGTACGCCGCGAATCGCCCGGTTGCGCTGCCGGTCCGACGCGGCGAGTCGCCCGGCGCATGGCGAACTCCCGGAAACGCGACGCCCCGGCAGTCGCCGGGGCGTTGCGTTGCGCGGACCCGGCGGCGGAACCTACTGCTCCTCTTCCTCCGGTTCGACCGGCTGGGCGGCTGCGTCCGCGGCAGCCGCATCCTCGGCCTTGGCCTTCTTCGCCTTCCTTGCGGCGCTCGCCTGGTCTTCGGCGGCCTGGGCCTTCGCTTCCGCCGCGCTGGCGGCGGCCTCGGCGGCTTCGGCCGACCGCTGCGCCTGCTGCGCGGCGGCCTCGGCCTGCGCGGCATCGGTCTGGGACTGGGCGAATGCCGCAGGCGCGGCAAGGGCCGTGGCGACCACGGCGACGAGCAGGATCTTGGACTGGGCCATTCGGCGTTCTCCCTGGGCAATGAAAGTGGTGGCGATGCGAACGTTCGCTCCCCGAAGCGAGGGGCCACGCTAGCCCACCGACCGCCTCCGGGCACTGAACAACGAAGCCTTAACCTTCCCGCACCGGTAAGCTATGCGCCCGATCCACGCGCCGGACGCCGAACGCGAATGAATTCCCGCTACAACGCCGCCGACATCGAAGTCCTCTCGGGCCTGGACCCGGTCAAGCGCCGGCCCGGCATGTACACCGACACCACGCGCCCCAACCACCTGGCGCAGGAGGTCATCGACAACGCGGTCGACGAGGCGCTGGCCGGGCATGCGCGCACGATCGAGGTGAGGCTGCACGCCGACGGCAGCTGCGAGGTGTCCGACGACGGCCGCGGCATGCCGGTGGACATCCATCCGGAGGAAAAGATCCCGGGCGTGGAGCTGATCCTCACCCGCCTCCACGCGGGCGGCAAGTTCAGCAACAAGAACTACACCTTCAGCGGCGGCCTGCACGGCGTCGGCGTCAGCGTGGTCAACGCGCTGTCCAGGCAGCTGGAAGTCCATATCCGGCGCGACGGCAGCGAGTACCGGATGGCCTTCGCGCACGGCGACCGCGCGTCCAGGCTCGAGGTCGTGGGCAGCGTCGGCAGGAAGAACACCGGCACCCGCCTGCGCTTCTGGCCCGACCCGAAGTATTTCGACTCCGCGAAGTTCAACCTGCGCGCGCTGCGCCACCTGCTGCGCGCCAAGGCCGTGCTCTGCCCGGGCCTGGCCGTGCGCCTGTCCGACGAGGCCAGCGGCGAGCAGGACGAATGGCGCTACGAGGACGGCCTGCGCGACTACCTGCGCGGCGAGCTGGTCGACCGCGAGCTGCTGCCGCCGGAGCTGTTCGTCGGCCAGCTGAAGAAGGAAACCGAGGTCGCCGAGTGGGCCGTGGCCTGGGTGCCGGACGGCGACCTGGTGCAGGAGAGCTACGTCAACCTGATCCCGACCGCCCAGCACGGCACCCACGTCAACGGCCTGCGCACCGGCTTCACCGATGCGCTGCGCGAGTTCTGCGACTTCCGCAACCTGCTGCCGCGCGGCGTCAAGCTGGCGCCGGAGGATGTCTGGGATCGCGTCGCCTTCGTGCTCAGCGTCAAGATGACCGACCCGCAGTTCAGCGGCCAGACCAAGGAGCGGCTGTCCTCGCGCCAGGCCGCGGGCTTCGTCGAGTCCGCCGCGCACGATGCGTTCTCGCTCTGGCTCAACCAGCACGTGGAGCTCGGCGAGAAGATCGCGCAGCTGGCGATCGAGCGAGCCAGCGCGCGGCTCAAGACCGAGAAGCAGGTCGTGCGCAAGAAGGTCACCCAGGGCCCCGCCCTGCCCGGCAAGCTCGCCGACTGCATTTCGCAGGACCTCTCGCGCACCGAGCTGTTCCTGGTCGAGGGCGACTCGGCCGGCGGCAGCGCGCGGCAGGCGCGCGACAAGGAATTCCAGGCCATCCTCCCGCTGCGCGGCAAGATCCTCAACACCTGGGAGGTCGCCTCCGGCGGCGTGCTGGCCTCCACCGAGGTGCACGACCTGGCGGTGGCGATCGGCTGCGACCCCGGCAAGGACGACATCGCCGGGCTGCGCTACGGCAAGATCGTGATCCTCGCCGACGCCGACTCCGACGGCCTGCACATCGCCACCCTGCTCAGCGCACTGTTCCTGCGCCACTTCCCCGCGCTGGTGCGCGCCGGGCACGTGTTCGTGGCGATGCCGCCGCTGTTCCGCGTCGACGTCGGCAAGCAGGTGTTCTACGCGCTGGACGAGGAAGAGAAGCGCCTGCTGCTGGAGAAGGTCGAGCGCGAGAAGATTAAGGGCGCGGTCAGCGTCACCCGCTTCAAGGGCCTGGGCGAGATGAACCCGTCGCAGCTGCGCGAATCGACCATCCATCCCGACACCCGCCGCCTGGTGCAGCTGACCGTGGACGACGACGCGCAGACGCGGTCGCTGATGGACATGCTGCTGGCGAAGAAGCGCGCGGGCGACAGGAAGGCATGGCTGGAGGCGAAGGGCGACCTGGCAACGCTGGAGGTCTAGTGTCGACTATTCACTGCCATCGGCCGTGGCGACGGCCCACGCCTCCTCGCGCCGGAACGCCCTGCCTAGCGCGGCTGGAAGCCAAGGGCGACCTGGCAACGCTGGAGGTCTAGTGTCGGCCATTCACTGCCATCGGCCGTGGCGACGGCCCACGCCTCCTCGCGCCGGAACGCCCTGCCTGGCGCGGCTGGAGGCGAAGGGCGACCTGGCGACGCTGGAGGTTTGAGCGCCGCGATGGCCGCGCGCACGACGCCCGAAGCGGAAACGCCGTCGCCGGAGAACGTGTTCGCGCGCCTGCTGGGCGAGGACTACGCGTCGCTGCCGCCGGCGGTGCGCCGCTTCCACGACGCGGCCGACGCCCGCCATGCGGGCACGGCGCTGGTGGGCGGCGCGGAACACTTGCCGGCCCGGCTGGTCCGCCGCGCGTTCCACTTCCCGCGGCCGGGTGCATCGGTGCCGGTGCGGATCCACGTCCGCCGCGACGAGGCCGGCGAACGCTGGCACCGGCGCTTCGGCGACCGCGCCTTCGCGTCCAGCTTCCAGCTTCCGCCGCGACCGCAGCGGCGCGCTGCTGGCCGAGCGCTTCGGCCCCTTCCGCTTCCATTTCGCGCTCTCGGCCGCCGGCGGGCGCATGCACTGGCGCTTCGTGCGCTGGTCGCTGGGGCCGCTGCCGCTGCCGCGCGCGCTGGGGCCGCGGATCGAGTCGTGGGAAGCCGAAAGCGAGGCCGGCGCATTCCGGTTCTACTCGCACGCCGACTTCCCATTGCTGGGTCGGCTCGTCCACTACGACGGACGGGTCCAGCCGCGTGCGGAAGGCGCGGAATGAAGCGCTGGCCGGCGCGCGACCGCATACTGGCGCCATGACGGCCTCCGATCGCCACCTGGACCTCGGCTGCGGCGAATCCCCGCGCAATCCCTACGCCCGCACGCGGGTCTGCGGCATCGACATCCGCGAGATCGCCGATGCGCCGGGGTTCGAGTACCGCAGCGCCAACCTCATGCTCGAGCCGATCCCCTACCCGGATTCGAGCTTCGCCTCGGTCTCGGCCTACAACTTCATCGAGCACGTTCCCCGGGTGATGCCCGCGCAGGGCCACGACGGCACCGTGTTCCCCTTCGTCGGCCTGATGCAGGAGGTCTGGCGCGTGCTCGAGCCCGGCGGACGCTTCTATGCCGTCACGCCGGCGTTCCCGCACCCCGAGGCGTTCGCCGACCCGACCCACGTCAACATCATCACCGCGACGACGCACGAGTACTTCTGCGGCGAGCGGCCGCTGGGACGCATGTACGGGTTCCGGGGCCGCTTCGACGCGCTGCGCGTCGAGTGGACGCATTTCTCGGACGCACGCGGCACCCTGTCCGGGGAGGCCGCCGGCAGCCGCCGCGCGACGGGGGTCCGCCGCGTGGCCCACGGCGTGCGCGGGCTGTTGCGACGGCTGCGCGGCAAGCCCGCGGAGGGGCGGATGGGATTCCTGGTCTGGGAGCTGCAGGCGGTCAAGCCGCCGGGCGGCTGACGCCCTGCATCGCATCGCGCGCGTGGCGCCGGGGTCGCCGCGGCCCTATCGATCCATCGCCGGCGGCAGCGCGGCCTCCAGCAGCTCGCGGATGACCGCCTGCGCGCGCACGGCCTTCGACTCGTCGTACCCGAACGTCTCCTCGTCCATGTAGACGCGCTGGCTCGTCTCCAGCTGCACCGCGTCGATGCCGTTGCGCGGGTCGCCGTAGTGGCGGGTGATATGGCCGCCCTTGAAGCGGCCGTTGACGAGGAAGTCGTGGTCCTTCGCGTGCGCCGACAGCACGCCCTCCAGCCGCGCCTGCAGCGCCGGCGAGCAGCTCGCGCCGCCGGCGGTGCCCAGGTTGAAGTCGGGCAGCCGGCCCTCGAACAGGAACGGCAGTTCGCCCTTGATCGAATGGCCCTCCCACAGCAGCACGCGGCCGTGCGCGGCGTGCAGGCGCGCGAGCTCGGCCTGCAGCGCGGCGTGGTAGGGGCGCCAGTAGCGCTCGACGCGGTCGCGCACCTCGGCCTCGTCCGGCTCCATGCCGTCGCGGTAGACCGGGTCGCCGGTGAAGCGCACCAGCGGGCACAGGCCGGTGGTGTTCTGGCCCGGGTACAGCGAGACGTCGTCCTCGGACCGGTTGAGGTCGACGACGTAGCGCGAGTACGCCGGCACGATCATCGACGCGCCCAGGTCGCGCGCGAACGCGTACAGCCGCGCGATGTGCCAATCGGTGTCGGGCACGCGGCGCGCCGCGTCGGTCAGGCGCGCGGCGATGCCGTCGGGGACGAGGGTGCCGTCGTGCGGCACGCTGACCAGCAGCGGCACGATGCCACGGTGGAGGATGTAGGTGTCCATCGGCGCATCGTAACCTTGTAGGAGCGCCCCATGGGCGCGATCGCGTGACCGGCGAAAGCGATCGCGCCCATGGGGCGCT
>JAYRKR010000080.1:0-16474 GCA_041905645.1 Luteimonas sp.
GAAGTCGCGACGGCCTTCGCTGGCAAAGCGTCGCGACTTCCGTCGCTCCCACAAGGGGGCACCCGTCAGGAAGGACGCATGGCCGAAGCCGCTCCCACCATCCCGAGATTCCCCGCGACCGCGAGCGGTCCCTGTCCCGACTCCCCATGACCGCCGCCCAGCCGCCCCAGCCCGTCCCCCTCCGTCGCCTCGCCTTCCTGCTGGGCGCGCTGGCGATGTTCGGCCCGTTCTCGATCGACACCATCTTCCCGGCCTTCCGCCACATCGGCGCCGAGTTCGGCGCCGACAAGCTGCAGATGCAGCAGACGATCGCCGTCTACCTCATCGCCTATGCGCTGATGAGCGTGGTGCACGGACCGGTGTCGGACGCGATCGGGCGGCGCAAGGTGATCATCGGCGGGCTGTCGGTGTTCACGCTCGCGTCGGTGGGCTGCGCGCTGTCGCGCGACCTGCCGACGCTGCTGGCGTTCCGCGCGCTGCAGGGGCTGTCGGCGGGCGTGGGCCTGATCGTCGGGCGCGCGCTGATCCGCGACGTGCTGCACGGCGACGACGCGCAGCGGCTGATGAGCCAGGTGTCGATGATCTTCGGCGTGGCGCCGGCGATCGCGCCGATCATCGGCGGCTGGATCCTGGCCTGGGGGCACTGGTCGGCGATCTTCTGGTTCCTGGTCGCGTTCTCGCTGCTGCTGCTGGTCGCGGTGTCGGTGGCGCTGCCGGAGACCCATCCGCCGCGGATGCGGCTCTCGCTCGAGCCGCGGCGCCTGCTGCGCGACTACTGGGCGATCTTCGTCAACCCGCGCTTCCAGCGCCTGGCCGCGTCCGGCGCGTTCAACTTCTCGGCGCTGTTCCTCTACATCGCCTCGGCGCCGGCGTTCATCCTCGGCCTGCTGCGGCTGGGCGAGCGCCAGTTCGCCTGGTTCTTCATCCCGATGATCGGCGGGATGATGCTGGGCGCCTTCGTGTCCGGACGCATGGCGGGCAGGATCAGCGGCGCGCGCCTGGCCAACATCGGCTTCGCCTGCTGCGGCGCCGGCGCCGCGGCCAACCTCGCCTACAACGCCCTGGTGGCGTCGCCGTCGGTGCCGTGGGCGGTGCTGCCGGTGGCGCTGGTGTCGTTCGGGGTGGCGCTGGTGTTCCCGATCCTCACCCTGGCGGTGCTGGACATGTACCCGCGCCAGCGCGGCTCGGCCTCGTCGCTGCAGGCCTTCACCGGGCTGGTGATGAACGCGCTGGTCGCCGGCGTGCTCTCGCCGCTGCTCAGCGACAGCGGCATGCACCTGGCGCTGGGCGCGGCGGCGTTCTCGCTGCTGGGCTGGCTGTGCTGGCGCTGGGAGATGGGGCTGGCCGGGCGCCACGTGCCGGAAGGCACGCACGAGGCGGCCGCGCTGGAGCCCACCGAGCGCCTGTAGGAGCGCCCCATGGGCGCGATCGCATTTGCGGGGGAGGTATCGCGCCCATGGGGCGCTCCTACGGTGGCCGGGGAAGCCTACGCCTCGCGGTAGGCGCGCCGCAGCAGCTCCTGGAAATGGTGCACGCCGGTCTCGCGCAGCGGGTTCAGCCGCCCCGCGACGTACGAGCCCGAGGCCAGGCCGCGCTGCACGTCCTCGCAGATCGCGAGGTCCTCGAGCTGCACCTCGTCGCTGAAGGCGCGGTCGGCGTCGCGCTTCGCCCGCGCCTGGCCGGAGTCGTCGGCGGGATAGTAGAAGTCGAACTCGACCCGGCAGCGGTCGACGCCCAGCGGCACCACGAGGTTGGTCTGCAGGCGGCCGGGCAGGATGTTGAGCATGGTGTTGGGCCACAGCCAGTAGTACAGCGCGTCGCCGCTGCCGTAGAGCGCGGGGTCGCTTTCCAGCGGGCTCCACTGCAGCGAGTGCCGGTCCGCCAGCTCGGTGACGTAGCTGCGGTAGTCGAGCATGCGGTTGAGCGCGGGGTGCACGTGCGGGACGTGGTAGCCCTCGAGGTAGTTGTCGACGTAGGCCTTCCAGTTGCAGGCGATCTCGTAGGCGACGTGCTGGTGGTGGCCGTAGGCGTCGAGGCCGCGGTCCGTTCCGAGCCGTGCGTCGATGCCGGCCACCAGGACGTCGAAATCCGGCGGATCGTCGCCGCTGCAGGCGAACACCAGGCCCTGCCAGGTGCGCACCGGCAGCCGCGGCAAGCGCACGCCGGCCGCGTCGAAGCCTTCCGCGCCCCGCATCTCCGGCGCCGACTTCAGCACGCCGTCCAGCCCGTAGGTCCAGCCGTGGTAGCGGCAGCGCAAGGACTTCGCGGCCAGCCCGTCGCACTGCGCGATCGGCCCGGCGCGGTGGCGGCAGACGTTGTGCAGCACGCGGATTTCGCCATCCGCGCCGCGCACCGCGATCACCGGAAGCCCGGCGAGGTCGGCGACGACGTGGTCGCCCGCGTCCTGCAGGCGCGAGACGTGCGCGACCAGCTGCCAGCCGCGGTCGAACACCGCGCGGCGGTCGAGCGCGGCCATCGCCGGATCGCAGTAGAAGCGCGCGGGCAGCGCGGTGGCGCGACCGGGCGGCTGCGCGGCGAGATCGGTGTCGGCGGGGGCGGCGTCCATGGGGGACAGTATGCCGCCAGGTGGGGATGGCCTATGTCCCGCCGATCCGATGCTGGTAGACCAGCTTGCCGCCCAGCCACCCGGCCGCGCCGAGGCAAAGGAAGCCCGCGATGCCGGCCGCCAGCGCCGGCCACGCGGGCGCCAGCAGCGTCGTCCCGCGCAGCCGCAGCAGCAGGCTGGCGGCGTAGAACACCCACGCCGCCATCGCCAGCAGCATGTGCCGGCGCGCATCGGCGAGCGCGGGACTGCCTTCGGCGATGCGCGCGAACTCGAACAGCCCGGCCCCCATCGCCGCCAGCGCCGACAGGGTGCCGATCGCCAGCAGCACGCCGGCCAGCCACCACGCCGGCCGACCGAGCCAGGGGCTGGCGACGTCGGCCATCGTCGCCAGCGACCAGCAGGCGACCGGGAAATGCACCAGCGCCGGGTGCAGGGGATGGCGGTGCGCGCCCACGGCCGCGTCGCGCGCAGCGGCTAGAGGGACAGCGCCGCGCTGAGCAGAGTCAGGAACCCGACCACCGCGACGCCCGCGTGCACGAACACGACCGCCCTGGGCGCGACCTGCTTGCGCAGGTGCAGCGAGGCGAGATAGAAGCCGCCGAGCGCGGCCAGCACCAGCAGGCCGAGCGCCGCGGTCGCGCGCCCCGCGCCCTGGCCCTGCAGCACCGCCACGATCAGCAGCACCAGGCCGCTGGCGCCCAGCAGCGCGTGCAGGATCGACACGGCCCATGGCGCGAGCCTGCCGCGCAGGACGCTCGAGGCGAGTACCACGCCGCCGAGGGCGGCGACCGCGAAGACGATGAGAGCGTAGGTGAGCATGGGGGTCTCCTGGGGATTAGTGGTTCGTGATTGGTGATTGGTGATTCGTGATTCGAAAGAGCAACCGGCATGGTTGTCGCTCCGGATGCGGCTGTGGATTTGTGCGGCCGATGCAATGGATCCTTCAATGCGCCCAAGGTGATATCGCCGAGACTGGCTTCTACGAATCACCAATCACCAATCACCAATCACGAATCACGAATCACGAATCACGAATCACGGCCCTGCTCCAGCCGCGCCAGCACCGCCTCGGTCATGCGCGCGCAGCGCGGGCCGAGGAACGGGAAGGCGTCGGCGAGCGCGCCGGCCAGCGAGTCCTGCAGCGCGCCGCGCAGCAGCCGGCGCGCGCGGTGCAGGCGGGTCTTGACCGTCTCGGCGCGGATGCCGAGCGCGGCGGCGGTCTCCTCGATGGGGCAGCCTTCGACGTCGCGCATGATGAACACCACCCGGAACGCTTCCGGCAGCGCGTCGATCGCTTCCTCCAGCAGGCGGCGGACCTGCGCGCGCGACGCGGCGGCGGCGGGATCCTCGCCGCCGAAGCGCGAAGGGAAGGCCACCACGCGCGGATCGGCCAGCTGCGATTCGGCGACGGCGTCGATGTCGACGCTGCCGCGGCGCCGGCGCAGGCGGCCGTAGGCCTCGTTGAGCACGATGCGGGTGAGCCAGGTCGCGAGCGAAGCGTCGCCGCGGAAGGCGGAGAGCTTGGCGAAGGCGAGTGCGTACGCCTCCTGGACCACGTCCTCGGCCTCCGCGTCCTCGCCGACCACGCTGCGCGCGATCCGGAACAGGCGCTGGTTGCTGCGCTGCATCAGGTGGCGGAACGCCTCGCGCTCGCCGCGCTGCGCGAGCGCGACCAGCTCGGATTCCCCGAGGCCGGACCAGTCGATGCCGCCGGTGGCGATGTTGGTGGGCATGGCACCTCCCTCTGTCGCCGATGGGATGCGCCGGGCGCGGAAAAGGTTCCCGGCCCCGGGGCCCGCCTCAGCCCGCCTGCGCGGAACGCCGCCGGCGCGGGCGGGACAGCAGCCGACGGGCGCGCTGGGCGACTCCCTGCCAGAGCAGCGACAGCGCCGGCATCGGGTCGCGCAGCCGGAACACGTGGAAGTGCGCGCGCGCCCACTGCCCCAGCGCGCGCGGCAGCGGCGTCGCGCCCGCGCGATGCCGCCGCGACAGCACCGCCTGGAGGTCGCCGTGCAGGTTCACGCAGCCCGCCCCGCTGCGATAGCCGCGCGTCGCCGCCGACACCGGCAGGCCGTTGGCGTCCTCCCAGGCCATGCGGCAGACGTTGACGCCGCAGCGCGCGGCGAATTCCACGTACCACCATGCGCGCGTGTTCACCTCCAGCAGGCGGTAGCTCCCGTCGCGCGCGTCGCGCTTGAACTCGGCGCTGAAGATGCCGCGGTAGGAAAGCTGCGCCAGCAGCGCGGCGAGGCCGTCGATCGCGCCGGTCATCGCCTCCGGCGGGATGCTCCGGCAGTAGCAGCTGTTGCCGAAGTCCGGCGGGTGGATGCGCAGCCGGCGGCGGCAGAAGATCCCGGCCAGCGCGCCGCTGCGGTCGCGGAAGCCGTCGACGAAGTAGTGGTCGTCGGCGCCGCCGGGCACGTACTCCTGCGCCACCATCCGGAACCCCAGCGCGTCGAGCCGGCACCAGTGCTCCTCGAGCTCGCGTCGGCCCTCGACCCAGACGCCCTTGCCGCCGAACTCGCGGTTGTACCGCTGCGAGTCGACCGGCTTGAGGAACACGCGGTCGAGGCGGCCGAAGTCGATGCCGGCGATGTCGCCGCGGTCGCGCAGCGCGAACGTGCGCGGATGCGGGACGGCGGTCCCGGCCAGGTAGGCGGCGAAGCGGTCCTTGTCCTGCAGGATCTCCAGCGTCGCCCGCGAGCTCGAGCTCGCGAGGAAGCGCCCGGCCAGCTCGCCGGCGGCGACGTCGGCGGTCCACAGCGCGGCATCGTCGGCGCAGGGAATCAGCACGGCGCGCTCGAACGGCAGCGCCCGCAGGCGTTCGAGCGCGGCGCCGTCGATCGTGCCGTCCCACGGCGCGGGGCCCGGCAGCGGGCGATAGCAGCGGGAGCGGCTGGCGAGGTCGCCCGCGGGGCAGGCGATCCAGGCGCGGATGCCGGCATCGGCGAGCGAGCGCAGCGCGCCCAGCCCGGTGTAGCCGCGGCCCAGGACGATGACCGGCGCCGGATCGCGATGAAGCGCGGTGCTGTCCAATGCCGTTGTCCCCCCCTGAGCCCCGAATGCTATCCGGCCGGTCGCGCCGCGCACGGGACGCGGTGGGCCGCCGCCCGCGCACGGCCCTCGCCCGTTCCCCGGCCCCCCGCCACCGGCGGCGGCCTCATCCTGCGGCGGCGGGCTTGGCCGGCGCCTCGCGCGGCGCCGGCACCTGCCAGCCGCAGGCCTGCCCTTCGTTCTGCTGCTTCAGCCAGGCCTGCAGCGGCGCGAAGTACTCGAGCATCGGCGCGGCGTCGAGCTTGCCGCTGCCGGTGAGCTCGGCCATCGTCTTCTGCCACGGCTGGCTGGCGCCCTTGTCCAGCATCGCCCAGAACTTCTGCCCGGCGACCTTGTTGCCGTAGAAGCTGCACTCGTGCAGCGGGCCCTTGTACCCGGCCGAGTCGCACAGCGCCTTGTAGAACTGGAACTGCAGGATGTCGGCGAGGAAGTAGCGGGTGTAGGGCGTGTTGGCGGGCACGTGGTACTTCGCGCCCGGATCGAAGTACTCCTCGCCGCGCGGCTCGACCGGCGCCACGCCCTGGTACTTCGCCTTCAGCCGCCACCAGGCTTGGTTGTAGTCGGCCGGCTTGATCGAGCCGTCGAACACGCCCCAGCGCCAGCGGTCGATCATCAGCCCGAACGGCAGGAACGCCACCTTCGCCAGCGCCATCCGCATCTGCGAGTTGATCAACGCGTCGCGGCCCTGCTGCTGCTCGCCCACCAGGCCGATCGAGTGCAGGTACCGCGGCGTCATCGCCAGCACGATGGTGTCGCCGATCGCCTCGTGGAAGCCGTCGTTGGCACCGGCCTGGAACAGCGGCGGCTGCCTGTTGTAGGCCATGTCGTAGTACAGGTGGCCGAGCTCGTGGTAGAGGGTGGTGAAGTCCTCCTCGTTGGGCTTGATGCACATCTTGGTGCGCACGTCGCCTTCCATGTCCATGTCCCAGGCGCTGGCGTGGCAGACCACGTCGCGGTCGCGGGGCTTGATGAACTGGGACTTCTCCCAATAGCCGGCCGGCAGCTTCGGCATCCCGAGCGAGACGTAGAAGTCCTGCGCGCGCGCGGCCATCTTCTTCGCCATCTCCAGCTGCGCGGCGCGCGCGACCTCGACCCGGCCGTCGGTGTCGAGCAGCACGTTCTGCTTGACCAGCATGTCGTTGAGCAGCGATTCGTACTGCTTCTTCAGCGCGCCGCTCACGTCCAGGCTGCCGGCGTCGGGGTAGGGCGCCAGCAGGTCCCAGAGGCTGCTCCAGTCCTGCTGCCACATGTTGCCCATCAGGTGCGCGGGCAGCATGCCGTCGACCGAGCCTTCGCCGGGGTACTTCGACTCGAGCCGGGCGCGCGCGTAGCAGTGCAGCTGGTCGTACAGCGGCTTGACCTGGTTCCAGAGGCGGTCGGTCTCGGGGCCGACCTGGGTCGCCGGCATGTCGTAGCCCGAGCGCCACAGCTCGCCGGCGTCGGCGTAGCCCATGTCGCGCGCGCCCTGGTTGACCAGCTCGACGAAGCGCGCGTACGGCTTGCGCATCGGCCTGGCCACCGAGTGCCAGCCGTTCCAGGCGTCGAGCTGGTCGTCGTAGTCGCGGTCGTCGCGGAGCACGTCCTCGAGCTCGCCCAGCTGGCGGCACTCCTGGCGGTCGCCGTCCTTGCGGCAGTAGGTGCCGGCGCCGTACATGCCTTCCAGGTCGGTGGCGATGCGGGTCAGCTCGGCGAGCTGGTCCGGGTCCCTGGGCGGCGGCATCGCGGTGCCGATCTTGAGCAGGTTGATCGCGCGCGCGGACTGCGGCGACATGTCGCGGCCTTCGAAGCGGCGCGCCTGCTCGAGCCAGCGGTTGAGCTGGGTGAGGAAGCGCTCGTTGGACTTGGCGGCGATCAGTTTGCTGTCGTCGGTGATGTAGGTCGCGGAGATCCACTGCGCGGCGGTCATCTCCGGATACAAGGCCTTGTACTCGCGGTTGACGCGCGCGACGAACTCGTCCGCGGTCTCGTCCTCGGGCACGGCCGGGCCGGAAGGCGAGGGCTCGCGCCGGCAGGCGGGCAGCGCGAGCACGCCGGCGAGGACCAGGAGGGACAGCAGCTTGCGTTGGGTCACGGAGCTTCCCCGGGGCCGTGGCAGGAAGCCCGCAGGCTAGTGTGCGGCAGCCATGGTCGCAAGGGCTGGCGCTTCGCGCCCGGCCGATGCTTCGAACCCGGCGGCGCCGCGTCCGGGCGACCGGCCGATCCCCGCCGCCATTCGCGCAGGCCGGGGTTCGCGCGGAAGGCGAACGCCGGATCGCCACCGGCGCGCCGGTGCCGACGTGACGCCTCGACTGGACGGCCGCGCCTAGTGCGCGCGCCGCGCCACGCGCTGCGGCAGCACCAGCACCAGCGCCACGACCAGGCCGAGCAGCGTGATGCTGGCGGCGTACCGGCCCAGTTCCAGGCCGCCTTGCCGCAGCGGTTTGTCGAGCAGGTCCCCGACCACCGCGCCGAGCGGTCGGGTGAGGACGAACGCGGCCCAGAAAAGCGCGGTGCGCGAGAGGGTCGTCGTGAAGTACGCGAGCGCGACGAGCGCGAGCAGCGAACCGAACAGCAGCGTGCCGCCGGCATAGCCGATCCCGGCCGAGTCGGCGGTCCAGTCGCCCAGCGCGGTGCCCAGCGTCTGCGAGCACAGGATCGTCGTCCAGTAGAACGATTCGGCCCGGCGCGAGTCGACGCTGCCCACGTCGATCGAGCCCGTGCCGCGCTTCCACGCCGCCATCGAGGCCGCCAGCAGGATGGCAAGCACGGCGCTGCCACCGGCGTAGCCGATCCCGAGCGAGCGGTCGACCAGGTCCGCGAGCGTGGTGCCGACGGTGGTGCACGTCGCCACCGCGGCCCAGTAGAGGAAGGGGTGGAAGCGCTCGGCGCGGACCTGCGCCGCGACGACGGCGCCGAACAGGACGAGGAAGATCGCCGTGCCCGCCGCGTACCCCAGCCGCATGGACATCGTCACCGCGTCGCCGCCGGTTTCGCCGAGCGTGGTGACCAGGACCTTGATGATCCAGAAGCCGAGCGTCGCCGCCGGGACCTTCGCGGGCGCGCCCGGGTTCATCGGCCGCCGCGCTCGCACGGCCGCAGCAGGTCCAGGCGTGGATCGTAGAGCGTGGTGCCGACCTGGAACAGGCCGAGGATGGTGGGGAACAGGTTGTCGTGGCTGGCCGGCGCCCCGGCGGCCCGGCGCACGCAGGCGAGGTCGAGCCCGCGCTGGTCCGCGAAGCCGGGCGAGAACCACATCAGCATCGGCACGCGGGTCTGCTGGCTCGGCGCGATCGCCCACGGCACGCCGTGCAGGAACAGGCCGTTCTCGCCGAGCGACTCGCCGTGGTCGGACACGTAGAGCAGGGCGGTGTCGTAGCCCGGCTGGTCCTTGAGGAACGCGATCGTGCGCGCGAGGAAATCGTCGGTGTAGAGCAGCGCGTTGTCGTAGCTGTTGACGATCTCCTGCCGGCTGCAGTCGCCGAGCTGCTCGGTGTCGCAGGTCGGCGAGAAGCGGCGGAACGCCGGCGGGTAGCGCAGGTAGTACGCCGGCCCGTGGTTGCCGAGCTGGTGCAGCACGACGATGCGGTCGCGGCCGTCGGGCCGGAGGCGCGCCTGCAGGCCGGCCAGCAGGATTTCGTCGAAGCAGCGCCCGCCCTTGCACAGCGCCGGATCGGTGGCGTCGGCCATCGACTCGAAATCCAGCCCGTCGCAGACGCGCTTGCAGCCGGACTGGTTGTCGCGCCACAGCACCTGCACGCCGGCGCGCTGCAGCACGTGCAGCAGCGACTGGTGGCTGCGGATCTCCGCCTCGTCGTAGTCGTGGCGGCCGTAGGGCGAGAACAGGCAGGGCACCGAGACCTCGGTGCTGGTGCCGCACGAGCTGGCGTCCGGGAAGTTGACGACGTCCTTCATCGCGGCCAGCTGCGGCGTGGTCTGGCGCAGGTAGCCGTCCAGGCCCCAGTTCTGCGCGCGCGCGGTCTCGCCGAGCACGAACACCAGCAGGCGCGGCCGTGCGCCGGCCGGGCGCGCGGCCTCCCGCGCGTCCTCGCCGATCGCCTGCAGCGGACGCGCCGGGCCGGGCGGGCTCGCGAGCAGCACCTTCGAGAGCGAGGCGATGTAGTTCGCCGGCGTCACCAGGTAGCGCACCTCGCGGTGGTTGCGCGCGAGCGCCGACAGGTCCTGGAAGGCGAACATGGCGCCGCCCGCGCCCAGGGCCAGCATGCCGGCCAGGAAGGCCAGGCGGATCCCCAGCGCGCGCAGCAGGCCGCGCTCGCGCAGCCGCAGCCGCCACAGCGCCGCGATCGGCAGCACGGCCAGCCCGAGCAGCGGCGGCACCAGGCCGGGCACGAACAGTTCGCCGGCTTCCTTCGGGTCGGTCTGCAGGACGTTGCGGATCATGTCCGGGTCCAGGTAGACCTTGTAGCTGCCCATGTAGTAGGCGGCGAACGCGGTGGCGGCCAGCAGCAGCGTCAGCACCGGCTTGGCGGTCCAGCGCGTCAGCACCAGCCCGAGCAGGAAGGCGTGCAGCGCGGTGACGAAGGCGAACACCGCGACCAGCAGCCGCGCGTGCGCGTGCAGGTCCGCCACCAGCACGTGCCAGAGCTCGTAGTTGCAGGCGATGGTGAAGAACAGGCTGGCCGCCAGGGCGAGCGCCTCGGTCGAAACCGAGGGGCGCCATCGCAGCCACGCCCATGCGCCGGAGGCGAGGGGCCTGGCGAACGCGCCGGCCGCCATCAGGTGCCCCTCGTCGCGATCCCGAGCGCGTCGCGCACCGGCGCCGTCGCCATGTCCCGCGCGAACATCGCCCTGTGCAACAACAGCGCCACCAGCCAGCAGATCGTCACGGTCCAGACATCGTGCGACACGAAGTGCGCGCCGCGCAATTGCTGGGAGATGCCGAACACCGCGCCGAGGCAGAGCCCGGCGGCCAGGCCGCGCCAGCGCCAGCCGGGGCGCGTGCTGCCGAAGAAGAAGAACAGCGCCAGCCAGGCGTATCCCGCGCTGGCGTGGCCCGCGGGAAAGCAGCGGCCCGGCGCGGCGTGCGGGGGCAGGACGGCGAGCAGGTCGTGGTAGCTGCGGGTCCCGCCGAAGCCGACCAGGTCCCAGGGGCAGTCGACGTGCGTCCACGACTTCATCCACGCCACGATCGAGGTCGAGAGCAGCACCGCCAGCGCGAGGTAGAGCAGCGGCTTGCGCCAGGCCCGCCAGGCCGGCCTGCGCCAGGCCAGCACGGCGCAGGCGACGACGCCGAACCAGGCGAGCGCGCTCAGCCGCTTGCCGCCCTCGTGGATCAGCGTCCGGGTGACGAAACCGTCCTGCAGCGCCCAGCGGCCGCCTTCCCACACGTAGAGGTGGCCGGCGACCCAGCGGTCGCCGCCCAGCTGCAGCAGCACGAAGTTGGCGGCGATGAACGCCACCAGCGGCAGCAGGAGCTGCCAGACCACCCAGGACGAGCGGCCCGCCAGCGCGTGCGGCAGGCGCAACGCGCCGCTGGCGCTGCCGCGGCGCCGGGCGACGCTCGGGAAGTCCGTGCCCGGCTTGTGGGCGGGCGCGGGGGCGCGGGAATCCGGCGGCAGCGCCGGGAACTGCTTGCTCAAGGTCGTGGCTCGCTGGCCGGCGGCGGTTCGCCGGCATGCCTGAATGCTGGGGACGCGGCTGTCGGAGAGCGGTCGGAACCGGGTTGGATCGGCGTTAACCGGCCGCGGCGCCGATGCATTTCCGACAACGAGGGTGCGATCCTGTCCGGGTGCCGCGCGCTGGCGTGGCCCCGGGAGGAGTGCCGCATGCGGCTGCTGGTCATCGAGGACAACCGCAACCTGGTCGCCAACCTGTTCGACTACTTCGAGGCGCGCGGCCACGTGCTCGACGCCGCGCCCGACGGCATCACCGGCCTGCACCTGGCCAGCACGCAGGCCTACGACGTGGTCGTCCTGGACTGGATGCTGCCGCGCATGGACGGGCCGGAGGTGCTCAAGCGCCTGCGCGAGGACCACGGCCGCGACACGCCGGTGATCATGCTCACCGCGCGCGACGAGCTGCCGGACAAGATCACCGGCTTCCGCGCCGGCGCCGACGACTACCTCACCAAGCCGTTCGCGCTGCCGGAGCTGGAGGTGCGGCTGGAAGCGCTGGCCGCGCGCGCCGGCGGGCGCATGCGGCGGCGCGTGCTGGAGGTAGCCGACCTGCGCCTGGACATGGCCACGCTGGAGGCCACGCGCGCCGGCAAGCGGCTGCACCTGTATCCGGCCGGCCGCAAGCTGCTCGAGGTGCTGATGCAGGCCAGCCCGGCCGCGGTCACCCGCGAGCGCCTGGAGCACGCGCTGTGGGGCGACGAGCCGCCCGACGGCGACATGCTGCGCTCGCACGTCTATGAGCTGCGCCGCAGCGTCGACGGGCCGTTCGAGGCCAAGCTGATCCAGACCCTGCCGCGGGTCGGCTACCGGCTCGCGCCGCCCGGGGAGGGGGACGGCACCGATGCGTAGGACCGGCCTGCGCCTGCGCATCACCCTGCTGGTGGTGGCCTACATGCTGCTGCTGTCGCTGGCGGTGGTCTACCACGGCAACGTCGTCAACGAGCGCGCGGAGCGGCTGGTCTGGCGCTCGCTGCTGGATTCGGAGCTCGACCACTACCTGCGCAGGCGCGCCGAGGATCCCGACTACCGTTGGCGCGACACCGACGACGTGGCGCTGTACGGCGAGCTCGGCGGCGCCGCCGCGCCGCCCAAGCTCGCAGGACTGCACCCGGGGCTCCACGACGAACTGCGCGTCGACGGCAGCCAGCGGGTCGCGCTGGTCAAGGACGTGGACGGCCGGCGCATGGTGCTGACGCTCGACATCACCGAGTTCGAGGCGGAGGAGCGGCACCTGACCGTGCTGATGGCCGGCTCCGCGCTCGGCGGGCTGGCGCTGTCGGGCCTGCTCATCGCCTGGGGCCTGCGGCGCCTGGTCAAGCCGCTCTCCGATCTCGCGCGCGACATCGCCGCGCTGCGCCCCGACCGCGGCGGGCAGCGCGTGTCGGTCGGCCGCCGCGCGAGCGCGGAGCTGGTGGTGATCTCGGACGCGGTGAACGACTATCTCGCGCGCAACGAGCGCTTCGTCGAGCGCGAGCGCGCCTTCATCGACAGCACCAGCCACGAGCTGCGCACGCCGATCGCGGTGATCGCCGGCGCCAGCGAGCTCGCGCTCGGCCAGGCCGGCGCGCCGGAGGGCGTGCGCAACCAGCTCTCGCGGATCCTGCGCACCGCGCGCGGCGTCGAGCAGCTGGTCTCGCTGCTGCTGGTGCTGGCCAAGGACCCGCAGCGGCTGGCGCGCGCCAGCGACCGGTTCCGCCTCGACCAGCTGCTGCCGGAGATCGTCGAGGACCACCGCCACCTGTGCGCCGACAAGGACCTCGAGCTCCGCGTCGACGCGCCCGCCGCCTGCGAGCTGGTCGCGCCGCTGGCGATCGTGCAGGCCGCGATCGGCAACCTGCTGCGCAACGCGATCGAGAACAGCGACCGCGGCGAGGTGGTGGTCGCGCTGCGTCCCGGCGGCGTGGTCGTGATCGACGATCCGGGCCACGGCATGACGCCCGAGGAGATCAGCGCGATCTACGCGCGGATGGCGCGCGGCGGCGGCGGGCGCGAGGGCAGCGGCATCGGCCTGGACCTGATCGCGCGGCTGTGCGAGCACCTGGGCTGGCACCTGGAGATCGGCCCGCGCGCGCCGCGCGGCACCCGGGCGACGCTCGACCTTGGCCCGGTGCTGGCACCCGCCTAGGACGCGCGTCACCGCCGGCGGGGATGCGCCTCCAGCCACGCGTACACCGCCAGCGCCAGCAGCAGCGGGCCGAGGTAGAACAGCGCGCGGTAGGCGAGCAGGGCGGCGAGGATCGCAGGCGCCGGCGCGCGCGCGCCGAGCAGGCCCAGGAACACCGCCTCGAGCACGCCGAGGTTGGCCGGCACGCGGATCACCAGGTTGGCCAGCACGCTCGAGAGCAGCACCCGCAGCGCGTCGGCGTAGCCGATGCCGTCCGGCAGCAGCAGGTGCAGCAGGTTGGCGATCGCCAGCCAGCTCGCCGCGGCCACGGCCAGCTGCGCCAGCGCGAACCGCAGCGGCGGGATCTCGACCTCGTGCCCGCGCCACGACCAGCGCCGCCGCGGCGACCACGCGGCCATCGCCAGCGCGGCGGCCAGCAGCGCGAGCAGGCCGCCGCCGAGGGCGCGCTGCGCGTCCTGCGCGAAGTCCCAGCGCGGCGGCAGCGGCAGCGGCGCGAGCAGGAACAGCCATCCCGCCAGCAGCAGGAAGCCCGACCAGTTGCCGGCGATGGCGAAGGCGACGATCCGCGAGATCGTGGCGGTGCCGACCCCGTCGCGCGAATACAGCCGGTAGCGGAAGCCGACGCCGCCGACGGTGCCGCCGAGGTTGAGGTTGAACGCATAGCTGGCGAAGGCGATCGACGCCACCCGGGGCCACGGCAGCCCGTGCCGGGTGTAGGCGCGGGCGAGCTGGTCGAGCCCGCCGTAGCACGCGTAGGCCAGCAGCGCCGCCAGCGCCGCGACCGCCAGCCGCGACGGCGCGTAGCCCGCGAGGGCGACGGCGACCTCGCGCCAGTCCACCGCGCGCGCCTGCCGCCACAGCAGCCAGGCGGCGGCGAGGAAGAAGCCGGCCAGCAGCACCGGCCGCAGCCGCGGCCACCAGGCGCGCGCGCTCACTGCGGCGGCTCCTGCCCGGGCGACAGCGCCACCACCCGCGGCGTGTGCGCCGGCCACAGCCCGGCCCAGGCCGGCAGGTGGCGGATGGCGTGGAACACCAGCAGGCGCGAGAGCGTGCGCAGCGGCGTGCGCGGCGGCAGGTCGTCGCGGCCGACCTCGCGGCAGTGCCGCTCGACCAGCCGCTGCACGCGGTCGCGCACGCGGGCGTTGAACGCGCGGTCGCGGACGAAGACGTTGGCCTCCAGGTTCAGCGACAAGCTGAGCGGGTCGAGGTTGCTCGAGCCCACCGTCGACCAGTCCTCGTCCACCAGCGCCAGCTTGGCGTGCAGCGGCCGCTGGCGGTACTCCACGATCCGCACGCCGCCGCCGATCAGGTACGGATAGAGGCCGCGCGCGGCGTTGGCGACCATCGGCATGTCCGGCTTGCCCTGCAGCAGCAGCGTGACCCGCACGCCGCGGCGCGCGGCCTGGTGCAGTTCGTGCAGCAGCCGGTAGCCGGGCAGGAAGTAGGCGTTGGCGATGGTCACCTCGCTGCGCGCCGAACGGATGGCGCGGACGTACTCGCGCTCGATGTCGGACGGGTGGCGCAGGTCGCGGGAGACCAGGCGCACGCCGGCGCTACCGATGCGCGCGTCGCTTCCGCCTTCGACGTCCTCCCAGCCGCGCGGCGCCGCGGGCGCCTGCAGCGCGGCCAGCGCGAACGCGCGGATCGCGGCCACCGCCGGGCCTCGCACCTCCACCGCGTAGTCCTGCTTGGCCTGTTCGCCGAAGTCGAGCAGGTGGTCCGCGGAGAAGTTGATGCCGCCGACGAAGGCGACGCCGGCGTCGACCACCGCGACCTTGCGGTGCAGGCGCCGGAACAGGTTGGTGCGCATCCCCAGCCGCCGCGGCTTCGGGTCGAAGTAGCGCAGCCGCACGCCGGCCTCCACCAGCGCGGCGGTGAAGGCCGCCGGCAGGTCGGGCGAACCGTAGCCGTCGACGGTGAGCTCGACGCGCGCGCCGCGCCGCGCCGCGGCGAGCAGGGCCGCGTGCAGGGCCTGGCCGACCTTGTCGTCGAACAGGATGAAGGTCTCGACCAGCACTTCCCTGCGCGCGGCCTCGATCGCGGCGAACACCCGCGGGAAGAAGGCGTCGCCGTTCTCCAGCAGCTCGACGCGGTTGCCCGGGATCCAGCCGTCGTTCATGCCGACACCTCGACCAGCAGGGGCGCATGGTCGGACAGGTGGGACCACGGCCGGCCCGAGAGCGCGCGCGGCCGCGCGGAGGCGATGCCGCGCGCGTAGACGCGGTCGAGCGGCAGCAGCGGCAGCCGCGCCGGGAAGGTGCGCGCGGGCCGGCCGCTCGCGCGGGCGAACACCTCGTGCAGCCCGCACGGGGCGAGGAGGGCGTCGGCGCGCCCGCGCCAGTCGTTGAAGTCGCCCGCGACCAGCAGCGGCGCCCCGGCGGGGACGTGCGCCTCGACCATGCGGCACAGCGCCTCGAGCTGCAGGCGCCGGTGCGATTCGCGCAGGCCCAGGTGCACGCACACGACGTGCAGCTGCAGCGCCCGCCCGGGCACGTCCAGCACGCACCAGAGCATGCCGCGGCCTTCCGCGGACGCGACCGAGACGTCGTGGTTGAGCCAGTGCGCGATCGGGAACTTCGACAGCACGGCGTTGCCGTGGTGGCCTTCCGGGAAGACCGCGTTGCGGCCGTAGGCGTACTGCGGCCACAGCGTGTCGGCGATGAACTCGTAGTGCGGCACCGCCGGCCAGCCGGCGCGGCGGCGCGGCGGCTCGTGCGCACCCAGCACCTCCTGCAGGCAGACCACGTCGGCGGACACCGCATGCACCGCCTCGCGGAGCTCGGCGAGGATGAAGCGGCGCCCCAGGGCGCTGAACCCGTGGTGGGTGTTCAGCGTGAGCAGGGTGAAGTCGACCATCTGCGAATCGCGGACGCGGCCTTGTGGGCGGGCAGGGCGACTCTAGCGGCCGCGGCGTGCATGCGGCGTCGCGCGCCGTGGCCCATCGCGTTAACGCGCCGTGGCGCGGGCGTCACCATGCGCGAACGCGGGATCGCGATCATCGCGGCATCGGCGCACGTTGCGCGCGCGGCGGAGGAAACGGCATGGCGACGCACAAGCGACATCCGCGCAAGCCCGGCGGCCGGCGCCAGGCGGCCGGGAAGGGCGCGCGGGCCCGCG
>JAYRKR010000081.1:0-2961 GCA_041905645.1 Luteimonas sp.
CACTCCTCACTTCTCTCCGCTCACTCCTCGCCCCTCAGTACAGCACGCGCGTGCGCAGCGTCCCGGGGATCGCGTCCAGCGCCGCGCGCAGCTCGCCGGCGTGGCGCTCGTCCGCGGTGACGTCGATGACCACGTAGCCCACCTTGGCGTCGGTGCGCAGGTACTGGCCGTCGATGTTGACACCGAGCCGGCCGAAGATCTCATTCACCCGCGACAGTACGCCCGGCACGTTGCGGTGGATGTGCAGCATGCGGTGGCTGCCGGCGTGCTCGGGCAGGGTGACCTCGGGGAAGTTCACCGCCGAGAGCGTGCTGCCGTTGTCGCTGTAGCGCACCAGCTTGGCCGCGACCTCGATGCCGATGTTGTCCTGCGCCTCCAGCGTGCTGCCGCCCACGTGCGGGGTGAGGATGACGTTGTCCAGGCCCAGCAGCGGCGATTCGAACGGATCGTCGTTGCCCTTGGGCTCGACCGGGAACACGTCCACCGCCGCGCCGCCCAGGCGCCCTTCGCGCAGGGCGCCGGCCAGCGCGTCGATGTCGACCACGCTGCCGCGCGAGGCGTTGATCAGGTGCGCGCCCGGGCGCATCCGCCCGACCTGCGCCTTGCCGAACATGAGCCGGGTGGCCGGCGTCTCCGGCACGTGCAGGGTGACCACGTCGCTGCGCGCCAGCAGGTCGTCGAGGTCGGCCGCCGGGTGCGCGTTGCCCAGCGACAGCTTGGTCTCGATGTCGTGGAACAGCACCTGCATCCCCAGCGCCTCGGCCAGCACGCCGACCTGGGTGCCGATGTGGCCGTAGCCGACGATGCCGATGGTCTTGCCGCGCGCCTCGTGGCTGCCGGCGGCCGACTTCGACCAGCCGCCGCGGTGGCACTGCGCGTTCTTCTGCGGGATCCCGCGCAGCAGCATGATCGCCTGCGCCAGCACCAGCTCGGCGACGCTGCGGGTGTTGGAGTAGGGCGCGTTGAAGACCGGGATGCCGGCCAGTTCCGCGGCGTCGGTGTCGACCTGGTTGGTGCCGATGCAGAAGCAGCCCACCGCCAGCAGCCGGCGCGCGTCGGCGAGCACCTCGGCGGTGAGCTGCGTGCGCGAGCGGATGCCGATGAAATGGGCGTCGGCGATGCGGCGCCTGAGCTCGTCCTCGGGCAGCGACTTCGCGTGCTGCTCGATCCGGGTGTAGCCGGCGGCGCGGAAGGTGTCGACCGCGGTCGGGCTGATGCCTTCCAGCAGCAGGATGCGGATGTCCTGCTTGGGATAGGAGGTCTTCTTCATCGGGGCGGCGGGGCGGGGACAGCCGCAGTGTGCCAGCAAGCCGGCGGCTTTGCTGCACTGCCGCACTGGACGGGGGAGGCGGCAGGCTGGCAGGCTTCCGGACGTCCGCGGCGCATCGGGCCGCGGCTGGACGGGACCGTGGCGCGCGGGGTTCGCGCCCCGAAGCCGTCATTCCCGCGAAGCGGGAACCCGGCGGCTTGATCCTTGACGTCGCTGGGGCCTTCGTGAAAGTCACTGGGTTCCCGCTTTCGCGGGAATGACGGCCAAGGAACACCATGACTACATCCCGGCTTGAAGACCTGCAGCGCGCCGTCCCCGGCCTGCGGCTGGAAACCGCGCCCGCCGAACTGGCGCACTACGGCCGCGACTGGACCCGCCGCTGGACGCCCGCGCCGCTGGCGATCGCGCTGCCGGGCGACGTCGACGAGGTGCAGGCGACCGTGCGCTGGGCCGCGGCCAGCGGCGTCGCGATCGTGCCTTCCGGCGGCAGGACCGGCCTGTCCGGCGGCGCCGTGGCGGCCAACGGCGAGCTCGTGCTGAGCCTGGCGCGGATGAACCGGGTGCTCGGCTTCGATCCGGTCGACCGCACGCTCGCGGTGCAGGCCGGCATCACCCTGCAGGCCGTGCACGAGGCGGCCGCCGGTCATGGCCTGGCCTATCCCGTGGACTTCGCCGCGCGCGGCTCCTGCACCATCGGCGGCAACATCGCCACCAACGCCGGCGGGATCCGCGTGCTGCGCTACGGCACCACGCGCGACCGGATCGCCGGCCTGAAGCTCGTCACCGGCACGGGCGAGCTGCTCGACCTCGGCCGGGGCCTGGTCAAGGACTCCAGCGGCTACGACCTGCGCCACCTGGCGATCGGCGCCGAAGGCACGCTCGGCGTCGTCGTCGAAGCGACCCTGAAGCTCGCCGATCCGCCGCCGCCGACGCAGGTGATGCTGCTGGCGCTGCCCTCGTTCGAGGTGCTGATGCGGGTGTTCGCCGAACTGCGCGCGCGGCTGCGGCTGGAGGCCTTCGAGTTCTTCACCGACCGCGCGCTGCACCACGTGCTGGCGCACGGCGGGCAGCCGCCGTTCGATGCGACGCACCCGTACTACGTCGTCGCCGAGTTCGCCATGCGGGGCGACGTGGACGAGGCGGCGATGCTCGCGGCGTTCGGGCATTGCACCGACGCCGGCTGGGTCGCCGACGGCGTCATCGCCCAGGGCGAGGCGCAGGCCGCGCAGCTGTGGCGGCTGCGCGAGGGCATCACCGAGAGCCTCGCGCGGCATGCGCCGTACAAGAACGACGTGTCGGTGCGGGTTTCGGCGATGCCGGCGTTCCTCACCGAGGCGCAGGCGCTGCTGGCACGCGGGTACCCGGACTTCGACGTCGTCTGGTTCGGCCACATCGGCGACGGCAACCTGCACATCAACGTGCTGCGGCCCGAGGGCATGGACGCCGGCGCCTTCGTCGCCCGCTGCGGGCAGGTGACCGAACTGCTCGCCGGCCTGCTGCAGCGCCACGGCGGCAGCATCTCCGCCGAGCACGGCATCGGGCTGGTGAAGAAGCCCTACCTGTGGTCGACGCGCAGCGCGGCGGAGGTGGCGCTGATGCGCGGGATCCGGCGGGCGTTCGACCCGCACGGCATCATGAACCCGGGCAAGCTGTTCGACGCGTAGGAGCGCCCCATGGGCGCGATCGGTTTC
>JAYRKR010000081.1:2971-16469 GCA_041905645.1 Luteimonas sp.
TGGGCCCCCCCGGGGGGGGGTGTGGGTGCGGCCGGGCGGGCGCGGGCGCCCGGGGGCCGCTCCTACGTGGCTGCCGCTCAGTCGGCGCGGCCGCCGAACTCGCCGGTGGTGGTGTTGACCCACACCCGTTCGCCGTTGCCGATGTACTCGGGCACCTGGATCTCGATGCCGGTGCTGAGCCTGGCCGGCTTGGGGCGCTTGGTCGCGGTGCCGCCCTTGAGCTCCGGGGGCGTGTCGACCACTTCCAGCACCACCGACTGCGGCAGCTGCAGCGCGACCGGGCTGTCGTCGATGACCTGCACGTAGCAGCCGGCCAGGCCGTCGGTGATGTAGCCGGCCGCGTCGCCGACGACGTCGGCGTCGAGGGTGTAGGGCGTGAAGTCCTCGTCGTCCATGAACACGAAGGCCTCGCCGTCCTTGTACGAGAAGCTGGCCTGCCGGCGCAGCAGGTCGACTTCCTTCAGCTCGTCGTCGGCGTCGAAGCTGGCGTCGGTCTTGTTGCCGCCGGGCACGCTGTACATGGTGAAGCGGAAGCGCACGTTGCCGCCGCGGCCCTGCGGCGAGCTGCGCTCGATGTCACGCACCTGGTACACGGCACCGTTGTGCTCGACCACGTTTCCTTTCTTGATGTCGTAGGCTTTCATCTGAGTGTGATTCGTGATTCGTGATTCGTGATTTGAGCGCTCTGAATATCTCGCCCTTTTTTCATTCCCGCCTTCGCAAGGATGGCGACAGTCATTCAGGCCCTTCTTAACGATTGGCAATTGGCGACTTGCGATTCGAGCGAAATCCCAGGGTGCTTCACCTCCTCAAGGATGGCAGGCAACCGGGCGATACCGCTTTTGCGAATTACCAATCACCAATCACCAATCACGGCTTCATTTCGGCGCGAGCCGCACCGCGCCGTCCAGGCGGATGGTCTCGCCGTTGAGGTAGCGGTTGCCGAGGAGGTAGGCGACCAGGTCGGCGAATTCCTCCGGCCTGCCCAGGCGCGACGGGAACGGGATCGAGGCGGAGAGCGACTTCTGCACGTCCTCCGGCATGCCGTCGACCATCGGCGTCCAGAAGATCCCGGGCGCGATGGTGTTGACGCGGATGCCGAAGCGGGCGAGCTCGCGCGCCATCGGCAGGGTCATGCCGACCACGCCGCCCTTCGACGCGGAATACGCGGCCTGGCCGATCTGGCCTTCGTAGGCGGCGACCGAGGCGGTGTTGACGATCGCGCCGCGCTCGCCGTCCTCGCCCGCGTCGTTGTGCTGCATCAGCGCGGCCGCGGCCTTGGCGACGTTGAAGCTGCCGACCAGGTTGACCATCACCGTGGCGGCGAAGGTCTTCAGCGGCATCGGCGCCTCGCGGCCGAGCACGCGGCCGGCGCCGAGGATGCCGGCGCAGTTGACCGCGGCGTTCAGGCCGCCGAGGAAGTCCTTCGCGGCGGCGACGTTGGCGGCCACGCCGTCCTCGTCGGTGACGTCGGTGCGGAAGTAGCGCGCATTGGCCTCGCCGAGCTCGGCGACCGCGGCCGCGCCCTTGTCATCGTTGACGTCGAACAGGGCGACCCTGCCGCCGTGGGCGACGAGGTGGCGGGCGACGGCGAGGCCGAGGCCGGAAACGCCGCCGGTGACGACGGCGCGGGTGGTGTCGAGCTGCATGGCGGTTCCGGGATGCGGAGAACCGGGGATTTTACCGGAGACGGCGGCCGTGGATCAGGGTGGCGGAGCGGCTTCGCCGGGCTCGCGGTAGACCGCGCCGTCCTTCATCACCAGCACCGGGTGCCGGATCGCCCCGATGTCGGCGGTCGGGTCGCCCTCGAACGCCGCCAGGTCGGCGCGCAGCCCCGGCGCGATCCGCCCGATCCGGTCCTGCTGGCGCAGGATCCCGGCCGCCACCGAGGTCGCCGCGCGCAGCGCCTCCGGCGGCGTCATGCCCAGACGCACCATCCACTCCAGCTCGCGGGCGTTGTCGCCGTGGCGGAACACGCCGACGTCGCTGCCGTTGCCGATGGTGACGCCGGCGGCGCGCGCGGCGCGGAAGGCGCGCTCGGCCTCGCGCATGCGCGGCGTCGGCGGCTGGCCGGGCCGGTAGTGGTTGAAGTAGGTCTCGACCGCCTCGCTGGCGGTGAGCGTGGGCTCGTAGGCGATGCCGTGCCTGCGCATCAGCCGGAAGGTCTCGGCGCTGCCGCCGTCGCCGTGCTCGATGGTGTCGACGCCGGCGGCGATCGCCATGCGCATGCCGGCGTCGCTGGCGCTGTGCACCGCGACCGGACGGCCGGTGACGTGGGCCGCCTGCACCATCGCGTCGAGCTCGGGCTGGGTGAAGGTGGGCCGCGTGCCGCCGTCGGCGCCGACGCGGTAGTCGACGTAGATCTTGATCCAGTCGGCGCCGTGGCCGGCCTGCTCGCGCACCGCGCGGATGCCCTCGTCGGCGCCGCTGACCTGCTGCGCGCCGCCGGGAAGCTCGAGGTCGGGGCGGAAGCCGCGCGGCCCCGGGCCGTAGCTGTCGGTGGCGACGATCGCGCGGGTCGCGACGAACAGCCGCGGGCCGGGGATCAGCCCGTCGGCGATCGCCTGCTTCACGCCGACGTCGGCATAGCCGGCGCCCTCGGTGCCGAGGTCGCGCAGGGTGGTGAAGCCCGCCATCAGCGTGTCGCGCGCGTGCTTCGCCGCGCGCAGGGTGCGGTAGGCGACCGGCTCCTTCAGCACCTGGTCGTTCCACGCGGCCTCGTCGTAGGGATGCAGGAACAGGTGCGAATGCAGGTCCACCAGGCCCGGCGTGAGGGTGGTGCCGGGCAGGGCGATGCGGCGCGCAGCGGCCGGGACGTCGATGCCGGCCGCGGGGCCGACGGCGGCGATGGCGCCGTCGCGCACCAGCACGGCCCAGCCGGCGTGCGCGGCGTCGCCGTCGCCGGTCCAGACACGGTCGGGGACGAGCAGCACGGGCGCCGCCGGCCCGGCGTAGGTTGCCTGCGAGCGCGCGCCTGGCAGCCAGGCGAGCAGGCAACAGGCGAGCAGGACGACCAGGCGGCGCGATGTCATGGCGTTCCCCGGATGAGGCCTGTCCCGATTCTGACGCGATGCGGCGCCCGCGGACAGGCGGACGAGGCGGAGATTCGCGCCAAGCGATGCGTTCCCGTCCCTTCCGGGCCGACGGAGCGGGGGAGGAGCGCCTTGCGGTCGATCGCTTGGCGATGACGATGGGCCGGGGGGCGCCCTACAGGTCGCGGAGGTAGAAGGTGTTGCAGCCGCCGTGGCCGGTGGCGCCCAGCGGCCCGTCGATGCGGCGGAAGCCGCTGCGCTCGTAGAGCTTCATCGCCGCGTCCATGCCGCACAGGGTCTCGAGGTAGCAGCGGCCGAAGCCGAAGCCGCGCGCGGCCTCCAGGCAGCGCGCCATCAGCGCGGCGCCGGCGCCGCGGCCGCGCAGCTCGGGGAGGAAGTACATCTTGCGCAGCTCGCAGGTGCCGGCGTCGCCGCCGAGCAGCGGGGCGACGCCGCCGCCGCCCTGCACGCGGCCGTCGTCGCCCTCGACGACGAAATAGGCCGCGCGCGGGATGGCGTAGGCGCGATGCATCCAGTCGACCTCCGGATCGTTGATCGCGAAACCGTCGCCGACCGCGCCGAACTCGGGCATCACGGCGCGGATCACGGCGGCCATCGCCGCGTCGTCGCGCGGCTGGATCGGGCGGATGCGCGGCGCCTCAGGCATCGGCGGCCACCGGGTTGTCGGCGAGCCGGCGCGCGAACTCGTCCGCCGGCAGGCCCGGCGCGAACAGGAAGCCCTGGCCGATCGGCACGCCCATCTCGAGCAGGAACCGCCGCTGCTGCTCCGATTCCACGCCCTCGGCGACCAGCGCCAGCCCCAGGCTGCGGGCGATGCCGGCGACCGCCTGGCAGACGGCGACGTCGGACTTGTTGCCCGGCACGCCCTCCAGGAACAGCTGGCTCAGCTTCAGGCCGTGGATCGGCAGGCGGCGCAGGTAATTGAGCGCGCTGTAGCCCTCGCCGAAGTCGTCGATGGTCAGCACCACGCCCAGCGCGCGCAGCCGGGCGAAGGTCTTGAGCGTGTCGGGCGCGTCCTCGATCAGCACCCGCTCGGTGAACTCCAGCTCCAGCGCCGCCCCGGGCAGGCCGAACTCGCGGAGCACGCCGGCCACGTTGTCGGCCAGGTCGTCGCCGAGGAACTGCCGGTAGGAGACGTTGACCGCGACGCGCACGATGCCCAGGCCAGAGTCGCGCCACTGCGCCGCCTGCCGGCAGGCCTCGTGCAGGACCCAGCTGCCGATGCGGACGATGTCGCCGGTGGTCTCGGCGTGGCTGATGAAGTGGTCCGGCCGCATCTCGCCCAGCTGGCGGTTCCGCCAGCGGATCAGCGCCTCGGCGGCGACGATGCGGCCGTGCCTGAGGTCGACCTGCGGCTGGTACACCAGGTGGAACTCGTTGTTGTCGGCGGCGCGGCGCAGGTGGGTTTCCACCCGCAGCCGGTCCTGCTGCGACTGCGCCAGCGCCGGCGTGAACTCCTGCCAACCGTTGCGGACGCGGCGCTTGCTGTCGTACATCGCCGCGTCGGCGTTGTGGATCAGCGCCTGCGGGCGGTCGCCGTGCTCGGGCGCGCGCGCGATGCCGATGCTGGCGGTGATGGCGAACTCCTCCTTCTCGAAGCGGAAGCTGTCGCCGAAGGCGTCGAGGATCGCGTCGGCGACGCGCTCCGGGCGCGCTGCGTCGTCATCGGTGCTGCACACGACCAGGAACTCGTCGCCGCCGAAGCGCGCGATCAGGCCCTCGGTGCCGACCGCGCGCTGGATCCGGCGCGCGGCGTTCATCAGCAGCTCGTCGCCGGCGTTGTGGCCGAGCACGTCGTTGACCACCTTGAAGCGGTCGAGGTCGATGTAGAGCACGGCGACGCGGGCCTGCGCCGGGTCGGCCATGCGCGCGGAGATCTCGCCCAGGATCGCGTCGCGGTTCATCAGGCCGGTGAGCGGGTCGCTGCGCGCCTGCACGCGCAGCGTTTCCTCGCCGCGCTTGAGCTCGGTGATGTCCTGCAGCGTGCCGGTCAGGCGCGAGGTGGCCGGGTCGCCCGGCACGCCGCCGCCGATCACGCGGACCCAGAACAGGCGGCCGTCGGCGCGCGAGCCCTGCAGGTCCAGGCCGAAGCTGCGGCCCTCGCGGAGGGCCTGGTCGAGCGCGGCGCGCAGGCGCGGCCGCTCGCCCGGGGCCAGGCAATCGATCATCTCCGGCATCGTCGCCGGCGTCGCGGCCTGGGCGAGGATGCGCGCGGATTCGTCGGTGAGGTAGAGGCTGTCGGTGGTGCACTCCCATTCCCAGCCGCCGATGTGCGCGAGCGCCTGGACGCGGTCGAACAGCGCGCTGTCGCGCTTGAGCTCGGTGACGTCGCTGAACAGCGAGAGCACCTGGCGCGGCCGGTCGGCGTCCGCCGCGAACTGCGGCACCACCGTCACCGACAGCCAGTGCAGCTGGCGCCGCTGCAGGTGGTACAGGCCGAGCAGGGTGCTTTCGATGATCCGCCCCTCGCGCATCGCGCGCGCCGCGGGGTACTCGGACTCCGGCATGACGGTGCCGTCCTCGCGCACCACCATCCAGCGTCCGCGCCGCATCGCCTCGTCCAGCGGCTCGCCGTCCTCGCAGAGCAGGCGCAGGGCCGCGGAATTGCCGTAGGTGAAGTTCAGGTCCGCGTCCTGGACCACGATGCCCTTGTCGATCACCTCCATCAGCTCGCGGTAGCGCAGCTCGGCCTCGTGGCGGCTGCTCAGGTCGCGCGCCACCGCCACCAGGCACCTGCGGCCGTCGTGGTCGAAGCCGGCGGTGTGCACCTCGACCGGGAAGCGGGTGCCGTCGGCGCGCATGTTGGTCACTTCGATGACGTAGGTGCGGCCGCGGTTGATGGTGTCCCAGACCGGGCCGAGGTGGCCCTTGGGCAGGTCGGGGTTCAGCACCTCGATCGGCTGCCCGACGATCTCCTCGCGCGGGCGGCGGTAGGCCGACATGCCGGCCTTGTTGAGGTCGAGCACGATGCCCTGCTCGTCGAGGATGCTGACCGGATCGGGCACGGCGTCGAACAGGGCGTGGTAGCGCAGGCGCGCGGCCTCCGCGTCGGTGCTGGCCGCCTGCAGCGCGTCGCGCGCGCTGGCGAGCAGGGCGCGCACGCCGGCGGGGATCGACGGGTCGCCGCAGGCGGCGTCGAGGTCGCGCGCGATCCGCGCGGCGCCATCGTTGGCCGACAGCCTCGAAGTCTCCTCCGGCAGCTGTCGGCCGGCGCTCATGAGGCGGCCCGGGCGCGGGTGACCTTGCTGCCGGTCTCGCGGCCGAGCAGGGCCGCCAGCCAGCGGCCGGTGTCGCTGAGCGCGGCGAGGTCGATGCCGGTCCCGATGCCCATGCCCTCCAGCATATACGCCACGTCCTCGCTGGCGACGTTGCCGGTCGCGCCCTTCGCGTAGGGGCAGCCGCCGGTGCCCGAGACCGCGGCGTCGACCACCGCCACGCCTTCCTCCAGGCAGGCCAGGATGTTGGCCAGGGCCTGGCCGTAGGTGTCGTGGAAATGCACCGCCAGCGCCGGCATCGGCACCGCCCCGGCGACCGCCCGCAGCATCGCCCGGGCCCTGCCGGGGGTGCCGACGCCGATGGTGTCGCCGAGCGAGACCTCGTAGCAGCCCATGGCGTGCAGCGCGCGCGCCACCCGCACCACGTCGGCGACCGGCACCTCGCCCTGGTAGGGGCAGCCGAGCACCGTGGACACGTAGCCGCGCACCGGCACGCCGTCGGCCTTCGCGCGCGCCAGCACCGGCGCGAAGCGCGCCAGCGACTCGTCGATGGTGGCGTTGATGTTGGCCTTGTTGAACGCCTCGGACGCGGCGGTGAACACCGCGACCTCGTCGGCGCCGGCGGCGCGCGCGCGTTCGTAGCCCTGCTCGTTCGGCACCAGCACCGGGTAGCGCACCCCGGGCCTGCGCCGGATGCCGGCGTAGACCTCGGCGGCGTCGGCCAGCTGCGGCACCCATTTCGGGCTGACGAAGCTGGTCGCCTCGATCGTGCGCAGCCCGGTGGCCGACAGGCGGTCGATGAGCTCGATCTTGGCGGCGGTCGGGACGATCGCCTTCTCGTTCTGCAGCCCGTCGCGCGGGCCGACCTCGACGATGCGCACGCTGGCGGGCAGGGCCATCTCAGGACTCCAGCACGACCAGGCGCGCGTCGGCGTCGACGAATTCGCCCTCGGCCGCGCGCAGCTCGGCGACGACGCCGTCGCGCGGCGCCTTCAGCGACAGCTCCATCTTCATCGCCTCCATCACCAGCAGCTCCTGCCCCTGCGCCACGCGGTCGCCGACCGCCGCCCGGACCAGCACGATGCGCCCGGGCATCGGCGCGACGACCTGGTCGCCGCTGCCGTCCGGGCCGGCGTGTTCGGCCTGGTAGGCGGGGACGCGCTCGTATCGCCAGCGTCGTTCGCCGTCGTGCAGCAGCACGCGGCGCGCGTCGGCGCGGATGCGGTAATGGCGGCCCCTCCCGTCGAAACGCGCAGCGAGGCCGTCTTCGGCCAGCCGCGCGCCGGCGACGATGACCGTGCGGCCATCGTGCTCGACCGCGTACTCGCCGCCGGCGCCGTGCGCGGTGACCTCGTGGCGCCGCTCCCCCAGGCGCAGGGCCAGCCGGCGCTGGCCGGCGTGGCCCAGCCGCCAGCCGTCGGCGATCGCCCACGGCGACGACGGATCGCCGCCGCGCGCCGCGGCGGCGCGGGTGGCGGCCTCGTCCTGCAGCAGCGCGACGGCGGCGGCCGCGGCGACCGGCCCGGCGTCGTCGCCGTCGCCGCCGACGAACTCGTCGAGGTGGCGGTCGAGGTAGCCGGTGTCGATGCGGGCGTCGACGACGGCCGGATGCCGCACCAGCCGCTCGAGGAAGGCGATGTTGGATTTCGGCCCCTCGACCTCGCACTGCGCCAACGCCTCGCGCAGGCGGGCGAGGGCGCGCGGCCGGTCGGCGTCGTGCACGATGAGCTTGGCGATCATCGGGTCGTAGAAGATGGTGACGACGTCGCCCTCGGCCACGCCCGAATCGATGCGCACGTGTTCCGACGGCGGCGGCAGCGCGAGGCGCTCGAGCCGGCCGGAGCCGGGCAGGAAGCCGGCGTCGGGGTCTTCCGCGTACAGCCGCACCTCGATCGCATGGCCGCGCTGGACGATGCCGTCCTGCGCCAGCGGCAGCGGCTCGCCCGCGGCGACGCGCAGCTGCCATTCGACCAGATCCAGGCCGGTCGCCAGCTCGGTCACCGGGTGCTCGACCTGCAGGCGGGTGTTGATCTCCATGAAGAAGAACTCGCCCGACGGCGCGACGATGAACTCGACCGTGCCCGCGTTGGCGTAGTCGATCGCGCGCGCCGCCTGCACCGCCGCCGCGCCCATCGCCGCGCGCAGCTCGGGGCCGACGAACGGCGAGGGCGACTCCTCCAGCACCTTCTGGTAGCGGCGCTGCGCGGAGCACTCGCGCTCGCCCAGGTGGATGGCGTTGCCGTGGGCGTCGGCGAAGACCTGGATCTCGATGTGGCGCGGCGATTCGACGTAGCGTTCGAGCAGCACGCGGTCGCGGCCGAAGGCGTTCCTGGCCTCGCGTTGGCAGCTCTCGAGGCCGGGCAGGAATTCTTCGGGCGAGCGCACGATGCGCATGCCCTTGCCGCCGCCGCCGTGCGCGGCCTTGACCATCAGCGGGAAGCCGATCCGCGCCGCCTCGCGCGCCAGCAGCTGCGGCGACTGGTCCTCGCCGGTGTACCCGGGCACCACCGGCACGCCGGCGGCCTGCATCAGGTCCTTGGCGCCGGCCTTGCTGCCCATGGCGCGCATCGAGGCACCGGAAGGACCGATGAAGGCCAGGCCCGCGGCAGCGACCGCTTCGGCGAAGTCGGCGTTCTCGCTGAGGAAGCCGTAGCCGGGATGGACCGCCCGCGCGCCGGACCTGCGCGCGGCCTCGATGATCGCCTCGCCGCGCAGGTAGCTGTCCTGCGGCCGCGGCCCGCCGATCGGCCAGGCCTCGTCGGCCAGCCGCACGTGCTGCGCGTCGGCGTCGGCCTCCGAGTACACCGCCACCGTGGCGATGCCGAGCCGGCGCGCGGTGCGGATGACCCGGCAGGCGATCTCGCCGCGGTTGGCGATGAGGATCTTGTCGAACATGCAGTGTCGCTCTTGAGCCCTCCCCTTCAAGGGGAGGGTTGGGTGGGGATGGTGTTGCGCGCCCGCAGCGTCCGCAGTATCACTTCGAGCACTCCATCGGTGTTTTCAAGAACATCATTGTTCCAGAATCTCAGGACGGCGAAGCCGGCGCTTTCCAGTGCCCGTGTTCGATGGGAGTCATAGGCCATCGAATCCGCATGTTGTCCGCCATCCAGTTCGACGACAACCTGTCGTTCCAGGCAGGCGAAATCGACGATGAAATCCAGGAACGGGTGCTGCCGCCTGAACTTGCACCCCTCGATCTGCCTGCCACGTAATCGCTGCCAAAGCTTGAGTTCCGCATCGGTGGGGGCATTGCGAAGCCTGCGCTGAAGTTTCCCACCCAGGATCTTCCGACTTGTCTGGCCTTGCATAGGACGCTCCTTGTCCGTTGGGTTCAACACCATCCCCACCCAACCCGTCCGGCCCGGCGCAGCGCGCCGGGCGTTCGGTCGGCCTGCGCGGCAGTGCCGCGCAAGCAGACCGCCCTCACCCCCTTGAAGGGGAGGGCTTCAAGCAAAGCATCACTCCGGCTGGTGGCACACCGCTTCGATGTTGTGCCCATCCGGGTCGAGCACGAAGGCGCCGTAGTAATGCGCGTGGTAGTGCGGCCGCAGGCCCGGGGCCCCGTTGTCGCGCGCGCCGGCGGCCAGCGCCGCCTCGTGGAAGGCCCGCACCGCGGCGCGGTCGGCGGCGGCCACGGCGACGTGGACGCGCGCCTGGCGGTCGCTGGTGCCGATCCAGAAGTCGGGCTTGCCGTCCCGGCCGAAGCCCGCCGCGCTGGAGCCGTCGCCGGTCATCTCGGGCGTGACCTCCATGACCAGGCCGTAGCCCAGCGGCGCGAACGCCGCCGTGTAGAAGGCCTTCGAGCGGGCGTAGTCGGAGACCGGCAATCCGATGTGGTCGAGCATGGCGTCCTCCTCAGGTCGCCCAGGCGGGCGCGCGCTTGTCGAGGAAGGCCGACAGGCCCTCCTGGCCTTCCGGCGAGACGCGCAGGCGCGCGATCAGGTCGGCGTTGGCGGCGTCGATGGCATCGCGGTCGCGCCGCCAGGCCACGTCGCGCACCAGCGCCTTGGCCTGCGCGCTGGCGAGCGGGCCGGCCTTGAGCAGCAGCGCGACCTGGCGCTCGACCGCTGCGTCCAGTGCCTCGGCGGCGACCACCTCGTGCAGCAGGCCGATCCGCTGCGCCTGCGCGGCGTCGAAGACCTCGGCGGTGGCGAACCAGCGCCGCGCCTGGCGCGCGCCGATCGCGGCGATGACGTAGGGCGAGATCACGGCGGGCAGCAGGCCGAGCCGGCTCTCGGTCAGGCCGAACTTCGCGCCCTCGGCGCCGATGGCGATGTCGCAGCAGGCCACCAGGCCGACCCCGCCGCCGAACGCCGCGCCGTGGACGCGGGCGATGGTGGGCTTGGGCAGTTCGTCGAGCGTGCGCATCAGGCGGGCGAGGGCGAGGGCGTCCTCGCGGTTCTCGCGCTCGCCGGCGGCGGCCATCCCGCGCATCCAGTTCAGGTCAGCGCCGGCCGAGAACGAGGCGCCGGCGCCTTCGAGCACCACGACCCGGACCGCCGGGTCGCCGGCCAGGCCTTCCAGCGCCGAGGCGAGGGCGGCGACCAGGGCGTCGTCGAAGGCGTTGTGCAGCTCTGGCCGGTGCAGGCGCAGGCGGGCGACCGCGCCGGTGCGTTCGAGCTGCAGGGAATCGGTCATCGGTCCGGGCGCCGTCGGAGGAGGCTCCGAATGATAGCCGCTGGCCCCTGCGTTCCGCGGGCGCGCCGCCAGGCCAGCGGCGGCGCGCTATAATGAGAACAATTCCCATTTTGATCCGTCCATGAGGCTATCCGAACTGCCGCGGCGCACCAGCGCCACGGTGCAATGCGTGGAGGACCGCATGCCCAACGACCCCATCGCCCGCCGCCTGCGCGAACTCGGCTTCGTCGACGGCGAGACCGTGCAGGTGATGGCCTCGGGGCCGGTCGGCGCCGAGCCGCTGCTGGTGCAGGTCGGCTTCACCCGCTTCGCGCTGCGGCGCGCGGAGGCGGCGCGGGTGGTGCTGCGCAACGGGGACGCGCGCGAATGAACGCGACCGCCGCGCCGATGCGCCTCGCCCTGGTCGGCAATCCCAACTGCGGCAAGACCGCGCTGTTCAACCAGCTCACCGGCAGCCGCCAGAAGGTGGCCAACTACGCCGGCGTCACCGTCGAGCGCAAGGAAGGCCGCCTGGTCACCGCGTCCGGCCGCAGCTACGCGCTGCTCGACCTGCCCGGCGCCTACAGCCTGCAGCCCTCGAGCCTGGACGAGGCGATCACCCGCGACCTGTGCCGCGGCTTCTATCCCGGCGAGCCGGCGCCGGACGTGCTGGTGTGCGTGGTCGACGCCACCAACCTGCGCCTGCACCTGCGCTTCGCGCTGGAGCTGCGCGAGCTCGGCCGGCCGATGGTGGTGGCGCTCAACATGGCCGACGTCGCCCGCCGCCGCGGCATCCGCGTCGACCGCGAGGCGCTCGAGCGCGAGCTGGGCGTGCCGGTGGTGGAGACCGTCGCCGTGCGCCACAACGGCGCACAGGCACTGGTCGCGCGCATCGAGGCGCTGGGCGACGCCCCGCACGCGCCGCCCGCGCACGGCGCGCAGCTCGACCTGCACGCCGAGACCAGGCGCCTGCTGGCGCTGGCGGTGCAGATGCCCTCGCGCACCGCGCACGTCGACGACGTGCTCGACCGCTGGCTGCTGCATCCGCTGTTCGGGCTGCTGGCGCTGGCGGTGGTGATGTTCCTGGTCTTCCAGGCCGTCTACGCCTGGGCGACGCCGCTGATGGACGCGATCGACGCGGGCTTCGCATGGTTCGGCGCCTGGCTCGCCGGGGCGCTGCCGCCTGGACCGCTCGCCAGCCTGCTCAGCGACGGCATCGTCGCCGGCGTCGGCAGCGTGATTGTGTTCCTGCCGCAGATCCTGATCCTGTTCGCCTTCATCCTCGCGCTGGAGGAATCGGGCTACCTGCCGCGCGCGGCGTTCCTGCTCGACCGGATGATGGCCGCGGCGGGGCTGTCGGGGCGCTCGTTCATCCCGCTGCTGTCGAGCTTCGCCTGCGCGATCCCGGGGATCATGGCCACGCGCTCGATCCAGGATCCGCGCGACCGCCTCGCCACCATCCTGGTCGCGCCGCTGATGACCTGCTCGGCGCGGCTGCCGGTGTACGCGCTGCTGATCGGCGCCTTCATCCCGCAGCGCAGCGTGTGGGGCGCGTTCAACCTGCAGGGCCTGGTGCTGTTCGCGCTGTACATGGCCGGCATCCTCAGCGCGCTGGCGGTGTCGTGGGTGATGAAGCGCTGGCGCCGCGACAAGAGCGAGCATCCGCTGATGCTCGAGCTGCCGTCCTATCGCGTGCCGCACCTGCGCGACCTGCTGATCGGCCTGTACGAGCGCGCGATGATCTTCCTCAAGCGCGTGGGCGGCATCATCCTCGCGCTGACGGTGCTGCTGTGGTTCCTGCTGTCCTTCCCCGGCGCGCCGGCGGGCGCGACCGGCCCGGCGATCGACTACAGCTTCGCCGGCCGCATCGGCCACGCCATGACCATGCTGTTCGCGCCGGTCGGCTTCAACTGGCAGATCTGCATCGCGCTGATCCCGGGCCTGGCCGCGCGCGAGGTGGTGGTGGCCTCGCTCGCCACGGTGTACGCGCTGTCGGCGGCCAACGACGATGCCGCGGCGCAGGCGCTGATGCCGCTGATCGCCGACGGCTGGTCGCTGGCCACCGGCCTGTCGCTGCTGGTGTGGTTCATCTACGCGCCGCAGTGCATCTCGACGCTGGCGACGATCCGCCGCGAGACCAATTCGTGGCGGCAGGTGGCGGTCAGCGCCGGCTACCTGTTCGCGCTGGCCTACCTCGCCTCGTTCGCGACCTACCAGGTCGCGGTGGCGCTGGGCGCGGGCTGAGGGCGGCGCGATGCAGGCCGGGCTCGCCCTGCAGTACGCCGTGGTCGCGGTCGCCGTGCTGGTCGCCGCGTGGGTGGTGATGAAGAAGCAGTTCCCGCAGGCGACGCGCCGGTTGCGGGTGGCGATCGCCGTGCCGATGGTGCGCGAGCGGCGGCCGGCGTGGATGCGCCGGCTCGGCGCGCGCATCGCGCCGCCGACGCTGCGCGGCGGCGACGGCTGCGGCGGCTGCGACGGCTGCGGCTAGGGCCGCCAAGGCGCGGGACGGGCTCGCGAAGGCGCCTTCCCGAACCGTCCGGGCCGTTGCCGCCATCCCGAGCGCCCCGCGGCGGCGTTCGGACGCCTCGAACGCCGCCCCCGTCCGCTCCGAAT
>JAYRKR010000082.1:0-300 GCA_041905645.1 Luteimonas sp.
CCCGGGCCCCCCCCGGGCCCGTGCGGCCGCGCGGCCGTGTTTTCGGGTCTGTGTGCCGCGCGCCCCCGCGCGCGCTTCTGCTCCCACAGCAGCCAGAGGCTCATGGCCTCCCAGCGATGCTGCCACTGCGGGAACTGAAAGCTCGCGGCTGAAGCCGCTCCCACAAGGCGGACAAGGCCCCGGACATGGGAGAGGCTCCAGCGGCAGAGCTTCTGCTCCCTGTGGGAGCGACGGAAGTCGCGACGCTCCCAATGGCGAAAAGCGTCGCGACTCCCGTCGCTCCCACAAGAGCCCGGGGCA
>JAYRKR010000082.1:310-16448 GCA_041905645.1 Luteimonas sp.
TTCCTTTTGCTCCCACGTCAGCCGGGGGCTCGTGGCCTCCCAGCGATGCCGCCATCGCAGGCGCTGGAAGCTCGCGGCCGAAGCCGCTCCCACAGGGCGGGCAGGCTCCGGGAGCCGGTCAGGCCTCGGCTCGCGCGCCCTGGCCCCACCCGGCCACGATCCGCTCGATCGCCGCCACCGCGACGGCGTTGCCGTCCTCGTGCCGCATCCGCTCGCCCAGCCGCGCGGCGGCGTCGCGCGCCGAAGCGCCTTCCGCGAACGCGACGGCCTCGCCCAGCGCGCCGGCAGCGATCGAGGCGCCGCGCAGGGCGTGGCGCATGATGCCGGCCTCGCGCACGCGCGCGGCCCAGAAGAACTGGTCGCCGGCGAAAGGCACCACCACCGACGGCACGCCCGCGCGGCAGGCCGAGTGCGTGGTGCCCGAGCCGCCGTGGTGGACGACGAGCGACGTGCGCGGGAACAGCCAGTCGTGCGGGACGTGGCCGACCGGATGAAAGTGGCGCGGCAGCGCGTCGTCGTCGATGCCGGTCCAGCCGGCGTTGAACAGCACGCGGCGGTCGCCGAGGGCGCCGGCCACGGCCCGCACGATGCGCGCGTTGTCGAAGCCGGCCATGCTGCCGAAGCCGACGTAGGCGGGCGGTTCGCCGGCCGCGAGGAAGTCGAGCAGGTCGGCCGGCGGCGCCCACGGGCCGGGCGGCGTGCGCCACTGGCCGCAGGCGAGGTGGTCGGCGGGCCAGTCGGGCACGGGCGGCAGCAGCGCGGGCGAGACGCCGTACAGCACCGGGTGCGTGGTCCACAGCGCGCGCCGCGGCGGCAGGCCCGCGGCGGCGCGCGCGCGGTTGGTGGCGGCGCGGAAGGTGCGCCACACCAGCTGGTTGACCAGGCGGTGGCTGGCGCGGTTGAGCGCGCGCGGTGGCGCGAACGGCAGCAGCGGCGCGCCGAACGCCGCGGTCGGCGTGATCGGGATCATCATCGCGCCGATCGCCGGCACGCCCAGCGCCTCGGCCGCCGACAGCCCGACGAAGGCGGCGAGGCCGGAGACGATCACCGCGTCGCGGCCGCGGCCGGCTTCGATCGCCTGCGCCAGCCAGTCGCCGGCATGCGCGTTGGCGAGCCGCACCAGGTTGCGGGCGATGTCGCGCATCGCGCCGTCCGCGGCGATGGTACCGCGGATGTCGCCGGCCAGCGCGCCGCAGCGCAGGCCCAGCGCTTCGGCGATGCCGAGCGTGGCGGCGTCGGCGAGCAGGTGGACGTCGTGGCCGGCGCCGGCCAGCGCGTGGCCGAGCGCGGCCAGCGGGCGCGTGTCGCCCTCGGTGCCGCAGGTGACGATCAGCAGGCGCATGCGCGGCTCGCGTGGCGGGGCGGGGGTACGGGGCGGGCGCGAAGCGGTCCGGGTGCGTCGCTCCCGGCGTCCGCGAGCGTCATCGCGCGCCCGCCTTCGCGTACTCGTACTCGAACGCCGCGAATTCCGGCTGGCCGCTGCCCGGCTCGCGCAGGAACAGGCGCACCTGCTGGCGGCCGCCCTCGACCGGGCCGACGTCGATGCGGTACACGAAGGGCACGTTGGCGCGCGTGCCCCACTTCGGCGCGACGAACATCCCGCCCTGGAGATGCAGGCCGGCGGCGTCGCGGCGGTTCGCGCCCGGCTGCGCGTAGGCCATCAGCTGCGGCAGGCGGCTGTCGAGCGAGGCGTACTCGAACTGGCCGTTGCTGGCGTTGAACACGAGCCAGGCCGTGCGCGTGAAGGCATCGCCGCCGGCCTGCGTCATCGTTTCCTGCAGGAAGGCGCCGTCGACGATGCGGCGGCTGGCTTTGGCCGGCGGCAGGTCGACGGGGTCCGCGCCGGCCGCGGGCCGCATGCGCTGCGTCACCGTCCAGTCGCCGGCCATCGCGTCGAGGAATGCGATGGGCGAAGGCGCGGCGGCATCGGCGCCCTGCTGCGCGCGGGCCGCGCGCGGCGCGAGGCCGATGGCGGCGATCCATGCGAGCGCCAGCGCGAGCTGCAATGCCCGGGCGGTCGATCCGTTTCGATGCATGACGGTTCCTTGGCGTGGGGAATGATCACTCTCGCCGAAAACCGGATCCGGAACCGGGGCGAGGCGCACTGTCCCGGGCACCGGGACCTGATCGATGCCCCGCTCAGTCCGCGATCTTGCGCGAGACGACGTCGAAGCCGCCGCCCGGCCACTGCCAGCGGCCGGTGATGGTCCGGCGATCCTCGCTCAGCCTGCCCTTGAAGAAATTGTCCGAACCCCGGTCGCCGAACCACGTCCAGCAGGCGCCGTCCTCGTCGAGCTGGTGGGTGTAGCTGAAGTTGCTGCCGTCGTCGGCCATCAGGTGCGAGCGCAGGCTCTGCGTGTCCGCGTCCCAGGTGATGTACTCGATCCCGGACAGCGTGCGGCCGCGCGGGGTGGTCGTCTCGAATTCCTGGACGAGGTAGTGGCCGCCCAGGTCCATGCGGTAGGTCGAGATGCCGGGCGCGTCGCTTTCGTTGGTCCAGGTGCCCACGAGGTGCGCGAGCCGCTGCAGCGCGGGATGCGGCGTGAGCGGGAGTTCCGCCACGCGGTGGTTGTTGTTGTCGGCCATGGGATCTCCTTGCGGCGTGGCGCCGTGGTGGCCCCGCATCGCGCGGGTTCCTGCTGACGACGCACGGGGCGGGGCCAGATCGACATGGCGCGGCCGCGGCGGCGAACCCTCACCAGAGGCCCGGCACGAGCCGCCAGCGCACCCGCTGCGCATACCCGGCGTATCCGGGGAGCCCGGCATGCAGCAGGCGGTCTTCCCAGGCCGTGCGCACCACCAGCAGCGCCGCGGCCAGCGCGGCGGGCACCAGCGCCCAGTACGAGGCCAGCGCCAGCGCCATGCCGAAGAACAGCAGCAGCGCCGCGACGTAGCCGGGATGGCGCACGAACCGGTAGGGGCCGGTGTCGATCACGCGCTGGTGCCGCTCGGCCTGGATCCGCACGCCCGGTTCGAAAAAGGGATTCACCGCCTGCGCCCAGCCGGTGATCGCGATGCCGGCGAGCACGCCCGCGTACCCCGCGACCACTCCCCACCGCGGCACCGTCGACCAGTGGAACCGCCCGGCGTCGAACGCGGCGACCGGCACGATCGCCACCATCAACGGCAGCATGGCCGCGAGCAGCGCCTTGTCCCAGCCCTTCGTGCCTGCCTGGAATCGGCTGCGCGCGCGATAGATCACCGGGTTGACGCGCGCGAGCACCAGCGCCGACAGGCCGAAGGCCGCCGCCAGCACGGCGACGAACACCCAGCCGGGCTTCCAGCCGATCGAGCCGGCCGGCAGGAACACCAGCGCCAGCAGCCCGAGCGGCAGGCCGATCGCGTAGGCGACGGCCGCGCGGCGCGACATCGGCTGCGGTTCGCGGGGAGATCCGGTGTCTTCCATTCGACGATTCCTCCGGGGCAGGCCCGCTGGATGCGTTGCCGGCGCAGGCGGGCGATCCGCGCTGCGGGCCGGCCGATGACTCGCAGCGTCGCGCGCCCGGCGTGAGGGCGCTGCGATCCCGCCGCCGCTTCCCGGTGGCGGGCGACGCCTTGGGAATGCCGTCGTCCGGCGCTACGCTGGGACCCATTGCCGGGAGCCGCCATGCCGACCATCACGCCGCAGCCGATGGTGTCCCCGCTGACGCGGGCCGCCATCTTCCTGGTGCTGACCCTGAAGCCGGGCGCGCGCAGCGAGGCGTCGGTGCGCGCGCTGTGCGGCGACCTGGCGTCGCTGCTGCGGGCGGTGGGCTTCCGCGACCTGCAGGGCGAGCTGTCGTGCGTGATGGCGTTCGGCGCGGACGCCTGGGAGCGCCTGTTCGGCGCGCCCGGGCCGCGGGAGCTGCACCCGTTCCGCGAGATCCGCGGCAGGCACCACGCGCCTTCCACCCAGGGCGACGTGCTCCTGCACATCCGCGCCCGGCGCATGGACCTGTGCTTCGAGCTGGCGACCCAGGTCATGGCGCGGATCGGCGAGGCGGTAGCCGCGGCCGACGAGGTGCACGGCTTCAAGTACTTCGACGACCGCGACCTGATCGGCTTCGTCGACGGCACCGAGAACCCGGCCGGCGCGGCCGCCGCCGAGGCGGTGCTCGTGGGCGACGAGGACCCGGCCTTCGCCGGCGGCGGCTACGTGGTCGTGCAGAAGTACCTGCACGACCTGGCGGCGTGGGACGCGCTGCCGGTCGAGCGACAGGAAGCGATCATCGGCCGCAGGAAACTGTCCGACATCGAGATCGACGACGACGCCAAGGCGCCCTATGCGCACAACGTGCTGGCCTCGGTCGCCGACGAGGCGGGCAAGGAGCTGAAGATCGTGCGCGACAACATGCCGTTCGGCAACGTCGGGCAGGGCGAGTTCGGCACCTGTTTCATCGGCTACGCGCGCTCGCCGTCCACGATCGAGCGCATGCTCGGGAACATGTTCGTCGGCAACCCGCCCGGCAACTACGACCGCCTGCTGGACTTCAGCACGGCCGTGACCGGCTCGCTGTTCTTTGCGCCGTCGGCGACCTTCCTCGAGCAGGTCCAGCCGGAGGGCGCTGGCCGGCAACCCGTGGCGGCGCCGGCGGTCGACGCCGGTGCGGTGGAGGCGGGCGCGACGCCGGCCGCTCGCTAGCCGGCCTTCGCCGCGTTCAGGGCCGCGGCGGCGCGGAACAGCGCCTTCAGCGCCTTGCCGTCGATCCGGTCGCCTGCGCGGAAGTCGATCGCGCGCCGCACCTTGCCGTCCAGACTGCCGTTGAACAGCTTGGACGGATCCTCCAGCGCGGCGCCCCTGGCGAAGGTGACCTTGACGTGGTCCCGGTAGGTCTCGCCGGTGCAGAGCAGGCCGTCGCTGTACCAGGTCGGCACGCCGCGCCACTTCCACGCCTCGACCACAGCGGGGACGGCCTCGTGGACGAGCTTGCGGATGCGCGCGAGCGTCTCGCCGCGCCAGTCGCCCAGCGCTTCGATCCTCTCGTCGATCAGGCGGGCGGGGGGCTTGCCGGCCGCCGCCTGCGGGCTGCCCTTGTCCATGCGGGGCTCCTCCGGGACGCGCGCGCGGGCGCCCCTCAAGGCCGCTGCTGGATGCGCAGCAGGTTGCCGGCCGGATCGCGGACGGCGCAGTCGCGCACGCCGTAGGGCTGGTCGGTCGGCTCTTCGACGATGTCGATGTCGCGCGCCTGCAGCCGCGCGAAGGCGGCGTCGACGTCGGGCGTCGCCAGCAGCAGGGTGGCGAAGGTGCCCTTGGCCATCATCTCGGCGATGGTGCGCTTCTCCTCGTCGGTGACGCCGGGGCTGGCCGCCGGCGGGTACAGGACGATGGAGGTGCCGGGCTGTCCGGGCGGGCCGACGGTGAGCCAGCGCATGCCGTTGTAGCCGACGTCGTTGCGCACCTCGAAGCCGAGGGCGTCGCGGTAGAAGGCCAGCGAGGCGTCGGGGTCGCTGTGCGGGAGGAAGCTGGCGTGGAGGGTGATGTCCATGGCGGTCGTGCTCGTCGGGGAACGGGCCGTCATGCTAGGCCGGGCTCGCCGGCCGGCGCTTCTCGATTCCTGACCGGCCGCGTCACCTGGCGCGCGACGCACGCGGGCATGCCCGCCGTGGCCTGCGCGTGCTCGCGGCGGTAGACGCTGGGCGGCACGCCGACCAGCTCGGCGAAGCGGGTGCTGAACGTGCCCAGCGACGAACAGCCGACCGCGAAGCAGGCGTCGGTGACGCTGGTGTCGCCGCGCCGCAGCAGCGCCATCGCGCGCTCGATGCGCCGCGTCATCAGGTAGCTGTACGGCGACTCGCCGTAGGCGGCGCGGAACGCGCGGCTCAGGTGCCCGGCCGACATGTGCGCGCCGCGGGCGAGCGCGTCGACGTCGAGCGGCCGCGCGTACTCGCGGTCGATGCGGTCGCGCACGCGCCGCAGCCGCGCGAGCTCGCGCAGATGCTGCGCCGTGGGGGTGCGGCTGCTCATCGTCGCGATCGTCCCATGCCGCCCCGGGGGGCTCAAGCCCGCGCGGACGCCGGCGTCAGCCGTCGCGCGCCTTGCCTTTCGCCCGGTCGCGCGGACCGCCGCCGGCGGCCTCCGCGTGGCGCCGCAGCCGTTCCGCGAACGGCACTTCCCTGCAGCCGCGCTCCATCGCCCACAGCGCCTGCCAGCCGTCGCTGCCGCCCAGGCCCGCGAGCTCCGCCGAGGCGCGCTCCATGACGGCCAGCGCCTCGCGCACCTTCGCCACTTCCCTGCGGCCCTTGGCCGTCAGGCGGATGAGCGTGCGGCGCCGGTCGGACGCGTCCGTGCTCGAGGACACCAGCGACAGCCGCGAGAGTTCGCGGACCCAGGTGATCACCAGCGGATGCGACTGGCGCAGCAGGTTCGCCAGCCCGGTGATCGCCAGCGGGCCGTGTTCATCGAGCGCGAGCAGCGTGGAGATGGTGCGCGGCGGCGCGCCGACGCCCGCGGCGGGATACCACTCGGCCGCGCCCTGCACCAGCTCGTCCGACAGCCGGCGCAGCAGGTGGGCGAGGAAGGCCGGGCCTTGTTGCCGGATGAAATCGTCCATCGAGTTCCCCCTTGTTGACCTGGCCGACATTATATGTAATCTTTTACGTAAATCAAAACGCATGAGGTTCGGCATGAATCCGCTCGGCAGCCTGATCCGCGGGAGTCTCGTTGCGCTGTTGCTGGCGGGCCTCGCGCCCGGCGCAGGTGCCGCGGCACCCGCACCCGCACCCGCACCCGCACCCGCACCCGCACCCGCACCCGCACCCGCACCCGCACCCGCACCCGCTTCCTGCGAGGCCGCCAGCTACGCGATGTCCGACGGCTCGATGCTGGACATCGGTCCCGGCTCGGAAGGAAAGCTGCGCTGGCGGCGGCTGGACGGGACGACCGGCGCGCTGGCGCGGCGCGAGGACGGGCGCTGGACCAGCACGCTCGGCTGGACCGACAAGCCGGACGGCATCACCGCCGACCTCGCCGACTGCGGCAAGGGGCGCATCCGCTTCGGTGCGCTGGAGGGCCGGCGGCTGCCGCTGGTCCAGGTCGACACGCGGTTCCAGGGCAGCGGGGTCGAACTGGCCGGGCGGCTGACCCTGCCGCCGGGCGAGGCCAGGGTGCCGATCGTCGTGCTCGTGCACGGGTCGGAGCATTCGTCGGCGCTGGAGACCTACTCGCTGCAGCGCCAGTTCGCGGCCGTCGGCATCGGCGTGTTCGCCTACGACAAGCGCGGCACCGGCGCTTCGGGCGGAACCTACACCCAGGATTACCTGCTGCTGGCCACCGACGCGGTGCTCGCCGCCCGCGAGGCGCGCAGGCTGGCCGGCGGCCGTGCCGGGCGCGTGGGCTACCAGGCGGGCAGCCAGGGCGGCTGGGTGGCGCCGCTGGCCGCGCGCATCGAGCCGGTGGACTTCGTCGTCGTGGGCTTCGGGCTCGCCGTGTCCCCGCTGGAGGAGGACCGGGAAGCCATCGAGTTCGACATGCAGCGCGGCGGCTTCGGCCCCGACGTCATGGCCAAGGCGATGGAGGTCGCGGACGCGGTGGCGACCATCATCAAGAGCGACTTCACCGACGGCTACCGGCAGCTCGACGAGGCGAAGAAGAAGTACGGCGCCGAGCCCTGGTTCAAGCAGGTGCGCGGCGACATCGCCAGCTACTTCCTGTCCACGCCCGAGGAGAAGACGCGCGTGGAAGGGCCGCACCTGCTCGCGGGCGTGCCGGCGCAGTACGACCCGATGCCGGTGCTGCAGAACCTCGACGTGCCGCAGCTGTGGATCCTCGGCGGGCAGGACCGCGACGCGCCCTCGTCCGAGACGCTGCGCCGCCTCGCGGCCCTGCAGCGCGCGGGCAGGCCGATCGCCACCGCGGTGTTCGCCGACGCCGACCACGGCATCTACCAGTTCGAGACGCAGCCCGACGGCGAGCGGGTCTCCACGCGGCAGCCGGACGGCTACTTCCAGATGATGGAGGACTTCATCAAGGGCGACCTGGGCGCGCGCGCCTACGGCAGCGCCCGGATGTCCGCCTGCAAGTCCGGCTGCGCGCGCGAATAGCGCCCGGGCGCGCGCACGACGCGCGCGGGACGGGCGCGCCGGCCGCGCGACCCCGCGCCGCCGCCTTCCGCCCGCTTCGCGGGACCGGGTCGCGGCATGCGCCGCGGGCTCGTCGGCGCATGCGGGGTTTCGTCGGCCGGAGGCGGCGCCTGTCGCAGGCCGCTTGCCGCGCGCGGCGGCCGGTCGCATCGTGCGGGTCGCCGGGCATCCGGCGTTCCCTCCGCCGACGACCGAGGAGCACGACCATGAAGACGCTCATCGCCCTGCTGGCCTGGTGCGTGCTGCTGGTCCTGTGCTGGCCGCTGGCGCTGCTCGCGCTGGTGCTCTGGCCGATCGCCTGGCTCCTCGCCCTGCCGTTCCGCCTGGTCGGGATCACGTTCTCGGCGCTGTTCGCCTTCCTGCACGCGCTGCTGATGCTGCCCGCGCGCCTGCTCGGCTGGCATCCGCGCGCGACGGGCCACGCGGCGGCCTGAAGGTTCCCGCGCCGTCGTGCGCCGCATCCGCTCGCGGCGCGCATCCCTGGCGCAAGCGATGCACGATCGTGAACGCGTCGCGCGATCATGAATGAACGACCGGACCGTGCTGAACGCGGCGATCGCCTGCGCGAGGCCGTGCGACGCGAAGGCCCGGTGAACGCGCGCGTGCGCATGCGTTGCGCGGCGGCGTTCAGCCTGACCGCGCGGGCTTCACGGTCGCACCACTACTTCGTCGCTAGCCTGCGCGGAACCTCCACACACCGCCTCGAAGAAGGCGGGCCATCAGGTCCCGATTCCGCACGACGACCATGCATTCCCATCCGCACCACCACCGGGCACCGGATCCGAACGTCTTCGACGAAGAGCACTACCGCTCCACCTTTCGCGACGCCCCGTACTACTCGACCGGCCGCAACTGGAGCGACTACGCGCCCGCCTACCGCTACGGCCATGTCGCGCGCGACGAGCATCCGGACGAGCGCTTCGAGGACGTCGAGCCGCAGCTCGCGCGCGACTGGCTGCGCCGCAAGGCGGATTCGCGCCTGCTCTGGACCGAGGCGCGTGGCGCCGTCCGCGACGCCTGGCGCCACCACGACGACGTCGGGCACGGCGGCGCGCGCCGCGGCCATCACTGAGCCCGACGCGCGTCCCGCGGGAGCGGCTTCGGCCGCGAGGGGTTCCCGCGAGGGCCGGGTGTTGCCGGGACAGGCTCGCGGCCGAAGCCGCTCCCGCTGCGCCCCGCGCGGCGCGGTACCATGCGCCTCCCCACGCAGGAGCACGACATGGCCAGCCACGACGAACAGCGCAACGGCGTCGCCCGCGCGCAGGCCGAGGACGCGGTGCGTACGCTGCTGCGCTGGGCCGGCGAGGACCCGGCGCGCGAAGGCCTGCTCGACACCCCCAAGCGCGTGGTGGACGCCTACGGCGACTGGTTCAGCGGCTACGCCGACGAGCCGCGCGAGTACCTCGAGCGCACCTTCGAGGAGGTCGCCGGCTACGACGAGATGATCGTGCTGCGCGACATCGACTTCGAGAGCCACTGCGAGCACCACATGGCGCCGATCATCGGCCGCGCGCACGTGGGCTACCTGCCCGACGGCAAGGTGGTGGGCATCAGCAAGCTCGCGCGGGTGGTGGAGACCTACGCGCGCCGCTTCCAGGTGCAGGAGAAGTTGACCGCGCAGATCGCGCACTGCATCCAGCACGTGCTGCAGCCGCGCGGCGTGGGCGTGGTGGTGGAGGCCACGCACGAGTGCATGACCACCCGCGGCATCCACAAGCGCGGAGTGAGCATGACCACCTCGAAGATGCTCGGCGGCTTCCGCGAGGACGCGCGCACGCGGGCGGAGTTCCTGCGCTTCATCGAGGTGGGCGGGCGGTAGGGGCGGCGCGTCGTCGCTTTCGCGGCCGCGCGCGAGGATCAACGTTCGCGATCGCTCGCGGGCGCTGCCGGCCATCCACGTACCACGGCTTCCCGCCTTCCGGCGGACGCCCGCATCGCCGCCGCCGCCGGCCAGGCGGCGAAGCCACCATGCCGGAAAGCTCCTCGGATTTGGCCTGGGCAGCGCTGACAATCGGAATCGTCATTCCCGCGAAAGCGGGAACCCAGTGACTTTGTCTCCCGTTCGCAGCAGAAGTTGTCGAAAGTCCCTGGATTCCCGCTTTCGCGGGAATGACGGAGCGAGGGCGAGCGACGGGGCAAGGGATGGCGGCATGGCAGAGGTCGCCCTGCAGGAACGCGGATTACGGCCGCGACCGACCCGGCAAGTCTCGCGGGCATAGCTAAAGCCCGACAGGTTCGGTAGATCGGCAACTCCGGCAACTCCGGCAACTCCGGCAACTCCGGCAGGTCCGGCAGGTCCGGCAGGTTCGACAGGTCCGACAGGTCCGACAGGTCCGACAGGTCCGGCAGGTCCGGCAGGTCCGGCAGGTCCGGCCGGGCGCGTAAACTCCGCCCTTCGCTGCCTCCCGCGCCCGCATTCCTCCCCGCCGCGCTTCATGCCCTTGCGCCCACTCCCGGACCCCACGTGAGCACACTCCCCAACCAGCGCGTGCGCCGCGCCGCGCTCGCCTTCATCTTCGTCACCGTGCTGATCGACGTGCTGGCCTTCGGCGTGATCATCCCGGTGTTGCCGCACCTGGTGCAGCAGTTCGTCGGCGGCAGGATCGACACCGCCGCGTACTGGATCGGCGCGTTCGGCACGATGTTCGCCCTGATCCAGTTCGTCGCCTCGCCGATCCAGGGCGCGCTGTCGGACCGCTTCGGCCGGCGGCCGGTGATCCTGCTCTCGTGCCTGGGGCTGGGGCTGGACTTCGTGTTCATGGCGCTGGCGCCGTCGCTGGCCTGGCTGTTCGTCGGCCGCATCATCTCGGCGATGACCTCCGCCAGCTTCACCACCGCCAACGCCTACATCGCCGACGTCACCCCGCCCGACCAGCGCGCGAAGAGCTACGGCATGATCGGCGCCGCGTTCGGCGTCGGCTTCGTGATCGGGCCGCTGATCGGCGGCTGGCTGGGCGAGCTCGGGCTGCGCTGGCCGTTCTGGTTCGCCGCCGCGCTGGCGCTGCTCAATTTCTGCTACGGGCTGTTCGTGCTGCCCGAATCGCTGCCGCCGGAACGCCGCTCGCCGCGCTTCGACTGGGCGCACGCCAACCCGCTGGGCTCGATGCGGCTGCTGCGCAGCTATCCGCAGGTGTTCGGGCTGGCGGCGGTGGTGTTCATCGCCAACCTGGCGCACTACGTGTACCCGAGCGTGTTCGTGCTGTTCGCCGACTACGCCTACCGCTGGGGCCAGAAGGAGGTCGGCTACGTGCTGGCCGCGGTCGGGGTGCTCAACATCATCGTCAACATCGGGCTGGTCGGGCGGGTGGTGAAGCGGTTCGGCGAGCGCCGCGCGTTGCTCGGCTCGCTCGCCTGCGGCGCGGTCGGCTTCGCGGTGTACGGGATCGCCGACCGCGGCTGGATCTTCCTGCTCGGCCTGCCGATCAGCGCGCTGTGGGCGATCTCGGCGCCGGCGACGCAGGCGCTGATCACGCGCCAGGTCGGCGCCGACGTGCAGGGCCGCATCCAGGGCGCGCTGATGAGCCTGGTGTCGATGGCCGGGATCGTCGGGCCGACGATCTTCGCCGGCAGCTTCGGCTGGTTCATCGGCGGGCACGCCCCGGTGCACCTGCCGGGCGCGCCGTGGTTCATCGCCGGCCTGCTGCTGGCGGTGGCGGTGCTGATCGCGTGGCGCTACGCGCGTGCGCCGGCGCCGGTCGTCGCGGTGGCCGATCCGGCGGCCTGAGGGCTTCCCGGGCCGCGATCGCGGTCACGGCCCTCGGGTCGGTCCTAGGTTCCGTCGCCGCCGCCGCCGGCCTAGGGTCGAGGAATCGACGACTGGGAGGGTACGGCCATGGGCGATGGCAGCGATGGCGCCGGCGGCGTCGGCGGCAGCAACGGCGCCAGCGGCGCCAACGGGGTAGGCAACGACAATTCGGCCGCCGAAGGCCTCGGCAACGCCGCCGAAAGCGTGGCCGATGCGATCGGCACGGCGGTCGATTCGCTGTCGGATGCGATCAGCAACGCGCTGGGCTCGATCGGCGACGTCGCCGGGCTGTCCTCGGCGCTGGGCCAGCTGGGCGACATGCTCGGCATCGACGCCAACGACCTGCAGGGCCTGGTCGGCGCCGCGCTCATGGGCGCGATCACCGGCGGGCTGCCGGGAGCGGTCGCGGCGGTGGCGCAGAGCCTGATCGGCGGCTCGCTGACCGACGCCGCGCACGACGCGGTGACGTCCAGCAGCATGCCGGCTTCGCTGCAGGGGCTGGCCAACATGGCCATCGACACCTTCGCGCGCGGCATCCCGGGCGCGCTCAACGCCAGCAACCTGCAGGGCACCCTGGGCACGCTGGCCAGCGGCGCGCTGACCAACGGCCGCGCGCCGTCGGCGACCGACATCGGCGAGGTCGCACGGGCGTTCACCGGCCTGGCCGACGTCGCGCGCGATACCTTCAACGGCGTCGCCGGCGGCCACTTCGCCAGCGCCGCGGATGCCGCCTCGGCGTTCGACGGCAGCCTGCGCACCGCGTTCGACCAGGGGCGCCAGGTCGCGCAGGACGTGGCCTCGCGGCTGTCCGAGGGGCGCGGCGTCTATGCCGAGGGCGGCAACGGCGCGATCGGCGACGCCGCCGAACAGCTGGCGGTGTCCACCGCGCGGCTGATCGCGGGGCACTGATCCCGCGCCGGCCGCGCGATCCGGTCCGGCGCGCGGCCGGTCGCCCCGTCCACGTCGTTCTTCCGGCGTCCGGAACGCGACGGCGGCGGCGCCGCGGCCGCGTGCGCATTCCCGTCCCCATGCCGCGGCGCACCGTCGTGCGGACGGCCGCATGCGTCCGCTGCATCTCGTAGCGTGGCGGCGCATCGTCGCGAGAGGATGCGATGGCATCGCACCTGCGGCCGGGTGCCTGGTGCGCCGTGCGCTCCCGCGCGCGCCGTGGTACACCATCGTCCGTCGAACCAGAAGGGGGAACCCACATGCGCCACCATGCCCGGACGATGCGGCAGCGACTGTCGCGGATGCGCGCCGCGAGGCCCGTGCTTCCGCTCCTTCCGCTCGCCCTCGCGCTGGCCGCCGGTGCCTGCGGCGGCGTGAAGTACCGCGACACCAACGCCGCCGTCGACGCCAATCCGCTGTGCGCGAGCGCGCCCAGCCAGCCCGGCGAGCCGGTGTCGAAGGATTGCGAGCGCGTCCGCGAGGCCACCTGGAGCAGCGACGACGGCAAGCAGGACGCGCCGCTGGACTTCAGCGGCAAGCACGACGACTGAGCGGCGGGCTGTCGCCCGCCCTGCGCCGCGACGCGCGCAAGAAAAACCCACCTTCCCGGGGGAAGGTGGGCAAGGGGAGCTGATCCCGGAGAGAGCGGGAGGGGTCAGCCCTGCGGGGGCGCCGTCGAATCGGTCGGCGTGTCCGGATTCTCCGGATTGGCCGGCGTGTCCGTCGGGGGCGGCGTCTGGGTGGGCTGCGTGCCGTCCGTCGGCGGCGGCATCGAGCTGTCGTCGGCCGGCGGTGGCGTCGCGGTGTCGTCCGCCGGAGGCGGCGCGGGCTGCGCTTCCGGCGCGGTGGTGGAATCCGCCGGCGGCGCGGAATCGGGCGACATCACGCCGCTGTCGTCCTTGTGGCATGCGGCCAGCAGCAACGCCAGCGCCGCCGTCAGGGGAAGGATCGTGTGCTTCATCGCAGGTCCTCGTCGTCGTGGGTGACGCGGGCATTCTGCGCAGGCGTTTGTAGCCTTACCGTTAGATTTCGCGAATGAATTCGTGGAAGCGTGCACGCGCGCACGCCCCGGTTGGAGCGGGTTCATCCGCGCGGCGCGCTCAACCGAGCTCGTCGAGCGCGCGCGCCGACAGCGGCACCAGCGCCCAGAACGGGATCCGCTGCGCGGACCAGGCGGCCGCGGCGTCGCCCAGCACGTCGAGCAGGGTGGCGAATCCGCCCGGGTCGACGTCGCGCCAGGCGCCGACGTGGTCGAGCAGCAGCGCGTAGCCGTCGGCGGGCCACCACGACAGGTCGCCCAGGCAGTCGGCCAGCGCGTCCCAGTTGCGGCCGAACCAGTCGGGGAAATGCAGGGCGGCCGCGAAGCGCTCGAGCACCTCGTCCTTGTCGTCGCAGCCGGCGAAATCGACCGTGGCGACGGCGAAGCCGAGCTCGCGCGCGATCTCCTCCAGCGCTTCCCTGTCGCGCACGTCGACGAAGTAGGCGCCGTTCTGCTCGGCGTCGGCGAGCAGCGCGCGCAGCTCGGTGGCGCTCATCGCGCTTCCCCCGCGGGCGCGAAGCGGCGGAAGCTGCGGTAGTGGTCGTCGCTGTAGAAGAACTCCGCCGGCGGGTCGCCGCCGGCGACGATGCGGCGCGCGCCGCGGTCGCGCGAGCCGGGCGTGCGCACGGTGTACTCGCGGTAGTAGCCGCGCGGCCGTGCCGGCAGCCGCTGCTCGCGGTTCTGGAAGGTGGCGCCGTCCTGGCGGTGCGGGAACGGCCCGCCGCGCGCGATCAGGCCGAGCGTGTCCAGCGCTTCGGGCGGCAGCCAGGCGGGCCAGCCGCCGCGTGCCGTCGGCGCCGGCGCGCGCGCGTCCGCATCGGGCATCGTGCCTGCCGGCGACTGCGCGGTGGGTGCCGGTGCGTCGCCGCCCGCGAGCGGCTGCGCGCCGCGCTGCGACCACAGCCACAGCGCGAGCGCCAGCAGTCCGAGGATGAGCCAGGCGTTGCGTCGCATCGTGCGGTATCCAGCGCGTCCCGAGAGGATCCGGCGACGATCCTGCGCCGTCGGGCCGCGCGGCGTCAGCCGCAGGTGATCCGGACGATGGCCTTGCGCTCGTCGACCTCGACGTTGAGGCGGTCGGCGCGGTAGTCCATCGTCACCGGCTGGCCCGGCTTGATCACGCGCACGTCGCCCTTGGCGCCGGCGGCGGCCTTGGCGTCGGCGACCGTGGCATCGGTGGCTTCCTTGCCGACGAAGGCCTGCGCGGCCTCGGCCTTGCACTGCGCGGCCGCCTCGCCGGGTGCGGGGGGCTCGGGCGTCGTCGCGACCGCCGGCGGGTTCGCGGCCTCGGCCGGTGGCGCGGCGGGTTCGCCGGCGGATGGCGCCGTCGCATCGGCCGACGCCGGGGGCGCGGTGTCGGATGCCGGCGGCTTCGGCCCGCACGCCGCCAGCGACAGCGCGAGCAGCGCGGCGAGCGATGCGATCGCCGGCGAACGATGGAAATGCGGGACGTGCGTCGTGGCGGTCGTCATCGGCGGGCTCCGTGGTGGGCGCTGCGTGGCTGGCATCGTGCGGGTCGAACGGCCAGCGTGCCGGCGCCGCCGTGTGCAAAACGTTAACCCGCCGGGGCCGCGTCCTGCGCATGCAGCGCCGCCAGGCGGCGCATCAGCAGCGCCAGCGTCACCACGTCCTGGCGGTTGTGCGCGCACACGCGGCGCAGCATCGTCGCCGGGCCGCCGCGGAGGTAGCGCAGCCAGGCTTCCGGCGCCTGGGCGCCGGGCAGGTCGTCCTCGCGCGCCACGCCCAGCGCCTCGCGCTCGATGGTCGCCAGCCGGCAGTTCTCCCAGCGCCCGCGCCAGCGCCGGCGCGCGGGGAACAGCAGGTCGACGTGGGCCAGCGCCGACAGCGGGTCGTCCAGCCGCGCCAGGCGGTAGCGCGCCTTGAGCAGCGGCGCGTCGTAGCAGCGGCCGTTGTAGCTCACCAGGGTCGTGCGCGGCGACAGCCACCCGGCGAAGGCGCGCAGCATGTCGGCCTCCGCGGCCATCGTCGCGATCAGCAGCTGGCGCACGCGCAGGCCGTCGCCGCGCTCGGGGTCGCGATGGAAATCGGCGGCGCCGACCATGAAGGCGCGGGTGCCGGTGCCGCCGGCCAGCCCGGTGGTCTCGGTGTCGAAGAACAGCAACTCGCGCGGGTCGACCGGGGCCGGCGCCGCGTCCACGGCCCGCGCCGACGCGCGCGCGGCGAACGCGAGCGGCCACGCCGGCGGCGGCGCGTCCATCGGCACGTGCGCCTGCAGCAGCCGCAGGCCGGGCGCGATTTCCTCGCCGGGCAGTGCGCGGTCCACCGGCCCGCGCGCCGCGGGCGGCGCGAGCTTGCGCTCGCGCAGGCCGAGCAGGCGGCGCAGCGCA
>JAYRKR010000083.1:0-16436 GCA_041905645.1 Luteimonas sp.
GGATGGCCTCGGGTGCGAAATAAAGGAGGAGGCGTCGGCCGCAGGCCGGCGCCGGGGGACATTCGCACCCGAGGCCATCCGCTCCCGGCGCCTGCCATCTCGTGTACGCAGCAGACGCTTTTCCCCGCCTCGGCCAGGGCCTCTCCAGCCCGGGCGAGCGGGCGCCGGCGTGAGGCGCGGCCTGTGCGCCCGCCGCATTGCGGGTACACTGAACGGCTACGTCCCACCTGCGTCCGCCCATGCTGCAGAAACTCCGCGACAAGACCTCCGGCTGGATCGCAGCCGTCGTCCTCGGCCTGTTGACCATCCCGTTCGCCTTCTTCGGCATGGAGCAGTACCTGTTCCAGCGCAACCAGACGTTCGCGGCCAAGATCGAGGCGCCGCCGACGTGGTGGCGGTCGGCGCCGACGTGGTGGCCGGCGACCATGCTGTGGCAGCGCGAGGAAATCGACGCCAACGAGTTCCGCTCCGAGTTCGAGCAGGCCCGCCAGCAGGCCCGCCAGCAGCAGGGCGACAGCTTCGACCCACGCGAGTTCGAGAGCCTGGACAACAAGCGCAAGACGCTCGACGGCCTGATCGACCGGGAGGTGCTGCGGATGTCGGCCAGCAACGCCGGCATCGCCATCAGCGACGCCCAGGTGCGCGGGGTGATCCAGTCCATCCCCGCCTTCCAGGTCGACGGCAAGTTCGACCCGCAGCGCTACCAGCTGGCGCTGGCCTCGCAGGTGCCGCCGATGACGCCGCGCGGACTCGAGCAGCGCATCCGCGAAAGCCTGCAGCAGACGCTGGTCGGCACCCAGGTCGCCTCGTCAGCGTTCGTCACCCCGTCCGGGCTCGAACGCCTGATGAAGCTGATCGGCGAGCGCCGCGACGTCTCGTTCGTGGTCGTGCCGCCTCCCGCCGAGGACACCGCCCCCGTGGCGGACGCCGACGCGCGCAAGTGGTACGACGCGCACAAGGGCGATTACCGGGCGCCGGAAACGGTGACCATCGAGTACGTCGACGTCGACTCCGCCGCCCTGCCGGCGCCTGCGGTGGCCGACGAAGCGGCGCTGCGCGCCCGCTACGAGCAGGAGAAGGCGCGCTTCGTCGAGCCCGAGCAGCGGCTGGTCTCGCACATCCTGGTCAAGGTCGATGCCGGCGCCGACGCCAAGGCGCAGAAGGCGGCGCAGGACAAGGCGGCCGCGATCGCCGCGCAGGCGAGCAAGCCCGGCGCCGACTTCGCCGCGCTGGCGCGCGCCGACTCCGACGATGCCGGCTCGAAGGAAGGCGGCGGCGACCTGGGCTGGATCGCGCACGACGGCGGCATGGTCAAGCCGTTCGAGGACGCGGTGTTCGCGATGAAGCCGGGCGAGGTCAGCGCCCCGGTCAAGACCGAGTTCGGCTGGCACGTGATCCAGCTCCGCGAGGTCAAGCAGGGCAGGCAGACCTCGTTCGAGGAGGCGCGTGCCAAGCTCGCGCAGGAGCAGGCCGACGTCGATCGCGAGCGCCGCTTCAACGAGATCACCAGCAAGCTGGTCGACGAGGTGCTGAAGAACCCCACCGCGCTGGCGCCCGCGGCGCGCGCGGTCGGCCTGCCGGTGCAGTCGCTCGGCCCGTTCGCGCGCGGCCAGGGCGAAGGCCTCGCGGCCAACCAGGCGCTGCAGCGCACGGCGTTCTCCGAGTCGCTGATCCAGGACGGCACGGTGAGCGACCCGGTCGAGATCGCGCCCGGCCACAGCGTGGTGCTCCGGGTGACGAAGCACTCGCCCGAGCGCGAGCGGACCCTGGCCGAGGTCAAGGACCGCGTGGTCGCCGAGATCCGCGGGGATCGCATGCGCAAGGCGGGCGAGGCCGCGGCCGACGCGATGGTGGCCCGGCTCAAGGGCGGCGAGACGCTCGCGGCGGTGGCGGCGTCGAAGTCGCTGGCGGTGCAGGACGTGCCGAACGTTCCGCGCGGCGCGCCGGTGCCGGATCCGGCCGCGAGCGAAGCCTATTTCGAGGCGCCCGTGCCGGCCGCCGGCAAGGCCTCGCCCGGCAGGGTGATGCTCGCCGACGGCAGGGCGGTGGTGTTCGCCGTCACCAAGGTCACCCCGGGCGACCCGAAAGAGGCCAGCGACCAGGAGCGCAAGACCCTGCAGGAGCAGCTCGCGCGCGTCGCCGGCCAGGAGGACAGCGACGAGATGCTGCGGGCGCTGCGCAAGCGCGTGAAGATCACGGTCGCCGAGTCCCGGCTCTGAGCGCCGGCCCGCGGCGAAACGGCGAAGAAGCGAAAAAGCCCGGCATCGCCGGGCTTTTTCCATCCGGAGCGGGGCAGCGCGGGGCGCAGCCCGCGGCGATGCTCAATCGATCCCGCTCATGCCCATGATGTTGTAGCCGGCGTCGACGTAGGTGATCTCGCCGGTGATGCCGTGGGCGAGGTCCGAGCACAGGAACGCGGCGGTGTTGCCGACGTCCTCGATGGACACCGCGCGACGCAGCGGCGCGACCGCCTCGAACTGGCTGAGCATCTTGCGGAAGTTGGCCACGCCCGAGGCGGCGAGGGTGCGGATCGGCCCGGCGGAGATCGCGTTGACGCGGGTGCCCTCCGGGCCCAGCGCCATCGCCATGTAGCGCACGGTGGCTTCCAGGCTCGCCTTGGCCACGCCCATGGTGTTGTAGTTCGCGAGCGCGCGCTCCGCGCCCAGGTAGGACAGGGTGAGGATCGCGCCGTTGCGGCCCTTCATCAGCGGGCGCGCGGCCTTGCCCAGCGCGGCCAGCGAATAGGCGCTGATGTCGTGCGCGATGTGGTAGTTCTCGCGGCTGATGCCGTCGAGGAAGTCGCCCTCGATCGCCTCGCGCGGGGCGAAGGCGATGCAGTGCACGAGGATGTCGAAACCGTCGGCCCAGCGCTCGCCGAGCCCCGTCATGCAGGCGTCGATCTGCGCGTCGTCGGCCACGTCCAGCGGCAGCACGATGTCGGTGCCGTACTCCGCGGCGGCGGCCTCCACGCGCGACTTCAGCTTGTCGTTCTGGTAGGTCAGCGCCAGCTCGGCGCCTTCGCGGCGCATCGCATCGGCGATGCCGGTGGCGATCGAGCGCTGGCTGGCGATGCCGGTGATCAGGGCGCGTTTGCCTTGCAGGAAACCCATGGTGTTCTCGCTGGTTGAGCAACCGCTCTATTCTGGCATGGCCGGCGACGTGCCGGGCGCGGATGCGGTCGCCGGCGGCGGATCGCCGTCGATCCTGAGCACCATCCCGGGCTGCAGGACCGCCTTGCCGGAGAGGCCGTTGCGGGCGAGCAGGTCGCTGCGCGCCACGCCGTAGCGTTCGGCGAGGCGCCAGATCGAATCGCCGCGCACCACCGTGTGCGAGCGCGGCGCCGCCGTGCCGGCGGCCGGGCCGGATGCAGGCGTCGTTGCCGGCACCGTCGCCGTCGCGGACGGCGCTTCGATGACCTGCGCGCCTTCCGCGTCCGCCAGCGTGGTCGTCGCCGGCGCCTGGTCCGATGCATCCGCCGGCAGGCGCGGGGCGAGCACCCGCAGCGGTTGCCGCGCGCGCGCCACGCGTCCCGCGGGGAACGCCGGGTTGATGCGCTTGAGCAAGGCCGGGTCGAGGCCGTTGCGGTCGGCCCAGCGGTCGAGGCTGGCGGTCCCAGGCGGCAGCGGCATCGGCGCCAGCACCGTCACCGGGCGGTCGAGGGCGCGCAGCCATTCCTCGCGATCGTCCGCCCGGTCCAGCACGCACGAGAGCGCGTGCAGCTTGCGGACGTAGGCGCGGGTGATGCCGGACAGGCCGGTCAGTTTCCCGGGATCGGCGTCCATGGCGCGCTGGCCGCTGCGCCGCAGCGCATCGAGCACGCGGTACTCGCCGGCGTTGTAGGCCATCACCGCCAGCCGCCAGTCGCCGGCGAACATGCCGTGCAGGGTCTTGAGGTAGCGCACCGCGGCCTGGGTGGAGTCGACCGGCGAGAGCCGCCCGTCGTAGCCCGCGCGGATGGGCACCTCGTGGTTGCGGGCGGTCAGCGCGATGAACTGCCACAGGCCGGCGGGCCCGGCGCCGCTGCGCGCGCCGGGCCGGTAGCCGCTCTCGACGAACGGGATCAGCGCGAACTCGGTCGGCAGGTGCGCCTGGCGCATGGCGTCGACCACGTAGCCGAACAGCGCCAGCGCGTCGTCGTCGCGCGCGGCCAGCCGCTTGGGCGCCGCGGCGAAGTGGCGCTGCCAGCGCTGGCTGGCGTCCGCCGGATCGCAGGACGGATCGGCCAGGCCTTCGCGGAAGCGCGCGTAGATCTCGCGGCCGTTGCGGGTCGCCGGCCCGGCCGCGGCCTCGTGCGCGGCGGCCACAGGCGCCGCTTCGGCGGCGGCGACCGCCGGGGCGTCGGCGGGGCCGCCGGCGTGCGCGGCGTGCAGCGCGAGCACGGCCAGCATCGCGGCGGCGGGGCCGCGGGCGCGCGCCCGCCTCATGCGCGGAATCCGTCCTTCCACTGCCGCAGCGCCGCGAAGGCCTCGACGCGGTCGCCGATCGGCCGCCCGGTCCTGCCCACGATCGCGGCGCGCACCGCCGGCGCGTCGATGCGCAGGAAGGGATTGGCCGCGCATTCGTCGGCGAGCGTGCTGGGCAGGGTGGGGCGACCGGCTTCGCGCATGGCCTGGGCTTCCTCGATGCGGCGCGCCAGCGCCTGGTTGTCGGGTTCGACCACGCGCGCGAAGGCGGCGTTGGACAGGGTGTATTCGTGGCCGCAGCACACCAGGGTGTCGCCGGGCAGCGCCGCCAGCCGCTCGAGCGAGGCCAGCATCTGGGCGGGCGTACCCTCGAACAGGCGCCCGCAACCGAGACTGAACAGCGTGTCCCCGCAGAACAGCAGCCCGTGGCCGTGGAAGGCGACGTGGGTGGCGGTGTGGCCCGGCACGGCGAGGGTCTCGAAGCGCCAGTCGCCCACCTGCACCGCATCGCCGTCGCCGACGCGCCGGCCGGCGCCTTGGATCCGTTCGTCGACGGGCGCGATCACCGGCAGGTCGGGCCAGCGCCGGTGCAGCCCGGCGACGCCGCCGACGTGGTCGGCGTGGTGGTGGGTGAGCAGGACGCCCACCGGCTGCAGGCCCTCCCCGGCCGCCGCCAGCACCGGACCGGCCTCGCCAGGGTCCACCACCAGCGCATGGCCAGCGTCGTCGCGCCAGGTCCAGATGTAGTTGTCCTCGAACGCCGGCAGCGGCAGCAGGTGCATCGGGGGACGGACTCCCTGGGCCGTAGAATAGCGACCATGCCCCCGTCCTCCTCCCCCGGTCAACCCGACGGCGCCCGCGCCTGGTTCGGGTCCGACGCCGGCCTTGCGGTCCTCGAAAGCGAGCAGCCGGCGGTCCTGCGCGCGCTGGCCGAGCGCCCCGCGCTGCCCTGGCTGTGGCTGGGGCCGGTCGAGCAGGTGTCGCGGGTCGACGGCCGCGGCCTGCGCCTGGTGGCCTCGGGCGAGGGCTGGTCGGGCGCCGCGGCCTGCGGGCTGCCGCTGCCGCTGGCCAGCGAGTCGATCGGCGTCGTGGTGGTCCAGCACGTGGCCTCCACGCGCCCGTCCGGGCGCGCCCTGCTGGCCGAATGCGCCCGCGTGCTCGCGCCCGGCGGCCGGCTGTGGCTGTTCGCGCTCAACCCGCTGGCGCCCTACCGCTGGCGCTGGCGGGGCTCGGGCCTGGGCGCCTCCGAACCGCTGACCTGGCGGCGGCGGCTGCGCGAGGCGGGGCTCGCGCCGGAGCCGGTGTCGCAGGGCGTCGGCCCCGGCTGGCGGATCGGCGTCGACCACGCGCCGCAGGACGGCCCCGGCCTGCGTGCCGCCTACGCCGTCCGCGCCGAGAAGCGCGCCTGGCCGCTGACGCCGGTGCGCCGCTCGGCGCCGCTGCGCCTGCCCGAAGGAATCCCCGCTGCATGAAGCACGTCGAGATCCACACCGACGGGGCCTGCCTCGGCAACCCCGGTCCCGGCGGCTGGGCCGCGCTGCTGCGCTACGGTGCCCGCGAGCGCGAGCTGTCCGGCGGCGAGGCGCAGACCACCAACAACCGCATGGAGCTGATGGCGGCGATCATGGCGCTGGAAACCCTGACCGAGCCCTGCGTCGTCACCCTGCACACCGATTCCCAGTACGTACGCCAGGGCATCACCGAGTGGATGCGCAACTGGGTGCGCCGGAACTGGAAGACCGCCGCCGGCGACCCGGTGAAGAACCGCGACCTGTGGGAACGCCTGCACGCCGCGACCCAGCGCCACCGCATCGACTGGCGCTGGGTGAAGGGCCACTCCGGCGACCCGGACAACGAGCGCGTCGACACGCTGGCGCGCGACGAAGCGCTGAAGCTCAAGGGCGTCGCCAGCACGATGCTGTAGCCTCTTCCCGATTCCCGATTCCCGATTCCCGATTCCCGCCATGCGCCAGATCGTCCTCGACACCGAAACCACCGGCCTGGAATGGAAGAAGGGCAACCGCGTCGTCGAGATCGGCTGCGTCGAACTGCTCGAACGCCGCCCGACCGGGCGCACCTACCACCAGTACATCCATCCCGAGCGCGAATTCGAGCCGGGCGCGCAGGAGGTCACCGGCCTGACCCTGGACTTCCTCGCCGACAAGCCCCGGTTCGCGGCCGTCGCCGACGAGTTCCTCGCCTTCATCGACGGGGCCGAGCTGGTGATCCACAACGCGGCCTTCGACGTGGGCTTCCTCGACCACGAGCTGTCGCTGCTCGGCGACGGCTACGGCCGCATCGGCGACCGCGCGCAGGTGCTCGACTCGCTGGAACTGGCGCGCCAGCGCTTTCCCGGCCAGCGCAACTCGCTCGACGCGCTGTGCAGGCGGCTGGGCGTGGACAACTCGCATCGCCAGCTGCACGGCGCGCTGCTCGACGCCCAGTTGCTGGCCGAGGCCTACCTGGCGCTGACCGCCGGCCAGAGCGAGATCGGCTTCGGCAATCCGGAGGCGGAGCAGGCGGTGGTCGCGGTGATGTCGCTGCCGTCGGCGGCGCTGGCGCCGAGGCCGCGCGTACGGGTCGCCGACGACGAACTGGCCGCGCATGCCGCGCGCCTGGATGCGATCCGCAAGAAGGCCGGCAACGCGATCTGGGACCGGTAGGAGCGCCCCATGGGCGCGATTGCTCTCCCCGCGAAGGCGATCGCGCCCATGGGGCGCTCCTACAGCGGGAAGGAAGGCGCCCAGCCGCAGGCCGGGGGGGGGGCCGCCACCGCCAACAGCAAGGTGGCGCGGCGCCTAGTGCCGCCGCACCAGCACCACGGTGACGTTGTCGGATCCGCCGCCGTCGAGCGCCGCCGCCACCAGGCCGTCCACGCACTCCTGCGCGCTGCACTCGGTGTGCGAGAGCACCTGCGAGATGCCGCGGTCGTCGACCTCCTCGGTCAGCCCGTCGCTGCACAGCAGCAGCTGCATGCCCGGCAGCAGCTCGCCGGACAGGGTTTCGACGTTGAGGTTCTGCGGGTCGGTCACGCCCAGCGCCTGGGTCACCACGTTGCGGTGCGGGTGGGTGCGGGCCTGGTCGACGCTGATCGTGCCCTGCGAGATCAGCTCCTGCACGTAGCTGTGGTCCTGGGAGAGCTGGGCGAGCTTGTTCTCGTGCCACAGGTAGACGCGGCTATCGCCGACCCAGGCCACCTCGAAGCGGTTGCCGGCGACGCGGACGGCGACCACGGTGGTGCCCATCGGCAGCGAGTCGCTGCGCCGGCGCGAGGCGCGGATGATCTCCTCGTCGGCGATCCGGATCGCCTGCGGCAGCGGCGTGCCCTGGCGCACCTCGCGCACGATCGCCTCGCGCGCGAGCGCGCTGGCGACCTCGCCGTATTCGTGCCCGCCCATTCCGTCGGCCACCAGCCACAAGCCCAGTTCGCTGTCCCCGTAGTACGTGTCCTCGTTGAGCTCGCGCCGCAGTCCCACGTGGGTCAGGTGTCCGAATTCGATCATGGGCGGCTCGTCGGGCTGGGGCGGGCGGCGGGACTCTCGACCCGGACAACGCGAAGATGAGTCTGAACAGGACGCAGGGCCGGCCTGCAGGGGGAGCATGGGAACGGGGGCATGATGCCGGCGTGGACGTGGCGGTTCGGGCAAGCGTACAGGCTGATGCCCGGACGGATCGGAATGGTGGGGCCGGGGGCGCGGGCCCGGGACGAGAAACGCCCCTTGCGGGGCGTTGGGCGAATCTGGCGGAGAGGGGGGGATTCGAACCCCCGAGGCGCTATAAACGCCTGCCTGATTTCGAGTCAGGTACATTCAACCGCTCTGCCACCTCTCCGGTGCCCGGTGCGGCGGTACGCGGCCGGGGGCGCAATGATACGGGCGGCCGCGATGGCGGACAAGGCGAGGACGGTACACTGGACGCCGTTTTCCCAGCCCCAGGCCCCATGTCCGAGATCTCCGTCCCCGTCTCCTTCGGCGAGCTGCTCGACAAGATCGCGATCCTGCAGATCAAGTCCGAGCGGATGTCCGACCCGGCCAAGCTGGCCAACGTCCGCAGCGAGCTGGCCGCGCTGGAAGGGACCTGGATGGCGCATCCGGCCGCGGTGCGCGACCCCGGATCGGGGTCCGGGGCAGGCATCGCCCGCCTGCGCGCCGACCTGAAGGCCGTCAACGAGCGCCTGTGGGCGATCGAGGACGACATCCGGCTCAAGGAGAAGGCGCAGGCCTTCGACGACGAGTTCGTCCGCCTCGCCCGCAGCGTCTACTTCGAGAACGACGAGCGCGCGCGGATCAAGAAGGAGATCAACCTCGCCCTGGGCTCGGCCTACGTCGAGGAAAAGTCCTACCAGGACTACCGGGGCGGCGCGGCGCCCTGACCAGGCACGCGGCGGCGTCAGGCGGCCAGCGCCCAGGCCGACAGCGCGAACGCCAGCACCGCGGCGGTGGCCGCGACCAGCGACTGGCGCGTGGCGCGCCCCAGCTGGCGCTCGAGCTCGGCGTTGCGCTGCTGCAGCGCCGCCAGCGTGGCTTCCAGCCGGTTCGCGCCTTCCTGCAGCGAGGACAGGGTGTGCTGCATCTCGCCGGCCAGCTGCTTCACCGCGTTCGCGTTCTGCGTCACCGCGTCCTGCAGCTCGCGGATCTGCTGCGGGATCTTGTCCGCGCCCTTGTCGCGCGTGAACATCGGTCGGGCCATCTGGAGGATGTCGGGCAGCAAGGGCGCGACGACGGTGAACCAGCCAGGCATCGGGAACTCCTGCGGAAGCGGGCGGTGCCGCCTGAGTATGGCAGCCGCGCCGCGGCCTTCCTTCCCGGGCCGTCGCGCAGGCGCGCAGGCGACCGCGTGGCCGGCGGTGCGATCCGGCCCTATGCCGAGGGGCCTTGACGAGAGGCCGCGAAGCGTTCGAATGCGGCGACGGCGTCCTCGACCGTCACCAGGTCCATCACGCCCTCGCGCTCGATCTTCGTGCCCCACGGCAGCGCGCTGGCCGGCCTGCCCAGGAACCTGCGCGCGGCGTCGTCGTAGCGGTCGACGCAGTAGCGGCGGTCCGAGTACGGGCCGCTGCGCGCGGGATCGGTGGCCGCGTGCAGGCCCAGCACCTTGGTGCCCATCGCGTTGGCGATGTGGGTGGGGCCGGAGTCGGGCGTCATCACCAGGTCGGCGCGCTCGAGCAGCGCGGGCAGCTGCTTGAGCGTGTCCTTGCCCACCAGGTCCAGCGCCGGCGCGCGCATGCCGGCGAGGATGGCGTCGGCGGTGCGGCGCTCGAGCTCGCTGCGGCCGCCGCACAGCACCACCCGCCAGCCGCGCGCGGCGGCGTGGTCGGCGACGGCGGCATGGCGTTCGGCGCGCCAGTTGCGCAGCGGATGGCTGGAACAGGGCGAGACCACCAGCGTCGGCGCGCCGTCGTCGGGCCACTGCGCGCGCGCCCAGTCGCGGGCGTCCCCGGGCACCGGCAGCCGCCATTCGACGCGGTCCTGCCGCAGCCCCAGCGGCTGCGCGAAGCTGCCCAGCACGTCCAGCACGTGCGGCCCCGCGCCGGCGGGGATGCGCTCGTCGACGAACAGCCCGTGCAGCTCCTTCGAGCGCGCGCGGTCGTAGCCGATCCGGCGGTCGGCGCGCACGCAGCGCGAGAGCAGGTTGGCGCGGAAGGCCAGCTGCATCAGCAGCAGGGCGTCGAAGCGGCGCCCGGCCAGCTCCCGCCGCAGCGCGCGCATGCCGGCCAGGCCGGTCTGCTTGTCGTAGGCGATCAGCTCCACCCCCGGCAGGCCCTCGAGCAGCTTCCGCTCGCCCTTGCCGACGACCCAGGCCAGCGCCACCCCGGGCCAGGCCCGCTGCAGGGTGTGCACCAGGGGCAGCACGTGGGTGACGTCGCCCAGCGCGGACAGGCGCAGCAGGCAGATCGAGCGTGGGGGGGAGGGGGGTGACAAGGCTTGTTAGACTCGCGGTGATGGCCACGTTCGACGCCACCGAGAGCCTGACGCCGTTCCGCGCCGGACGCGGATACGGGGCGATTCTGTTCGACGCCACGCAGCTGCGGCAAGTCGACCCGCGCTGGTTCGATCCGGCGTCCTGGGGTGACCGCGCGCAGCCCGTCGGCCGCGGCGGGCGCGGCGGCGCCTGGTTCATCGACGCCGGCCACGGGCCCTGCGTGCTGCGCCAGTACCTGCGCGGCGGGATGGCGGCCAAGCTCAGCCGCGACCGCTACCTGTGGCGCGACGCCGACCGGGTGCGCAGCTTCGCCGAGTTCCGCCTGCTGCGCGAACTGCTGCGGCGCGGCCTGCCGGTGCCGCAGCCGATCGCGGCCTGCTACATCCGCGAGGGCATGACCTACCGCGCGTGGATCCTGCTCGAGCGCCTGATGGACGTGCAGTCGCTCGCGCTGATGGCCGACGCCGACCGCGAGCGCGCGCCCTGGGAGGAGACCGGCCGCCTCATCGCCCGCTTCCACCGCGAGGGCCTGGACCACGCCGACCTCAACGCCCACAACATCCTGTTCGACGGCCAGGGCAAGGGCTGGATGATCGACTTCGACCGCAGCACCATGCACATCCCGGCCACCGGCTGGCGCACGCGCAACCTCGCGCGGCTGGAGCGCTCGCTGCTCAAGCTGCGCGGCCGGCGCGGCGAGTCGGCGGTGAAGGCCGATTTCGCGCGCCTGCGCGCGGCCTACGACGCACGCTGGGCGCGGGGCAACTGAGTGGCCTGGGCGCTGCGCTTCCACGGCGTGGGCAACGCCTCGGCGGTCGAACTCGGCTCGCCGATGGCGACCATCGAGCGCGACGGCGCGCCCTGGCTGACCATCGACTGCGGCGCCGAAGGGCTCACCGCCTACCTCGCGCACTACGGCGAGCCGCCGCGCGCGCTGTTCGTCACCCACGTGCACCTGGACCACGTGGCCGGCTTCGAGCGGCTGTTCGTCTCCAGCTACTTCGACGAGGCGCGGCGCGGCAAGGTGCGGCTGTACGTGCCGGCGACGGTGGTGCCGCTGCTGCACCGGCGCATCGGCGACTATCCCAACGTCGTCGCCGAGGGCGGCGCCAACTTCTGGGACGCGTTCCAGCTGGTGCCGGTGGGCGACGCGTTCTGGCACGGGGGCGTGCGGCTGGAAGCCTTCCCGGTGCGCCACCACTGGCCGGAGACCGCCTACGGCCTGCGCCTGCGCGGCAGCCTGGCCTGGAGCGGCGACACCCGGCCGATCCCGGAAGTGCTGGCCCTGCACGCGGGCGAGGGCGAGCTGGTCGCGCACGACTGCGCGCTGCACGGCAATCCCTCGCACAGCGGCATCGACGACCTCGAGCGCGAATACCCGCGCGAGCTGCTCGAACGCTGCCTCCTCTACCACTACGCCGGCGTCGCCGACGGCCAGGCGCTGGCCGGGCGCGGGCATCGCGTCGCCACGCCGGGCGAGCTGGTGGCGCTGGCCGAGCCGACCGCGGAGCGGGCGCTGCCGCCGTGAGCGCCGTGCTGGACCAGCCGCCGCTGCCGCTCGATCGCTTCGGGAGGCCGCTGCGCGACCTGCGCCTGTCGGTGATCGAGGCCTGCAACTTCCGCTGCGGCTACTGCATGCCGGCCGGCAAGGTGGCCGACGATCACGGCATGGACGCGGCCGCGCGGCTGTCGTTCGACGAGATCGAGACGCTGGTGCGCGGCTTCGCGCGCCTGGGCGTGCGCAAGCTGCGCCTGACCGGCGGCGAGCCGCTGCTGCGCAAGGGCCTGCCGGGCCTGGTCGCGCGGCTCGCGGCGATCGCGGGCATCGAGGACCTGGCGCTGACCAGCAACGGCGCGCTGCTGGCGCGGCAGGCGCGCGCGCTGCGCGAGGCCGGGCTGCAGCGCGTCACGGTGAGCCTGGACGCGCTCGATCCCGGCCTGTTCCGCGCGCTCTCCGGCGAACGCGGCGAACTGGCCAGTGTGCTCGCCGGCATCGAGGCCGCGCAGGCGGCGGGCTTCGCGCGCATCAAGCTCAACTGCGTGGTCCAGCGCGGCGTCAACGAGGACCAGGTGCTGCCGCTGGTCGAGCGCTTCCGCGGCAGCGGCCACGTCGTGCGCTTCATCGAGTACATGGACGTGGGCACCTGCAACGGCTGGGACGCCTCGCGCGTGGTGCCGTCGGCGCAGCTGCGCGACCGCATCCACGCGCGCTGGCCGCTGCATCCGCTCGACGCGAACTACCGTGGCGAGGTCGCCTCGCGCTACGGCTTCGATGACGGCGCCGGCGAGGTCGGCTTCGTCAGCTCGATCAGCGCGCCGTTCTGCGGTGACTGCCACCGTGCGCGCGTGTCCGCCGACGGCCGGCTGTACACCTGCCTGTTCGCCGCCGAGGGCGCCGACCTGCGGCCGTGGCTGTCGCACGGCGACGCGGCGCTGGCCGCGCACGTGGCGCAGCTGTGGACGCGGCGCGGCGACCGCTACAGCGAGCTGCGAGGCAGGGCGGGGGCTTCGCGGCGGCACGTGGAGATGTTCCTGGTCGGCGGCTAGAAGGCGCTTCCCGGGTGGCGCCGCGAGCGAGCCGCCTTGTGGGAGCGACGGAAGTCGCGACGCTTTCCAGCGACCTGCTGTCGCGACTTCCGTCGCTCCCACACGAATCTTCCGTCACTCCCACAGGAATGCGGAAACCCGCAGTCGGCCGATGGCTTCGCGGCTGAAGCCGCTCCCACAGGACCGGGGCTTACAATCCACCGGACGCAACCGAGCCGCCCCGTGACCCAGAAGCGCGCCAGCAAGCCCACCCACCTCGACCCCGAAGGCCGCCCCGCGATGGTCGACGTGTCCGCCAAGGCGGTCACCGCGCGCGAGGCCGTGGCCGAATGCCGGGTGAAGTTCCCCGCCGCGGTCGCCGCGCAGCTGCGCGCCAGCGGGCTGAGGGGCACCAAGGGCGGCATCGTCGAGACCGCGATCGTCGCCGGCACCCTGGCGGCCAAGCGCACGCACGAGCTGATCCCGTTCTGCCATCCGCTGCCGATCGACGGCGTGCGCATCGGCATCGACTGGCACGGCGAGCGCGAGCTGCGGATCGAATGCGCGGTGAAGGCGACGCACCGCACCGGCGTCGAGATGGAGGCGCTGACCGGCGCCACCATCGCCGCGCTCACGGTGTACGACATGAGCAAGGCGCTCTCGCACGCGATCGTGCTGGGCCCGGCCAGGCTGCTGGGCAAGCGCGGCGGCCGGCGCGACTTCGGGAAGGCCGGCTGATGGCGACGCTGAAGGTGCTCTATTTCGCCAGCCTGCGCGATGCGGCCGGCCGCGCGGACGAGACGGTCGACACCGCCGCCGCCGACCTGCGCGCCCTCTACGGCGCGCTCGCCGCGCGCCACGGCTTCGCGCTGCCGGTCGACCGGCTGCGGGTCGCGGTCGACGGCGCCTTCGCGCACTGGGACGACGCGCCCGTCGAAGGCAGCGAGGTGGCCTTCATCCCGCCGGTGAGCGGCGGGTGAGCGCGCCCGCGGACGCCCGGCCGTGGATGGCCGGGCGGGGGCGTCCGCAAGCCGGGATTCCCGCGCCATGGACGGCAGCGGCCAGGCACGACAGGACACGGAGATGATGCGCTTCCGGCTTTCCGCCATGCCGATCGACGCCGCCCCGCTGCGCGCGGCGATGGACGACGCCCGCGCCGGCGCGTTCGCCGGCTTCGAGGGCCGCGTCCGCGACCACAACGACGGCCGCGCGGTCGACGGCCTGCACTACGAGGCCTACGCCGCGCTCGCCGAGGCCGAGGGCGAAAGGGTCGTGGCCGAGGCGCTGGCCAGGTTCGATATCCTCGACGCCCGCTGCGTGCACCGCACCGGCGACCTCGCCGTCGGCGAACTCGCGGTCTGGGTCGGCGTCGCGGCCGCGCACCGCGACGCCGCCTTCGCCGCCTGCCGCTACGTCATCGACGAGGTCAAGGCGCGCGTGCCGATCTGGAAGCGCGAGCGGTACGCGGGCGGCGATGAAGGCTGGCAGCACCCGCCGGGCGGCTAGTTCGACCCGAGCAAGGGTTCCGTGCGTGGCCGTCGCGACTTCCGTCGCTCCCACAGCGCTCCTGTAGCCCCGTTTGCGCGCGGTTGTTCGCTAAGCACCGCAGACCGTGCTGGAGGAAAGCCCCCTTGGCAAGGGGGCGCCCCGAAGGGTCGGGAATCGGAAGCGCAGAGCCGGAGCCCAGGATTTGCTCCGCAGATCCTGGGATTTCTTCGCGCCGCGCAGGAATAGCGATTCTGCGGTTGCCTGCCAGGCGCCATCGACCGTGCTGGAGGAAAGCCCCCTTGGCAAGGGGGCGCCCCGAAGGGGCAGGGATCGGAAGCACATAGCCGGGGCCCAAGATTTGCCCCGCAAATCTTGGGTTTTTCATGCGAAGCATGAAAAAGGCGATGACCCCGCCGGCTAACCCCGGCACCCGCGTCGATCGATACCGTTGCTGCCTTCCGGCCCTGGCGGGGTTTTCGACCTAGCGTCGCGAGGGGCCGACGGGGCCACCATAGAGACGGGAAACTCCGCCCGTCCAACCGGCGGCTTTTCCTTGGAAAGCCTGCACGGACGCGTGCGGGCTTTTGCGAGGGACTCGCGTATATGGCGGAGAGAGGGGGATTCGAACCCCCGAAGCGCGGTTTAGACGCTTACACACTTTCCAGGCGTGCTCCTTCAACCACTCGGACACCTCTCCGCTGGAACCTGAAGGAAGCTTCCGGCAACGCTCAGGGGCGCAGATTCTAGCCGCGGCGGGCACCCGGGACAAGCGAGGGCCGGCGGTCGCGGGCGGCGCGACCGGTGCGTGGCACACTAGGGTTTCCCGGCAAGCGCCCGGCCGCCGCGGCCGGGCCCGAACACACGGATCCCATGTCCTACCTCGTCCTCGCCCGCAAGTGGCGTCCCAAGCGCTTCGCCGAACTGGTCGGGCAGGAACACGTGGTCCGCGCGCTGTCCAACGCGCTGGATTCGGGCCGCGTCCACCACGCCTACCTGTTCACCGGCACCCGTGGGGTCGGCAAGACCACCATCGCGCGGATCTTCGCCAAGAGCCTGAACTGCGAGCGCGGCAGCGGCGCCGACCCCTGCGGCGAGTGCGAGACCTGCCAGGCCATCGACGCCGGCCGCTACATCGACCTGCTGGAGATCGACGCCGCCTCCAACACCGGCGTCGACAACGTCCGCGAGCTGATCGAGAACGCCCAGTACATGCCATCGCGCGGGCGCTACAAGGTGTACCTGATCGACGAGGTGCACATGCTGTCGAAGGCGGCGTTCAACGCGCTGCTCAAGACGCTCGAGGAGCCGCCGGAGCACGTCAAGTTCTTGTTCGCCACCACCGACCCGGAGAAGCTGCTGGTGACGGTGCTCTCGCGCTGCCTGCAGTTCAACCTCAAGCGGCTGGACGAGGAGCAGATCCGCGGGCAGCTGGCGCGGATCCTCGAGGCCGAGGGCATCGCCGCCGAGCCGGGCGCGGTGCGGCAGCTGGCCCGGGCCGCCGACGGCAGCCTGCGCGACGGCCTCTCGCTGCTCGACCAGGCGATCGCCTACACCGGCGCCGGCACCGCGGGTGGCGCGCTGACCGACGCCGCGCTCGCCACCATGCTCGGCACCGTCGACCGCACCCGCGTCGGCGCGCTGCTGGCCGCGCTCGAGGCCGGCGACGGCAAGGCGCTGCTGGACGAGGTCGCGGCGCTGGCCGAGTTCTCGCCGGACTGGTCCGGTGTGCTCGACGCGCTGGCCGCGGCCCTGCACCGGGTGCAGGTGAAGCAGCTGGTGCCAGAAGCCGAGGTCGAAGGCGAGGGCGTCGACGCGGCCGCGCTCGCCGCCGCGCTGCGGCCCGAGGTGGTGCAGCTGTGGTACCAGATGGCGCTCAACGGCCGCCGCGACCTGTCGCTGGCGCCGAGCCCGCGCTCGGGCTTCGAGATGAGCCTGCTGCGGATGCTGGCCTTCCGCCCGGCCGAAGGCGGCGCTGCGACGGCCGGCGCAGCGGGCGAACCGCAGCGTGCCACCGGGCCCGCCGCGGCCCGCGCCGCGCTGGAGGCCGGCGAGGCCTGGCCGGCGCCGCGGCGCGCTCCGCCGGCCGCGGCCGCGCCG
>JAYRKR010000147.1:0-2769 GCA_041905645.1 Luteimonas sp.
GCTTCGACGGCTACTTCCGCGCCGCCACCCCGATCGACGTGATCGAGCGCCTGCACATCGGCTCGCGCCCGTCGCGCCGCCGCGATGCGGGGATCCGCGGGCTGCGCGCGATCCCGTGGGTGTTCGCCTGGGCGCAGAACCGCTCCGGCCTGACCGCGTGGTACGGCGTCGGCCACGCGCTCGCCGGCGGCGTCGAGCGCCACGGCCGCGCGCTGCTGGCGGAGATGGCGCGCGACTGGCCGTTCTTCGGCACCCTGCTCGACGACCTCGAGATGACCCTGGCCAAGTCCGACCTGGCGATCTTCGAGCGCTATTCGCGCCTGGCCGGCGACGCGCACGCCGCGCTGTTCCCCGGCATCGCCGGCGAGTTCGAGCGCACCCGCGACGCGGTGCTGGCGATCCGCGACGAGACGGAGCTGCTCACCGGCGACCCGCGCCTGCGGCTGTCGATCCGGCTGCGCAATCCCTACGTCGACCCGATCAGCCTGCTGCAGGTCGAGCTGCTGGGGCGCTGGCGCGGCGACGGCCGCCGGGAGGACGACACCCTGCGCGCGCTGCTGGCGACGGTGAACGGGATCGCGGCGGGGATCCAGAACACCGGCTGACGAATGCCGCGGCGCCGGGCGGCCTGAACAGACCGGTTCCTTGGCTCATCGTTCCCGCGAAACTAGCTCGTCATTCCCGCGAAAGCGGGAACCCAGTGTCTTCAAGCCAAGGCACGGCAAAGACAGTGGGTTCCCGCTTTCGCGGGAATGACGGCAACGGGTGCAGACCCTCCCGGGGACCTCGCCAGCGCGCATCACATCCGCGAGCGCGACAGCGGCGCATCGGCCCACTGCCACGCGTCCCGGTACTCGCGCTCGGTGCGATCCGCCAGCGCACGCTGGCCTTGCCTCCGCTGCGCCTGCGCCAGCCCGTACAGCGACCAGCCGTTCTTCGGATAGACGCGCAGGTCCTGCGCGTAGACCCGTGCCGCCTCGTCGGCGCGCCCGGCCTCGAGCAGGGCCGCGCCGAGGTAGGGCCGCACCGGCAGCAGCCAGTCCGCGGGCTCGTTGTAGGCCAGCGCGTCCTCCGCGGCGACCGCGTCGCGCAGCCGCGCGAGGCCGGCGTCGCGTTGCCCCGTCGCCAGCGCCAGTTCGCCCGCCAGCATCGGCAGCGCGACCGCGACCACGTCGTCGCCGCGGTTGACCGGGCCCACCTCGACCTTCGCCAGCGCCGGGTCCGCCGCGAGCCTGCGCAGCGCCTCGAGCTCCGCCCCGGCCTTCGCGTGTTCGCCGCCGCCAACGTAGGCCATGCCGCGCGCGAAGTGCCACAGCGCGCGCGGATACGGCAGCTCGGCCGGCGGCCCGGCCTGCGCGAGGATGTCGTCCCGGCGCGCGAACCGCACCTGCACGAACAGCGGCGTCACCAGGTACTGCTGCATGAAGCTCAGCGCCTCGAGCTGCCGCATGTCGGCGCGGCGCGCGGTCTGCCCGGCGGCCTGCAGCGCCAGCGTGCGCGAGCCGTGCAGCGAGGCGGACATGCTGGCGAAGTGCCAGTTGTGCGGGACGTAGCCCAGCGGATAGACGCCGTTGCTGCCGCCGCAGACCGCGAGGAAGGCGGCGTCGGCGGTCGACGCCGCGAAGTTCGCCAGGGTGGCGTCGTGGTAGCGGCCGACGCGGATGTAGGTGTGCGCGGGCATGTGCACCAGGTGGCCGGAGCCGGGCGCCAGCCCGGCCAGCGTGTCGGCGAAGGCTTCCGCGCGCTGCGGTTCGGGCGAGGACTCGACCGCGTGGATGTAGTAGTGGATCGCGCCGATGTGCTTCGGGTTGCGCGCCAGCACCCGCTCCAGCTCGGCCACGAGGATGCCGGTCCGGGCGGCCGGCTTGCCGTCGGGCCGCCAGTACGCCCACGGCGTGAGGTCCATCAGCGCTTCGGCGTAGAGGACCGCGACGTCGTCGTCGTCCGGGAAGCGGCGCGCGACGTCGGCCATCGCGTCCGCATAGGCCTCGTCCAGCGGCCTGCGGTCGAAGGGCGCGGGGTCGGCATAGCGCTTCGCGAGGGCCCCGATCAGGGCGCGGTCGACCGGCCGCGCATGGCCGGCCAGCCGCTGCGCGTCGGCGGCGAACTTCGCGGCCGGCGCCGCGGCCTCGGCGGGCATGGCCAGGTTGATGTTCGGCCCCAGCACCAGGGCCTGGCCCCACAGGCACATCGCGCAGCCGGGGTCCAGGCGCGCGGCCTCGGCGAAGGCACGGCCGGCGGCCTCGTGGTTGAAGCCGTAGGCCATGCGCAGGCCCTGGTCGAAGTAGCGCTGCGCGGCCGGCACCCCGCTGCCGACGTCGCGATGCAGGCTGCCGAAGTCCTCGAACAGCGCCGGGGGCGATGCGTCCGCGGCCTGCTGCGGTTCCGGCGTCCGGCAGCCGGCGAGGGTCAACGCGAGGAGGATTAGGGACGCGGAGCGCTTCATGGGGGACCCCTGGCATCGATGGCCATCCTGGAACCAAGCCAACGCACCGCGCGCGGCGAGACGGACAGCGCCGGCCCGCCTCCTGCGGCGGGCGGTCCCGCCGCGGCGACCTCGGCGGCCGCGCCGTCCGTCGGAACGGCGCTCCGGGAACGCCGGGAGGTGACCTTCGGCAGGACCGCGGCCTATACTGCACCCCAGTATCCAGCGCCGCCGCCCCGATGCCCCATACCCCCGCCGAGAAGAAGCGCGTCCTGGCCCGCGTCCGCCGCGTCCGCGGCCAGCTCGAGGCGCTCGAGCGCGCGCGCGAGGCCGGCGCCGACTGC
>JAYRKR010000084.1:0-15575 GCA_041905645.1 Luteimonas sp.
GGCGCGAAGCTGGTCTGCGTGACGCCGTCGCACCAGTTCCCGACCGGCGCGGTGATGTCGCTGCGCCGGCGCATGGCGCTGCTGGACTACGCCGCGCGCCACGGCGCGTGGGTCTTCGAGGACGACTACGACGGCGAGTTCCGCTACGACGGCAAGCCGCTGGCGGCGCTGCGCTCGCTCGACGGGGGCGACCGCGTGATCTACGTCGGCACCTTCTCCAAGGCGCTCCTGCCGACCATCCGGCTGGGCTACCTGGTGATGCCGCCGCAGCTGCGGCGCGACTTCGTGGCGGCCAAGTGGATGGGCGACTTCGCCTCGCCGGGGATCGAGCAGGCGGCGCTGGCGAACTTCATCGCCAACGGCGGTTTCGAGCGCCACCTGCGGCGGACGGCGCAGGAGCTCAGGCAGCGGCGCGCGGCGCTGGTCGAGGGCCTGCGCGCGTGCAGCCGCGGGCGGCTGGAGATCGAGGACTCGCAGGCCGGCATGCATCTGGTGGCCTGGTTGCCCGGGCGCGACGATGCGGAGGTCGCGGCGCTGATCCGCCACGCGCAGGACGCCAGGCTCGGGCTGTACCCGACCGGGACGCTGCACCTGCGCCCGCACCGCCGCGCCGGCCTGGTGATGGGCTACAGCGGGATGCCGGTGGCGGAGATCGGGCACGCGCTGTCGATCTTCGCGCGCTGCCTGGACGAGGTCTTCCCGGTCAGCGCGCCGTCGCCGCGGCGATCACCAGCGCAGCGCCCCACCACGCGAGGTCGACCTGGTCGCTGGCGGACCGCACCAGCGTCCAGGTGAAGCCGGGGCCGAGCCGGGACAGCGATTCCCACGGCAGCAACGCCAGCGATCGCCCGACCTGGGCGGCGACGATGGCCCAGTTGGCCAGCGCGATGCACAGCAGCGTCGCGGACACCGCGCAGGCCGCGCGCGGCCAGCCTCCCGGCATGCGGCCCAGGCGCAGCAGCAGCGCGGCATCGAGCGCCGCCAGCACCGCGATCCAACTCGCCTGGCCGCCGCTAGCGAGCGCGAACAGCGTCCACGCCGCGGCGATGCCGACGCTGCCGAGCAGCAGCAGGAGCAGGGCGGGCAGGGGGAACCGGGACGGAGAATCGACGGGCATCGGCCGGGCGCGGGGACGAAAGCCCGACAGCATACCGTCGCCGCGGCGGTACAATTCGCATCCTGCTTGCGCGGCTCCGGGGCCGCCCCCATGCAGGTCCACGCCGACGCCCGCATGCGAACGCCTCCCCGGACCACCGCCAGCCTCCACGAAGACATGTACTCCCGCAGCAGCGAACCCGTCCGCTTCGAACGCGACTGCGCCGCCGTCCTGGTGCCGCAGGGCGACGCCGTGACGCTGCCCGCGGGCAGCATCGGCTACATCACGCAGGCGCTCGGCGGCAGCTACACCGTGTTCGTCGAGGGCAACCTGTTCCGCATCGCCGGTCAGGACGCGGACGCCATCGGCAAGGAGCCCGCCGAGCCGCTGTCGCTGCCCGACGGCGCCGGCGACGAGGACGTGGAAAAGCTGGTCTGGCAGCAGCTGCGCACCTGCTTCGATCCCGAGATCCCGATCAACGTGGTCGACCTCGGGCTGGTCTACGAGGCCAACGTCACCCACCGCGAGGGCGGCGAGCGCTTCGTCGAGGTGAAGATGACCCTCACCGCGCCCGGCTGCGGCATGGGCGAGATCCTGGTCGACGACGTGCGCAACAAGCTCGAGCTGATCCCGACCGTCGCCGAGGCCGACGTCGAGCTCGTGTTCGACCCGCCGTGGAACCGCTCGATGATGTCCGAGGCAGCCAGGCTCGAGACGGGGATGCTCTAGACCCCTGCCGGCCCCGCCGCCGATCGTGCCGGGCCGCACGGCGCTTCGCGGCCCGGCCCGTGGCCGCGCGCAGCGCGCGCGATGTGGAATTGTGATTGATTCCACACTTCCTTGCTTTGGCCTGCCTGATTTTCAATCTGAACGCCCGCTGAGCTGACGTTTTTGGTCAGTATCGGGCCAAGGGGAGCACGCGCCGGTTTGCCGCGCCTGTCCCCGACGAACCGTTTCGCACCCGACCGGGAGCGAGGTGGCCAGCGGCGTCGGACATCGCCCGCAGCGGGCGTGCACGGCGGTTCGCCTGGCGGTTGATGCGTCCGCGTGGCGGCTCTTTCGGCCATGCGCTGGTTCCATTTGCGAGGGAGGAGTACGGCAAGAAGCTGCGGGGGCGATGGGAATCGCATCGGGGTCCGAGCGGGCTCCGGGCGTCCGGGCATCGGGCGCCTGCACGACAGCAGCAAGGGAGACGCCGGCCGGAGGGGGCCGCCGGTGCAGTCGTTGGAAGCCAAGAGGGGACCGGCCAGGTGGCCGGTCGCGTATCCAACCCATCGGGAGATCGAAAGTGATCAACTCCAGGAAACATTCCCCATACCTGATCGCGCTCACGCCGCTGGCGGCCGCCTGCATGGCGATGTCGGCCCACGCGGCCACGCGTATCGACCTGCACGGGCAGGACGTGGCCCGCATCAACAGCCAGTACGCGGGCGCCACCGTGGCCGTCGGCGTCAGCAAGCAGGCCAGCGTCCGCCATGCCGAAATGCTCGGCCTGGGCCCGGATTCGGCGCTGGCCGTGCTCCGGACCCACGTCGGCGCCGACGGCGTGCGCAACACGCGCTACCAGCAGACGTTCCGCGGCGTGCCGATCTACGGCGAGCAGGTGGTCGTGAGCGAGGATCGCGCCGGCAACATCCGCGCGCTGTTCGGCCGCAAGATCGAAGGCCTGGACCGCGAACTGGCGGCGGTCGCGCCGAAGGTCGGGGGTGCCCAGGCGCTGGCGACCGCCAAGCGCGCCATGCTGGGCAGCCGCCTGCTGGCGATGCAGGTCCGGGCCGAGAAGTCGCGCCAGGTCGTGTTCGTTGACGACAACGGCCGCGCCCACCTCGCGTGGGAGGCCTCGTTCTTCGCCGACTCCGCCAAGGGCGGGTCGCCGACCAGCCCGCGGGTGATCGTCGATGCGGCCACCGGCGCCGTGCTGAAGAGCTTCGATGCCCTGCAGAACGCCGAGATCGGCACCGGCCCCGGCGGCAACGAGAAGACCGGCCAGTACGAGTACGGCACCGACTTCGGCTTCCTCGACGTCGAGCAGAACGGCACCGACTGCACGATGAACAGCCCGAAGGTCACCACCATCAACCTCGACCACGGCACCGACGGCAGCGATCCCTGGACCTACACCTGCCCGCGCAACACCACCATGGAGATCAACGGCGCCTACGCGCCGCTCAACGACGCCCACTACTTCGGGCACGTCGTGTTCGACATGTACAGCGACTACCTGCAGACCTCGCCGTTGACCGGGAAGGTGACGCTGAAGGTGCACTACAGCACCAACTACGAGAACGCGTTCTGGGAGCCGGCGACGCAGACGATGTACTTCGGCGACGGCGCCAGCACGTTCTACCCGCTGGTGAGCCTGGACGTGCTCGCGCACGAAGTCTCGCACGGCTTCACCGAGCAGAACTCCGGCCTGGAGTACGCCTACCAGCCGGGCGGCATCAACGAGTCGTTCTCGGACATCGCCGGCGAGGCGGCCGAGTACTTCTTCAAGGGCAGCAACGACTTCCTGGTCGGCGGCGAGATCTTCAAGGCCCCGGGCGAGGCGCTGCGCTACTTCGAGGACCCGACCCTCGACGGCATCTCGATCGGCAGCGCCAACGACTACTACGACGGCCTCAACGTCCACTACTCGTCGGGCGTCTTCAACAAGGCCTTCTACCTGCTGGCGCACACGGAAGGGTGGGACACCCACAAGGCCTTCATGGCCTTCGCGGTCGCCAACCGCGACTACTGGACGCCGAGCACCAACTTCTACGACGGCGCCTGCGGCGTCGAGCAGGCGGCCGAGGATCAGGGCTGGGCCAAGGCCGACGTGACCGCGGCGTTCGCCGGCGTCGACGTCGAGTGCGGCGGCGGCCCGCCGCCCGACCCGGATCCGGTCGCGCTCGAGAAGGGGGTGCCGGTGACGGGCATGGAGATCGCCAGCGGGCATGCGCTGCGCTACACGATGGAAGTGCCGGCCGGCGCGTCGAACCTGTCGTTCACCATCTCCGGGGGCACCGGCGACGCCGACCTGTACGTGCGCTTCGGCAGCGAGGCGACCGACACCGAGTACGACTGCCGCCCCTACAAGGCCGGCAACAGCGAGGTGTGCGAGTTCCCGACCCCGAGCGCGGGCACGTACTACGTGCGCGTGAAGGCCTATACGTCGTACAGCGGCGTCAGCCTGGTCGGCGACTACGACGGCGACGGCGGTGGCGGCGACGACGAGGTGCAGACGTACACCAACGACGACGACTTCAACATCACCGACTACGGCTCGATCCGAAGCCCGATCGACGCCAGCGGGCGCAGCGGCAGCGGGCTGGCCGAGACCCAGGTGAAGGTGGACATCAAGCACACCTACATCGGCGACCTGAAGGTGGACCTGATCGCGCCGGACGGCAGCGTGTACGTGCTGCACAACCGGACCGGCGGCAGCGCCAACAACATCAAGAAGACCTACACGGTCGACCTGTCGGGCGAGAGCCTCGATGGCACGTGGAACCTGCGCGTCAAGGACAGCGGCGTGGGCGACACCGGCAAGCTCGACAGCTGGAGCGTGACCTTCTGACCGCAACCGGCCCCGGCCGCGCGGCCGGGGCCGGAACGCAGGCAACGTGGATGGGCGGGGCGTGCCCCGCCCTTTTTTTGTTCTTCACCCAAGCCTGGGAGGAGAAGCCTCCTGTCCGATTGCATGCTTCCCGCGACCTCACGGGTCCCGACGCGACCGGCGGGCCTTCGGCGAAGCCTAGGGACGTTTGCGCAAGGGGCTTCCGGTCGCGTCGAGGCTGCCGGATCGCAGGCTTGCCGGAAAGGCCGGGTGCCCGCTTTGCGCTTGCGCAGCGATCGCGAGGTTGCAGCGCCGGGTGTGGAAGCCTTTGGGGCGAAATCAAGGAGGAGGGGGCGGCCGGAGGCCGACGCCGGGGGACATTCGCCCCAAAGGCTTCCGCACCCGGCGCCCGCCATCCTGCGGACGCGCCGCTTTTCCCGGTCTGGAGAAGCATCTTTCTCGCGGCGAGTGTTTCTCGCGGCGAGTGCGAGCGCAACGCGGATGGTTCCGCGCGGTGCGGCGCTCAGGCCGTGCCGGCGCGGACGAGCGCGTCGCGGAGCGGATCGAGCAGGGCGCCGTAGGCCGCCGTGCGCGAGGTCGCCGCCTGCAGCGGTTGCCGCACCTGCGCAGCGCTGGCGGTGCGCACGCTGCGGCGCGACTCGTGGAAGGACAGGCACGCCGGGTCGAACGGCAAGCCGCAGGTGTCCAGCAGTCCCCGGATGCCGGCTTCGGGATCGCGCAGCAACGCTTCGTACGAAAGCGCGTGCACGTGCGCGGGATCGCGCGCGCGCCAGGCGTCCATCGCGCGCGCGCAGTCGCGCATGAAGGCAGCGATGTCGTCGAAGTCGCAGGAGAAATGCGGCAGCCGGTAGAAGTGCTGCTTGAAGCACGACCAGGCGGTCTCGAGCGGGTCGCGGCGCGTCTCGAGCACGGTCGCGCCGGGCAGCATCGCGCGCAGGACCCCGGCATGCAGCCAGTTCTCCGGCATCTTGTCGGTGAAGCGGGGGCGCTGCTCGCGCCAGCGCGCGGTGCGCTGCAGGTATTCGCGTCCCAGGCGAAGCCAGTCGTCGGCGCCGGCGTCCGGGACCCACTGCGGGAACGGCCGCGCGCGGCGCTGCGACTCCCCGGCGATGACCATGCCCAGCTCGGGCAGCTCGCTCGCGCCCTCGACCTGCGGGTGCGCCGCCAGGATCTGCTCGAACAGGGTCGAGCCGGAGCGCGGCATGCCGGCGATGAAGATGGCCTCGTCGCCGAGCGTCGGGTCGCGCGGCGCCGGCAGGCGCGCGCTCGCTTCGACGACCTCGTCGACGTGCGCGGCGAACGCCGCGGCGTCCCAGGGCGACTCCCGGCGCAGGCGCGCGTTGGCGGCCTGCAGCGCCGCCAGCGCCTCGCCGTGGCGGCCGTGGTCCTCGCATGCCTTGCCCAGCGCGTAGGCCATCGCGACGCGGTCGGGCCCACCGACGTCCGGACGATCGTGGTTGAGCGCGAGCTGTTCGAGATCGGCGTCCGAGAGCGGCCGCGTCTTCATGTTGGCCAGTCCGCGCCAGGCGTCGCCACAGGCGGGGTTGCGCCAGAGCGCCTCGCGGTAGTGACCGTCGGCGTCGTCCAGGCGTCCCGCGTGCACCAAGGCGTCGGCGAGCAGGATCCGCGCCGGCATGAAGGACGGCGCATGCCGCACCGCCTGCGACAGCGCGTCGATCGCCTCCTGGGTGCGCCCCTCCAGCTGCAGGCTGCGGCCGAGGTTGTACCAGGGCATCGGATGCGCGGGCTGGCGCGACGTCGCCTCGCGCCAGCTCGCGCGGGCGGCCTCGCGGTCGCCGCAGTGCAGCTGCGCATTGCCGAGGTCGACCAGCACCAGGGCGTTTTCCGGCCACCGCGCGCTCGCGCGCCGCAGCGCATCGCGGGCCGCCTGGTGGCGGCCGCCGGCGTCGTAGGCGACGCCGGCCAGGTGGAGCGCATCGGGCGCATCGGGCGCGATCGCCAGCAGTTCGTCGGCGAGCCGTGCGGCGGTCGCGGCGTCGCCGCCGCGCATGGCCTGCGCGATGGCCTGCATGTGGCGGAGCGCGGCCGGCGGGATTCCGTCCGGGCGCGGCGCGGAGGCCGGCATGGCGTGGGGAAGGGCGCTGTCGGGCATCACGGGACCGGGCGATGGATCCCGATGATAGGGCCTCGGCGCGCCACCCGGGCCGCTCGACCGCAGGCGCGCCCGGGACCGGAATTAGTTCCGCATGTAACCGTCTTCATTCCAGATATGTGGTCAAAGTCACGATTTTGGCCCCTGATTTGCTGCGTTTGCAGCGTGAACCACGTCTGAATTGTCCGTTACTGTCACTAGTGGACGCATTGCGTCATGCGTCCTTGCACGATGGCCGGTTGGTTCGACGCCGCCCATCGCCATGCCGCCAAGGCGGCTCGCCAACGCTGGGGTCATCGATGCCGGAATCCTTCCGCGGCCGCCCGTCCGTTCCGTCCCGGTTCCTGCCGGGCGCGCACGGCACGGAACCGGCCGCCGGTCCCGGCATGCCCGGCGGGAGCCGTCCCGTGGTGGCCGCGCCGGAGGGGACGCCGGCCCGCTCATCCGCCACTTGGTCGAACGCGACAACGCTCGAGAACTGAACAAGCTGCGGGGCCTGGTCCGGCGGACGGGGGGCCGTCGCCGCCGGGGAGCCGATGGTCCCGGAAAAAAAGCAGCGCTACACCCGGACGCGGACGGGAAGCCCGCGCCGGCGCAGTTGGAAGTGCATACCGAGGCCGCCGCAGCAGGCGGTCGCCAATCCAACCACTCGGGAGAACAGCAACGTGATCCATTCCAGCAAGCATCCGCTCGGCCTCTACGTCATGACGCCGCTCGCGCTCGCCCTCGCGGCGATCCCCGCGCAGGCGGCCACGCGCGTCGACCTGCACAGGCAGGACGTCGCTGCGATCAACGCGCAGTACGCGCGCGCGAGCGCCGTGGTCGGCGCCAACGCCAAGGCCAGCCTCCGCCACGCCGAAATGCTCGGGCTCGGCGCCGACTCCACCCTGGCCGTGCTCAAGGCGCACGACGGCGCGGACGGGTCGCGCATCACGCGCTACCAGCAGGTCTTCCGCGGCATCCCGGTCTACGGCGAGCACATCATCGTCAGCGAGTCCCGCGACGGGACGGTGCGCAAGCTGTTCGGCCGCAAGGTCGAGGGGCTCGCGACCGAGCTGCCCAGCGTCGCCGCCAGGCTCACCTCCGCGCAGGCGCTGTCCACCGCCAAGCGCGCCGCGCTGGGCAACCGCCTGCTGGCGATGCGCACCGAGCGCGAGGAAAGCCGGCAGATGGTCTACGTCGACGGCAACGACCGCGCGCACCTCGCGTACGTGGTGTCGTTCTTCGCCGACAGCGCCGCGGGCGGCAGCCCGACGCGCCCGGTCGTGATCGTCGACGCGCAGAGCGGCCGCATCCTCAAGCAGTTCGACGCCCTGGCCAACGCCGAGATCGGCACCGGCCCCGGCGGCAACCAGAAGACCGGCCAGTACGAGTACGGCACCGACTTCGGCTTCCTGGACGTGGCGCAGAGCGGCACCACCTGCACCATGAACAACGACAAGGTCAAGACCATCAACCTCAACGGCGGCACCAGCGGCAGCACCGCGTTCTCGTACACCTGCCCGCGCAACACGGTGAAGCAGATCAACGGCGCGTACTCGCCGCTCAACGACGCGCACTACTTCGGCAAGGTGATCTTCGACATGTACGACGCCTGGCTGGGGGCGTCGCCGCTGACGTTCCAGCTGCAGATGCGCGTGCACTACAGCAGCAACTACGAGAACGCGTTCTGGGACGGCACCGGCATGACCTTCGGCGACGGCGCCAGCACGTTCTATCCGCTGGTCAGCCTCGACGTCTCGGCGCACGAGGTCTCGCACGGCTACACCGAGCAGAACTCGGGGCTCGAGTACGACGGCCAGTCGGGCGGCATCAACGAGGCCTTCTCCGACATCGCCGGCGAGGCCGCCGAGTACTACATGAACGGAAGCAACGACTTCCTGGTCGGCGCCGAGATCTTCAAGGGCAACGGCGCGCTGCGCTACATGGAGGACCCGACCCAGGACGGCGCGTCGATCGGCAGCGCGGACGACTACTACGACGGCCTCGACGTGCACTACTCCTCGGGCGTCTACAACAAGGCCTTCTACCAACTGGCGCACAAGTCGGGCTGGAACACGCAGAAGGCATTCATGGCCTTCGCGGTGGCCAACCGCGACTACTGGACCCCGAGCACGGACTACGACAGCGGCGCCTGCGGCGTCGAGAGCGCGGCCGAGGACCTGGGCTACACCAAGGCCGACGTGACCTCGGCGTTCGCTGCCGTCGACGTGAGCTGCACCGGCGGTGGCGGTGGCGGCGGTGGCGGCGGCGAGCTGACCAAGGGCGTGCCGGCGACCGGCCTGTCGGCGTCCACCGGCCAGTCGGTCAACTACACCCTGGCGGTGCCCGCCGGCGCGTCCAGCCTGACGTTCAACATCTCCGGCGGCACCGGCGATGCGGACCTCTACGTCAAGTTCGGCAGCGCGCCCACCGATTCGTCCTACGACTGCCGCCCCTACAGGAGCGGCAACAGCGAATCGTGCACGATCGCCTCGCCGCAGGCCGGCACCTACTACGTGCGGGTCAAGGCCTACTCGTCGTTCTCGGGCGTGAGCCTGGTCGGCGACTACGCCACCGGCAGCGGCGGCGGCGGGGGTTCGCAGACCTACACCAACTCGGGCGACTACGCGATCAGCGACTATGCCACGGCGACCAGCCCGATCGCGGTCTCCGGGCGCAGCGGCAGCGCGCCGTCGTCGACGCCGGTGAAGGTGGACATCAAGCACACCTACATCGGCGACCTGAAGGTGAGCCTGGTGGCGCCGGACGGCAGCGCCTACGTCCTGAGCAACCGCTCGGGCGGAAGCGCTGACAACATCATCAAGACCTACAACGTCAACCTGTCGAGCGAGAGCATCAACGGCACCTGGAAGCTGCAGGCGACCGACTACGCCGGCGGCGACGTCGGCAAGATCGACAGCTGGAGCATCACGTTCTGAACGTTCGTCTTCAGGGAGGAAGGGGAGCCCCGGCGCAAGCCGGGGTTCCTTTTTCCGGAGGATGGCGGCCGCCGCGCCGATGCATGCGGGCCTCGCGGTGGACGACCGTGGCGCCTACGTCGGTTCGAACCGGTTCGCGTCGACGTTCTTGCGCACCCTGGCCGGATCCCAGATGCGCCCGTTCATGGCGATGTAGACGCCCGGCGAGAGCGACTGCACCGCGCCCACCGCGCAGCCGATGTTGAATTCGGCGTCCGACCCGCGGAAGCGCGCGGGGTTGAGCGCGCCGGTCAGGACGATGGTCTTGTCCGCGATGCCCGCGAGCACCTTCGCCGTCTCGACCATGGTGTCGGTGCCGTGGGTCACCAGCACGTGGCGCGCCGGCTGCGCGGCGATGGTCGCGCGCACCAGCTCGCGGTCCGCGGCGTCGATGTGCAGCGAGTCCTTGCGGATGATCGGGATCACGCGGAAGCGGAACGCGACCCCGAGCTCCTCGAGGATGCGGCCGATCTGCGGCTCGCCGACCTGGTAGTCGGACTTGTCGTCGAAGTACACCTTGTCGATGGTGCCGCCGGTGGTGACGACGAGGAGCTCATCCATATCCGCTGTGCCTTTCGGGTGGGCCGTGCGAGGCGCGCCTGGGCGGCCCGCGGGGACGACATTCTACTTGCGCAGGCGCGCGCGCAGGCCCGGCCAGCTCGAGGCCACCACGACGACCAGCGCCAGCGCCACCTCCGCGAGCGCCTGCCAGCGTTCCGGCGGCCGGCTCCAGGCCACCATGACGCCGTGCGAGAACCACGCCAGGCCGAGCACCCCCGACCAGAACGCCGCCTTCGCGCCGCCGCGCAGCACGGCGACGGCGGCCAGCAGCGGCGGCAGCGCGAACACCAGCAGCGCGGCGGCGAGGTGGCGGTCGTTGCGGAACCAGGCGGCGAACAGGACCGCGAGCGCGAACAACGCCGCCGCGAGCGCCACCCGGGACGGCGCCCGCGTCACGCCAGCTTCGCCGCGATGGCGGCCACCCGGCGCCCCAGCGCGCGCGCCAGCTGCGCCTCGTCGTCGCTGGGCCGCGGATCGTCCTGCACGCCCGAGACGTGGCTGGCGCCGTAGGGCGTGCCGCCGCCGCGGGTGGTGCTCAGCGCCGGCTCCGTGTACGGGATGCCGACGAGCACGCAGCCGTGGTGCAGCAGCGGCACCATCATCGACAGCAGGGTCGACTCCTGGCCGCCATGCATGGTGGCGGTGGAGGTAAACACCGCCGCCGGCTTGCCGGCCAGCGTGCCGCTGGCCCATTGCGCGCCGAGGCCGTCGACGAAGTGCTTCAGGGGAGCGGCCATGTTGCCGAAGCGCGTGGGGCTGCCCAGCACCAGGCCCGCGCATTCCTCCAGGTCCGCCGCGTCGACGTACGGCGCGCCGTCTTCGGGGACCGGCGGCGCCGCGACCTCGGTGGACGGTGCGACCGGCGGCACGGTGCGCAGCCGCGCGGCCATGCCGTCGACCTCGCCGATCCCGCGCGCCACCTGGCGCGCCAGGTTCGCCACCGAGCCGCCGCGGCTGTAGTAGAGGACGAGGATGTCGGGCATGCGCAAACGGCCGGTGTCCGTGGCGGGCACCGCATTGTGGCAGCCGACGGCGGGGACGGGAACCGGGAAGGTGCCGGGCGGGGCATACGCCATCCCGCCCCCGCCTTGCTACCCTTCGGCCGATGGAGCCGCTGGACACCCTCTACCGCTGGAGCGACCGCGTGCAGGACCGCGCACGCACGGGCACGTTCCTGCGGTTCCTGTGGCGTCGCTTCCTCGACGACCGCCTGTTCGAGTCGGCGGGCGCGCTGTCGTTCACGATGGTGTTCGCGCTGGTGCCGCTGTCGATGGTGGTGTTCGGCGTGGTGTCCGCGTTCCCCGCGTTCGACAAGTGGAAGAACGCGCTGAGCAACTACGTGTTCGCCAACTTCGTGCCGAGTTCGGCGAGCGCGATCAAGGAGTGGCTGGAGAAGGCCACGAGCAATACCGGCGAACTGACCGGCGTCGGCGTGCTGACCCTGGTGGTCTCCCTGCTGATCACCCTGACCAGCATCGAGGCCACGTTCAACAAGATCTGGCGCGTGAAGACCGCGCGCCCCAAGTTCAGCCGCTTCCTGGTCTACTGGACGGTGCTCACCCTCGGCGCGATCGTCGCCACCGCGAGCCTGGCGCTGTCGACGCAGTTCTTCGCGATGAGCATCTTCAGGACGGCGTCGGGGCAGTGGCTCGAGGGCATGATCCTGCGCCTGACGCCGATGCTGATCGAGTGGATCGCCTTCACCGCGATCTACCGGGTGGTCCCGCACCGCACCGTGCAATGGCGCCACGCGGTGGCCGGCGCGGCGCTCGCGGTGCTGCTCCTCGAAATCGTGAAATGGGGCATCGGCCTGTACCTGGGCAGCTTCAACGCCTACGCGAAGATCTACCAGCAGGTCGCCTTCGCGCCGATCTTCCTGCTGTGGATCTACTTCGGCTGGGTCTCGATCCTGCTGGGCGCCTCGTTCGCGTCCTCGATCTCCGCCTTCCGCTACCAGCCGGCGTCGATGCGGCTGCCGATCGGGCACGAGCTCTACGGACTGCTGCGCATGCTCGGCCGCTTCGCGATGCAGCGGCAGCAGGGAAAGGGCCTGCACAGCGACGAGATCCAGGCGCTCGAGCCGATGCTCACCGACGCGCTGGTGCAGCAGATGCTCGCCCAGCTGGGCGAGATCGGCCTGGTCACCCGGGCGGAGTCGGGCGAATGGCTGCTCGCGCGCGACCTCGACGACCTCTCGCTGGCCGAGCTCTACGAAGCCTGCAACCTGCGCATCCCGATCGCCGAGGCGCACCTGCCGTGCCGCGACGACGCGCTCGGCATCGCCTCCATCCAGATCCTCGACGAACTGCGCGTGCCGCTGCGCGACCTGCTCAAGCGGCGCGTCTCCAGCCTCTACGAAGTCCCCCGGGAAACGCCATGAACCGACATCCGCAACGATTCGCCGTCCTCCTCGCCGCCGCGGTGGCGGTCCTCGCCGCCTGCAAGCGGCCCGCCGACCAGCCCGCCGAACCGACCGCCGCGCCCGCCGCGCAGGCACCGGCGCCTGCGCCGGCCGAACCATCCGCGCCGGCGGCAGGAGCGGCCGGCGAGGCCGCACCCAGGCCCGAGACGCCGGCGCTGCGCGTCGCCACCGTCGACGGCAAGCCGTACGACCTGGCCGCGCACCGCGGCAACTGGGTCGTGGTGAACTTCTGGGCGACCTGGTGCGCGCCGTGCCTCAAGGAGATGCCCGAGCTCTCCGCGCTCGACGCGATGCGCGAGCACGTCGAGGTGCTGGGCCTGGCCTACGAGGACATCGCGCCGGCGGACATGCGGGCGTTCCTCAAGAAGCATCCCGTGGTCTATCCGGTCGCGATCATCGACGTCTACAACCCGCCGGCCGACTTCGCCACCCCGCGCGGGCTGCCGACGACCTACCTGATCGCGCCGGACGGCAAGGTCGCCAAGCACTTCCTCGGGCCGGTCAACGCGAAGGACATCGAGCGCGCGATCGCCGCCGCCGGCGGGCCGGAGCCGGAGGCGGCCGGCAAGGGCTGAGGCATGGACACCGCGGCGCGCTTCCTGGTGAGCGGCAGGGTGCAGGGCGTGTTCTTCCGCGCCGGCACCCGCGAGCAGGCGCGGCGGCTCGGCCTGCGCGGGCACGCGCGCAACCTGGCGGACGGCCGCGTCGAGGTGGTGGCCGCCGGCGCGGACACCGCCATCGACGCGCTGGCGCGGTGGCTGCAGCACGGGCCGCCGACGGCGAGGGTGGAGCGCGTGGCGAGATCCGCCGCCACCGGCGCAGCCGGCATCGGCGAAGGATTCACGATCGGCTGAGCCCGCGCGCGGGCTTGTGCGCGCGCGGTCTTGCCTGTGGGAACGGCTTCGGCCGCGAGCTTTTTCCTCTTGTGGGAGCGACGGCAGTCGCGACAAGCCTGTCGCGCCGGCAGGAGTCGCGACTGCCGTCGCTCCTACAAAGGCAGGCGTCACCATGCCCTGATAAAAAAGCTCGCGGCTGAAGCCACTCCCACAGGCTCCCTCTCGCGCCCGGGAGCGCTCAGCCTTCGTAGGGGACGATCGGCTTGAGCGCGCCGTAGCGCTCCTTCAGCGGCTTGCCAGGCAGCGGCGGGAAGTCGATGGCGGCTTCCGGCACGCGCATGTCAGGCAGCCGGTCGAGCAGGTCGCGCACCAGGGTCAGGCGGCCGCGCTTCTGGTCGTTGAAATCGACCAGCGTCCACGGTGCGTGCCTGGTGTGCGTGGCCTTGAGCATGGCCTCGCGGGCGCGGGTGTAGCCGGCGTAGGCCGTGCGCGCCTCGAGGTCGATGGGCGAGAGTTTCCAGCGCTTGAGCGGGTCGTCCAGGCGCTCGGCGAAGCGTTCCTCCTGCCGGTCCTGGTCGGTGCACAGCCAGTACTTGAACAGCACGATGCCGTCGTCGACCAGCAGCTTCTCGAACGTCGGCGCCTGCCGCAGGAAGGCTGCGACCTGCGCGTCGGTGGCGAAGCCCATCACCTTCTCCACCCCGGCGCGGTTGTACCAGCTGCGGTCGAACAGCACGAGCTCGCCGGCCGCCGGCAGGTGCGGCACGTAGCGCTGGAAGTACCACTGGGTGGATTCGCGCTCGGTGGGCCTGGGCAGCGCGACCACGCGGCACTGGCGCGGATTGAGGTGCTCGGAGATCGCGCCGATCGCGCCGCCCTTGCCGGCGGTGTCGCGGCCCTCGAGCACCACCACGATGCGCTTGCCGGCGTGGGCGAGCCAGCGTGCCATCGCGGCGAGTTCCAGCTGCATGGGTTCGAGCAGCTTCTCGTAGTCCTTGCGCTTGAGCTTCTTCATGCGGGATCCCGGGAAGGGCTGCGGTCGCGGCGGCCGGAGGATTCGGGGGCGCCCTACGCCTTCTTCCTGGCCGGCTTGCGGCCGGCCATCGCGCGGGCGACTTCCAGCAGCGCGCCCTGGCGGCGCGCGTCGAGGGCGCGGTAGGCGGCGAGCAGGTCGTGTTCGCCCCTGGTGCGCGCGGGATCGAGCGTGCTCGCCAGTCCGGCCAGCAGCGCGCCGGCGGGCACGCCGAAGGTGCGGGCGAGGGCATCGAGCTGGTCGCGGCCGGGCAGCTTGTCGCCGCGCATCCACGCCGACACCGTCGCCACGCCGGCGCGCGGGATCGCGGTGGCGATGTCGGCGACGGACAGGCCGCGCGCCTTGGCCAGCAATCGCAGGGTCTGGTCGATGGGCATGCTCATTCCCCGGTGGGCTCCCGGTGCGGGTTTTCCTTCAGCCGCGGCCGCAGCGTGGCGAGGTTGCAGGGGCGGGTGCGCGCGTCGAGCTGCGCGCGGACGATCCTTTCCCACGCCGTGCGGCAGGCGGAGGTCGAGCCGGGCAGGGCGAAGACGAAGGTGCCGTTGGCCAGGCCCGCGAAGGCGCGCGACTGCAGCGACGAAGTGCCGATCTCCTCGAAGCTGACCGCGCGGAACAGCTCGCCGAAGCCGGGCATCTCCTTGTCGAGCAGCGGCAGCAGCGCCTCGGGCGTGGAATCGCGGCCGGTGAAGCCGGTACCGCCGCTGACCAGCACGCCGTCCACCGCTTCGTCGGCGATCCACTGCGAGACCAGCGCGCGCAGGCGGTAGCGGTCGTCGGGCAGCAGCGCGCGCGCGTGCAGGCGATGGCCCTCGGCCTGGAGCGCGGCCGCCAGGTAGTCGCCGGAGCCGTCCTCGGCCAGGGTGCGCGAGTCGGAGACGGTGAGCACGCAGAGCGAGAGCGGAATGAAGTCGGCCTTGGCGGTCATGGAGTGAAGCCTAGCGCAAAGGCGCCGCCTCGTAGGAGCGCCCCATGGGCGCGATCGCGTTGCCGACGAAAGC
>JAYRKR010000085.1:0-15440 GCA_041905645.1 Luteimonas sp.
GGGGCCGGTCGGCCCCCCGCCCGGCCCCGCCCCCCCCCCCCGCCCCCCCCCCCCCCCCCCCCACAACGAGTCGTTCCCACAAGGATCAGGAAGGACTGGATGCGGATCCGTCCTCGCAGGGCCGCGGGGGCCGCAAAAGAAAGGCGCGGCCGGAGCCGCGCCTTTCCCGTCCTGCGTGGCCGCGTCGGCTATTGCACGACGGTGGAGAACGAAGCCTGGTTGTCGCCGGGCTCGGCCTCGGGCGTCGGCGAACTGGCCGTACCCTGCACCGTGATCACGCCGCCGGGGGGCGTCGGCTTGGCGTTGACCTTGAGGACGAACCCCGCGCTCGCGCCGGCCGCGAGCGGCGTCGCGCCGCTGCACGTGAAGCTCACCGCGCGCGGCCCGCCGTTGGCGTGCTTGGCGCAGGTCCAGCCGGCCGGCGCCGAGAGCGTCGAGGTGGCGGCCAGGGTGTTGCCCTCGACCACGAGCACCGGCGACGCCGCGGCGATGCCGCCGTGGTTGGCCAGGGTGAACGCGTACTGCGCGCTGAAGGCCTTGCGCGGCAGCGTGGCCGGCCCGTCGATCGACAGCGACAGGTCCGCCGCCGGCGGCACCAGCACCTGCAGCTGCGCGGAGGCGCTGTCGTTGCCGGACACCGGATCGGGCGCCTGCGACTGCACCGCGGCGGCCAGCGTCAGCGTGGTGCCGGCCTGCGCCGCGTCCGCGGTCACCGCCAGGGTGAACGCCTGGCTGGCGCCGGCGGCGAGGCTGTCGGTGGTGCAGGTGACGACCGTCGTCGTGCCGGTGTCGGGCGGCGCGCAGGTCCAGCCGGCCGGCGCGCCGACCACCGGGTCCACCGCCTGGTCGAACGCGAACGCCACCGCCGCGAACGCCGCCGCGTCCGGCCCGTCGTTGCCGACCTCGACGCCGAAGGTCGCGGTCTCGCCCGGCAGCACGCTGCCCGGCGCCACGCTCGCGGCGACGTGCAGGTCGGCCGACTGCGCCGCCTTGAGCCGCAGCAGCACCAGGGTCGGGTCGTGGTCGGACAGGCGGGTCGGCGTGTTGGCGTCGTTGCGCGCGACCTCGGGGAAGTCGGCGTCGATGCGCGCGTGCGTCACCGCCAGGGTGGCGAGGTCGGGCGCGTCCATCAGCGCCGCGTTGGCCAGCACGTGGTCGAGCGACTGCACGTTGCCGTCGAAGGCGTAGGAGTAGCTCGCGTCCGGCGGGTTGAGCCAGGTCAGGTCGTCCAGGTCCGGGTTCACCCGGTCGGCGCCGTCGCCCTGCACCACGGTCGTGTCGTCCGCGCTCGGCAGGCCGGTGACCGTGCCCATCGCGTCGGCGTAGCCGTCGTTGAACTCGAAGGCGTTGAAGTCGCCCAGCACCACCACGCGCTCGGCCGGGTCGGCCGCCTGCCGCGCCTGCAGCAGGTCGGCGAGGAACTCGGCCTGCTTCTGGCGCTTGGCACGCACGCGCTCGCCGTTCGCGCTGTCCTCCTCGGAGCCGTTGAGCGAGCGCTGGTGCACCGCGATCGCGGTGATCGGCAGGCTGCGGCCGTCGGCGAAGTGCACCTGCGCCTGCAGCACCAGCGGCGGGCGGTCGTTGAGCAGGCTGGTGCCGCCGCCCGGCTCGGTCCAGGTCGTGGCCTTGCCTTCCTGCGTCACCGACAGCACCTGCACGCGCGGCACGCCGGCGGCGACCTCGGCGGTCTTGACCAGGAAGCCGACGTCGATGCCGCCGACGTCGTTGCCTTCCTCGAGGTAGCCGACGTAGTGCGGGTCGGGCTGCCCGGCGGCGACCGCGTCGGCGTTGACCTTGGCGGCGATCGCCTGCAGCACGGTGAGGTTCTCGATCTCCTCGGTGGCCAGGACGTCGGGTGCGTGCAGGTAGTCGCGGATCGCCAGCGAGGCCTTGTTGAGGCGGTTCTGGTAGGCGCTCGGGGTCAGCACGGGCTCGCCGATCGCCGGATCGTTCTGGTCGTCGAAGAAGCGCTCCATGTTGAACGTCGCGATGCTGGCGTCGTCCGCGGTCGGCTGCAGCGCCGGCTTGGGCTGGCCGGCGTCGCCGCAGTCGACCTGCAGCGAGGCCTCCGGGTAGATCGTGTAACGGCGGAAGGTGTAGTCGAGCGGGCCGGTGGCGCCGGCGACGACGCAGCCGGAGGCGAGGTCGGCGATGTCGCCGCCGAGCGCGCCGCTGCTCACCGCGACGACCTGCGGGCTGGTGTTCCAGCGCGGCACGTTGGCCGGGCTGCCGGCGGGCAGCGGGTCGGGTTCCTGCACGCCGGGTCTGCGGTACGCGCGCGGCACGCCGGAGACCACGGCGTGGAAGACGCCGTTGCTGGTGGCGGTGGCGCTGGCCTCGTTGACGTTGCCCAGCGTCGGCGTGTTGACGGTCAGGCTGGCCGCGGTGACGCGCATGCCTTCCAGGCGCTCGAGCTGGTCGAACGCGCCGTCCGGGTCGGGGAAGCCCGCGGTCAGCGCGAACGGCGCCGGCAGCGGGTTGCCGCTGGAGACCAGGGTGACGACCGGCGAGCCGAGCTCGGTGAGCGGCGGCTGCGCGGGATCGGCGCTGGGCACGTATTCCTGCACCGTGCCGCGCACCTGCACGCGGTTGCCGATCGCGGCGTCGGCCGGCGGCGCGGCGCCGGTGAACACGAACACGCCCTCGGAGGTGAGCGGGTTGGCATCCGCTTCCGCGTCCGGCATCTGGATGAAGAAGCCGTTGTTGCGGCGCGCGGTGACGATCGCGCTGGTCACCACGGTCTGGCCCGCCAGCGGCGAGCTGGCGCCCGGGCCCTGGATGTCGTGCACCGCGACGCTGGCGAAGTCGTCGCTGAGGATCGTGCCGGTGGCCTGCAGCGAGGCCGGCAGCGCGCCGGTGACGCCGGTGACGTCGAGGAAGAAGGTCTCGTCGGGTTCGGCGACGGCGTCGCCCGTGACCTGCACGGTGACGGTGGCGCTGTCCCCGCCCTCGGCGATCGACATGGCGGTGGTGGCGATCGCGGCGTAGTCGCTGCCGGCGGTCGCGGTGCCGTCGCTGGTGGCGACGTCGAAGGCGACGCCGCCCGCGCCGGCCGGCTGGCTCAGCGACAGGGTGAAGGTGAAGGCGGTGGTGCCCGCGTTGCCTTCGGTGAGCTCGACGTCGGCGACCGACAGCACCGGCTGCCCGCCCCCGCCGCAGACGTTGGGCGGCGAGGCGCCGTTGCGCGGGGTCGGTGCGCCGGTGGCGAAATCGTCGCCGTTGACGTCGGTGTCGGTGCAGCCGCCGCCCGCGCGCAGCGCGGCGGTGGTGTTGCTCAGCGCCGGCGTGGGCGAGGAGCCCTCGGCGCAGTTGGCGCCGCCGAAGCCGACGAAGTCGACGTTGCCGGTGGGGCAGGTGCCGCTGAGCGCGGCGGTGCCGTCGACCAGCGCCACCTTGCCGGCGGTGCCGCTCATGGGGATGGTGCCGGTGGCGTCCGGGGCCGGCAGCGGCGGCTGGGTACCGGCGCCGTCGGCTTCCTTGACCAGGTAGTAGCCGCCCGGGGCGATGCTGCCCGAGAGCTGGGTGACCTGCCAGCTGCTGCCGGAGGACGAGGCGTACTGCACCGACCAGCCGTCGACGCTGACCGCGGCGGTGCCGTTGTTGTGCAGCTCGATGAAGTCGCTCTTGATCGGCGCGCCGGAGTTGCCGCCGCCGCCGTAGACCTGGCTGATCACCACCTGCGCATGCGCGGCGAAGGCGCCGCAGGACAACAGCAAAGCCAGCGCCATCCGGCGCGCGAACCTGTTCATCGAGTCTCCCCTTTGCGAGTGGTTCCCTGTTCTGCGGCCACCCCCCGAGGCGCGCGAGCGGCCGATTGTGCAGCATCCGGATGGCAGCCGCATGACGCGCCGCAAGGCCCGCCGGCCGCCGGCCCGCGGGCTTTCGGTTAACCTGAACGCATGAGCATCGACCAGAACGAGCGCGCGCTGGAGGCCGGCATCCACACCGACCTGTCCGGCCGGATGACCTACGCGGGCTACCTGCGCCTGGACCGCCTGCTGTCCGCGCAGCAGCCGCTGTCGGACCCGCCGCACCACGACGAGATGCTGTTCATCGTCCAGCACCAGACCTCGGAGCTGTGGCTGAAGCTGCTGATCCACGAGCTGACCGCCGCGCTCGGCCACCTGCGCGCGGACCGCGTCTGGCAGTTCAGCAAGGTCGCCGCGCGCTGCAAGCGCGTGCTCGACCAGCTCACCGCGCAATGGTCGGTGCTGGAGACACTGACGCCGTCCGAGTACATGGAATTCCGTGACATCCTCGGGCCGTCGTCCGGGTTCCAGTCGCTGCAGTACCGCACGGTCGAGTTCCTGATGGGGAACAAGAACGCGGCGATGATCAGGGTGTTCGCGCACGAGCCCGAAGCCGCGGCCGGGCTGCGCGGGGTACTCGAGGCGCCGGGGCTCTACGACGAGTTCCTGCGCTACCTGGCGCGCTGGGGCCACGCGGTGCCGGCCGCGCACCTGGAGCGCGACTGGTCGAGGCCGCACGTGTCCGACCCGGCGCTGGTGCCGGTGTTCGAGCGCATCTACGAGGACACCGCCAGCCACTGGCGCGAGTACGCGCTGTGCGAGGACCTGGTCGACCTCGAGACCCAGTTCCAGCTCTGGCGCTTCCGCCACATGCGCACGGTGCAGCGGATCATCGGCTTCAAGCGCGGCACCGGCGGTTCCAGCGGGGTGGGCTTCCTCCGGCAGGCGCTGGAGCTGACCTTCTTCCCGGAGCTGTTCGAGGTGCGCACGGCGATCGGAGCCACGCCGGACCCGCGGCCGGGCTGACGGCGCGGCACCCACCCCTTGCTGCAACGCAACATCGCGGGCGGCGGTTTGACGCCGGCCCCGCGCGGCGGTTACACATCACCGATTCGTCTTCGACCTACAGGGGCAGTGCATGAGTGCGACCACGCCGACCGCGGAACCGATGGGGCCGCCGATCGAGGCGCCAGGCGGCAACGGCGGCGAGCCGCCGCAGTTCCCCCAAACCATGGGGCATCCGCGGCCGCTGTGGATGCTGTTCATGACGGAGTTCTGGGAGCGCTTCGCGTTCTACGGGATCCGCTGGGCGCTGACGCTGTACATCGTGCAGGCGTTCTACGCCGGCTCGGGCGAGGGCGAGGCGCCCGCCAGCCGCATCTACGGCGCCTACCTGGCGCTGGTGTACGCCGCGGCGATCGTCGGCGGCTACATCGCCGATCGCGTGATCGGCTACCAGCGCTCGATCCTGCTCGGCGCGGTGGTGATGTCCGCCGGCCTGTTCATGATCGCCTGGCCCGACCAGACGGTGTTCCACATCGGCCTGGCGACGGTGATCGCGGGCAACGGCCTGTTCAAGCCGAACATCTCGGCGATGGTCGGCAAGCTCTACGCGTCGACCGACCAGCGCCGCGATTCCGGCTTCACGCTGTTCTACATGGGCATCAACGCGGGCGCGTTGATCGCGCCGGTGCTCACCGGCTGGTTTTCGGACAAGGTGTTCGGCACCGACGCGATGCCGACCTACAAGGTGGTGTTCATCGCTTCGGGCATCGGCATGCTGCTGAGCCTGGTGTGGTTCTGGTTCGGCCGCCGCCAGCTCGGCCCGATCGGCCGGCCGCTCGCCGGCGCGGAAAGCAAGTCGCGCGTCCTGTGGGTCCTGCTCGCCGTGCTCGTCTCCGTGCCGCTGTACTACTTCCTGCTGGCGATCGACGCGGCCATGCTGCAGTGGATCCTCAGCGCGATGTTCGCCATCCTGTGCGTGATGCTGCTGGTCGAGGGCTTCCGCGAAGGGCCGGTGGCGCGCGACCGCGCCATCGCGATGCTGATCATCTTCGTGTTCAACGTGCTGTTCTGGTGCTTCTTCGAGCAGGCCGGCAGCTCGTTCAACTTCCTCGCCGACAAGATCGTCGACCGCAACTTCGGCGGCTGGATCTTCCCGGTCGGCTGGTTCCAGTCGGTGAACTCGCTGGCGATCATCACCATCGCGCCGGTGCTGGCCTGGCTGTGGCTGAAGATGGGCAAGCGCAACCCGTCCATCCCGCGCAAGTTCGGCCTGGGCCTGATCTTCAACGGCCTGGCGTTCCTGCTGCTGATGTTCGCGCTGTCGAGCCTGGTGGACAGCGCCGGCCTGATCCCGTTCTGGACGCTGTTCATGGTCTACGTGATCCAGTCGGTCGGCGAGCTGTGCCTGTCGCCGATCGGCCTGTCGATGACGACCAAGCTGGCGCCGGTGCGCCTGGTCGGCTTCGCGATGGGCGGCTGGTTCCTCTCGACCGGCATCGGCAACAACCTGTCGGGCATCTTCGCCAGCCACGTCAGCGGCGAGACCGGCATGACGGTCGAGTCGGCGCACGCCGGCTACACGCAGGGCTTCTGGATCCTGCTGATCGGCGGCGTCATCCTGTTCCTGGTTGCCCCGCTGATCCAGAAGCTGATGCACGGCGTGAAGTAACCACGCGGCCCGGAGGGAAACGGCGGCCACGGCCGCCGTTTCCATTTGCGGCCGCGGCATTGCGTCGATCGACGGCCGAGGAAGGACCGCAACCGAGCTTCGCGTTCGGCGACCGCTACCGGGCGGCGTGGCGGCCGCGCACGAAGGCCGCCGCCAGCCGCAGCGAGTGCTCGCCCTGCGGGTCGCCGCGCAGGGCGCGGACCAGGCGCGCGGGCGTGCTGCCGGTCCAGCGGGCGAGGTCGCGGGTGGCGTGCGCCTGGTCGCTATAGCCGTGGCGCGCGGCGGCGTCGGCGATGGCCGTGCGCTCGGCGTCCAGGGTGTGCAGCAGCGCCTGCAGGCGGCGTACCCGCGCGTACTCCTTGGGCGTCATGCCGACCGCTTCCAGGAAGCGCGCCTGCAGCGTGCGCTGGGCGATGCCGAGCTCCTGCGCCAGCGCGGCGATGCGCAGGTCGCAGGCCTGCGCGTCGAGGCGTTCGACCGCGCGCTCGACCAGCGGGTCCGGCGCGAAGCCGGCGCAGCGGGCGCGCAGCAGGTCCCAGATCGGCTCCGCCGCTTGTCCGTGCGCGAGCGCGCGCGCCGCGGCCAGGAAGCGCCCGGCGAAACCGGCGTCCAGCGCCTGCAGGTCGGGCGTGCGGTCGCGCAGCGCTGGCAGCCGTGCGCCGGCGAGCAGGCCGCCGCAGGCCGGCGCCAGGCGCACGCCGATGCAACGCACCGGGCCGGCCGCCTGCAGCCGGATCGGGCCGAGCTGCTGGCCGGCGAAGGCCAGCGCCTGGTCGATGCGGACCGTGCCGTCGGCGGCATGGAAGCGCAGCGGCACGCCGAGTTCGGCCAGCAGTTCGCAGCGGCCGTCGGGATAGACGACCTGGACGGCATCGCCCGGGGCGTCGTCGCGCAGGTCCCACAGGCACTGCACGTGGCGGCGCAGGTCCGCGGGCGGTGGATGCTCGACGTAGTCCATGCCGCATCGAACCCGCCGCCGCGCGTTTTTACAAGAGCGCCGTGCGCGGCGGCGCTAGCCTGCCCGCGTCCAACACGGGAGGCGGGAAATGCGATACGCGAAGGCGATGCTGGGCGTCGGCCTGGCGCTGAGCGCCGGGCAGGCCGCGGGCGGCGAGGCGGGGCTCGACTGGCTGGCCGGCCGCTGGTGCGGCGGCGACGCAGGGCGGCAGCTGGAAGAAGTCTGGCTGCCGGAGGCGGGCGGCACGCTGCTGGGCATGTCGCGCACGCTGCGCGAGGGCAGGCTGGCTTCGTTCGAGTTCATGCGGATCACGCTCGACCCGGCGGCGGGGATCGCCCTCCACGTCCAGCCCGGTGGCGTGGCGGAGACGGTGTTCGCGCGGGCCGATGGCGGCGAGGGCTGGATCCGCTTCGAGAACACCGCGCACGATTTCCCGAACCTGATCGAGTACCGGCGCGAGGGCGAGCGCCTGCGCGCCTACATCGCCGGCCCCGGGGATGGCGGCGAACAGGTGCGGATCCCGTTCGACTACGCGCGCTGCGAGGGCTAGGACGCCGCCGCGTCCGCGCGGAGCGCGGCGCCACGGGCGGCGGGCGCGTCCGAGGCCTCCAGCGCCGGCAGGCCTTCCTCCAGCAGGCGGTCGACCAGGCGGTCGAGCAGCCGGCGCTCCTCGCCGGACAGGTGCGCCAGCAGGCGGTGCTCGCAGGCCAGCGCCAGCGGCACCACCTCGTCGTAGATGCGATAGCCGGCCTCGCTGAGCGTGAGCACCGAGCGGCGGCGGTCCGCGTCGTGGGTCTCGCGCTGCAGCAGGCCGCGCTCGAGCAGGCGCGCCACCGCGCGGCTGACCGCGACCTTGTCCATCGCGGTGCGCTCGGCCACGCCGTTGGCCGACAGCTCGGGGAAGCGCCCGAGCACCGCGATCACCCGCCACTCGGTCACCGCCAGCCCGAAGCGCTCGACGTAGGCGTTGGCGATGGTCTGGCTGACACGGTTGGACAGGATGCTGAGCCGGTAGGGCAGGAAGCGCTCCAGCTCCAGCACCGCGTGCCCCGACGCCTGCGGGGCGGCAGGCGCGGCGGCGGAGGCATCGTCGTTGGGCATGCTGCGGTGCGCCTTGCAAATGGTTTCATCTGAAACTATAACGGCGGCCTGTCCGATGCAAGCCGCACCGCCGCATCCGCGGTGCCGCCACACACCGAGGAGTCCCCCATGAGCGCGCAGCCGCAGACCACCCGCCAGGGCCCGAACCTGGGCATGACCGTCACGACCTTCGAGAACCCGATGGGCATCAACGGCTTCGAGTTCGTCGAGTTCGCGGCGCCGAAGGGCCAGGGCGAGGCGATGCGCGACTACCTCCGCAAGCTCGGCTTCACCGCGGTGGCGAAGCACCGCGCGCGGGACATCACGCTATTCCGCCAGGGCACCATCAACTTCCTGCTCAACGAGACCGACGGCACCTTCGCCTCGGATTTCGCCGGGAAGCACGGCCCTTCGGCCTGCGGCTTCGCGATCCGCTTCCGCAAGCCCACCGCGCAGGTGCTCGAGCACGTGCTCGGCAACGGCGGCGAGAAGATCGGCTTCAAGCCCGAAACCGGCGCCGTGGACACGCCGACGATCGAGGGCATCGGCGGCTGCATGCTGTACCTGGTCGACGACGGCCGCGACGACCTCTACGCCGACTTCGAGCCGCTGCCCGGCGTGGACCAGCACCCGGCCGGGTTCGGCCTGACCTTCATCGACCACCTGACCCACAACCTGTTCCTCGGCAACATGCAGAAGTGGTCGGACTACTACGAGAAGCTGTTCAACTTCCGCGAGATCCGCTATTTCGACATCAAGGGCGCCAAGACCGGCCTGCTGTCGAAGGCGATGACCGCGCCGGACGGCATCGTGCGCATCCCGCTCAACGAGTCGAGCGACGAGAAGAGCCAGATCAACGAATACCTGCGCGACTACAAGGGCGAGGGCATCCAGCACATCGCGCTGTTCACCGACGACATCTACTCGACGGTGGAGAGGATGCGCGAGGCGGGGATCGCCTTCCTCGACACCCCGGACACCTACTTCGACGTGATCGACCAGCGCGTGCCGGGCCACGGCGAGGACGTGCCGCGGCTGGCGCGCAACAAGATCCTGATCGACGCCGACCCGGAAACGCACGAGCGCAAGCTGCTGCAGATCTTCACCCAGAACGCGTTCGGCCCGATCTTCTTCGAGATCATCCAGCGCAAGGGCAACGAGGGCTTCGGCGAGGGCAACTTCCAGGCGCTGTTCGAGAGCATCGAGCGCGACCAGATGAAGCGGGGCGTGCTGTAAACGGCGACACCGGCCACAGACCTTCTCCCGCTCGCGGGAGAAGGTGGCGAAGCGCCGGATGAGGGGCCGCGCGCAGCGCGGCTGCTTCGGCGGCCGGTGCACCCACCCCCATCCCAGTCCCCATCCCGCAAGGGGCTCTAGCGGAGCAGCGGCATGAGCATCGCAAGCAACGGCTACCAATCCGGCTTCGGCAACGAATTCGCCAGCGAGGCGGTCCCCGGCGCGCTGCCGGTCGGGCAGAACTCGCCACAGAAGGTCGCGCACGGGCTGTACGCAGAGCAGCTGTCGGGCACCGCGTTCACCGCACCGCGCGGGCAGAACCGGCGCAGCTGGCTGTACCGCATCCGCCCGGCGGTGGTGCACGGGACGTTCGCGGCCTACGAGCAGCTACAGGCGTCAGGACGGAATTTCCACAACCTGTTCGGCCACGAGCCGGTGCCGCCGGACCAGCTGCGCTGGAACCCGCTGCCGCTGCCGCAGGCGCCGACCGATTTCGTCGACGGCCTCTACACGATGGGCGGCAACGGCCATCCGGCCGCACACGCCGGCGTGGGCATCCACATGTACGCGGCCAACGCCTCGATGCAGGGACGGTTCTTCTACGACGCCGACGGCGAGCTGCTGCTGGTGCCGCAGCAGGGCCGGCTGGTGCTGGCGACCGAGCTGGGCGTGCTGGAGGTCGAGCCGCAGGAGATCGCGGTCGTCCCGCGCGGCGTGCGCTTCCGCGTCGAGCTGCCGGACGGTCCCTCGCGCGGCTACGTGTGCGAGAACTTCGGCGGCCTGCTGCGGCTGCCCGACCTGGGGCCGATCGGCGCCAACGGCCTGGCCAACCCGCGCGACTTCCTCGCGCCGAACGCGGCCTTCGAGGACGTCGAGGGCGACTTCGCGCTGATCGCCAAGTTCCAGGGCCACCTGTGGCGTGCGCCGATCGGCCACTCGCCGCTGGACGTGGTGGCCTGGCACGGCAACTACGCGCCGTACAAGTACGACCTGCGTCGCTTCAACGCGATCGGCTCGATCAGCTTCGACCACCCGGACCCGTCGATCTTCACCGTGCTCACCTCGCCGAGCGAGGTGCCCGGCACCGCCAACATGGACTTCGCGGTCTTCCCGCCGCGCTGGCTGGTGGCGCAGCACACGTTCCGGCCGCCGTGGTTCCACCGCAACGTCGCCAGCGAGTTCATGGGCCTGGTGCACGGCGCCTACGACGCCAAGGCCGAGGGCTTCGCGCCCGGCGGCGCGTCGCTGCACAACTGCATGAGCGGCCACGGGCCGGACGCGGCGACGTTCGAGAAGGCCTCGAACGCGGACCTGTCGAAGCCCGACGTGATCGCCGACACCATGGCCTTCATGTTCGAGACGCGCGCGGTGATCAGCCCCGCGCGGCAGGCGCTGGACGCGGCGCACCGGCAGCGCGACTACCAGGCGTGCTGGGCCGGCCTGGAGAAGCATTTCGCGCCGCCGCGCTGAGGCGGCGCCTTTCCTCACGATCTGCTGTTCCTGTAGGAGCGACGGGAGTCGCGACCGGAGAAGTCGTCGGCTGCCCGGTCGCGACTCCCGTCGCTCCTACAGGTCTCCTACAGGTCGCTCCTGCGGGGAAATGGACTGCGCTTCGCGGCGTGTTAACGCTGCATCGCCAAGGCTGTCGATCCTTTCGAGGGGAGCCGACGCATGAAGCCCGCCATTCCCGCCATCGCCCTGTTCGCGCTCGCGCTGTCGGCGTGCAACGCCGAGCGCCCGCCCGCCGGCGACGGCCAGCAGGCGCCGGCCGCGAACGCCGCCGACGCGATGGCCAACGACCCGGCCGCACCGCCGCCGATGGACCAGCCCGCCGAGGACGTGCCCCCCGCGACCGCTCCGGTTCCGCGCCAGGCCAACCAGGCGCCCGACCTCGGGCTCGTGCGCATGGACGGCTACGGCGACCTGCGCTTCGGCATGACCGCCGACGAGGCCAAGCAGGCCTGGGGCGGCGAGCTCAACGGCGTGCCCGCCGAGGGCGGCGGCTGCTATTACCTGACGCCCAAGTGGATCAAGGTGCCGTCGGAGTTCGCCTTCATGGTCGAGGGCGGGAAGTTCGTCCGCTACGACATCGGCACCGATCGCGAGGTGGCGCCGGGCGGCGGCAAGGTCGGCATGGGCATCGACGAGCTGCGCCGGCTCTACGCCGGGCGCATCGAGGAGGCGCCGCACAAGTACATGGAGGGCGGCAAGTACCTCAAGGTGGCCGACCGCAACGGCGGCGACGGCAAGCTGGTGTTCGCCACCGACGCGGGCGGCAAGGTCACCTCGTGGCGCGTGGGCGTGCAGCCGCAGGTGGATTACGTGGAAGGCTGCGGCTGAGCCCGCGGGCGCGCCGGCGCGGGCCGCATCGGGCCTGAGTGGGATCGGGCTTGGGGGGCGGGAGTGCGGGAGTCCGGGCGCGTGCGCCGTACTCGTCATTCCCGCGAAAGCGGGAACCCGGTGCCTTCCAACCACGAGCAGGCCGGATCGGAAGCCGCTGGGTTCCCGCTTTCGCGGGAATGACGGCGGAGTTTTCCCGGTCCCATCCTCCCACTCCCGCTGCCGCTCCCGCTCCGGCGCCTCGCTCCCGCTAGAATCCCCGCCAGGCCCAAGGGAGGAGGTCGCACCATGTTCGAGGCAGTGGGGTTCTTCGTGCTCGGTCTGGTCCTGCTCGCTCTCGGCGGCGATTCCATCGTCAAGGGATCCGCAGGCCTGGCGCAGCGCTTCGGCGCATCGCCCTTCGTCACCGGCCTGCTGCTGGTCGCCTTCGGCACTTCGCTGCCGGAGCTGGCGGTCAACGCGCGCGCGGTGTTCACCGGCAGCCAGGCGCTGGCGCTGGGCAACGCCGTGGGCAGCAACGTCGCCAACGTCGGCCTCACCCTGGGCGCGGCCGCGCTCGCCGCGCCGCTGCTGGTGCGCTGGCGCGCGCTGGCGCCGCTGCTGCTGTGCCTGATGCTGGCGACGGTGGCGCTGATCGCCGCGGGATGGGACGGCGTGCTGTCCCGTTTCGAAGGCGTGCTGCTGCTGGTCGCGTTCGTCGTCGTGCTCGCGGCGTGCATCGCGCGCACCCGGCACGAAAAGCCCGAGCTGCAGGACGCGATCGCCGCGTTCGCGCGCACCGGCACCGGGCTCGGGCAGAACCTGCTGCGCTTCGCGGTCGCGGTGGTGCTGCTGTACTTCGGCGCGCGCTGGGTGGTGCAGTCGGCGCCCGTGATCGGCCTGGCGCTGGGCATGGCGCCGCTGCTCAGCGGCCTGCTGGTGGTCGCGATCGGCACCGCGCTGCCGGAAGCGGCCGCGGCCGTCGCCGCCGCGCGGCGCGGGCAGGGCGACATGGTGGCCGGCCACGTGGTCGGCTCGAGCCTGTTCAACCTGCTGGTGGTGCTGGGCGGCATGGCGGTGGTGCGCGACGTGCCGGTGCCGCCGTCGTTCGTGCGCTTCGAGCTGCCTGCGGCGCTGGTGTTCGCGGTGATGCTGTACCCGATGCTGCGCGGCGACCTGCGCGTGAGCAGGGCCGAAGGCGGCATCCTGGCGTGCGCGTTCCTGGCCTGGGTCGCGTTCGAGCTGTTCATGGCCAGCGCGGGCTGACGCGGCGGCATGCGGCAGGTTGGCTTCCGCGCCGGTGCGCTGCAGCGCCTGGGCGATTTCTTCCGGCTGGAGGCGGCCGGCGGCATCCTGCTGATCGGCGCGGCGCTGCTGGCGCTGGTCTGCGCGAACTCGCCGCTGCAATCGACCTACGAGGCCTTCCGCGGCATGCCCGTCGAGCTGCGCGCGGGCGCGTTCGGGATCGCCAAGCCGCTGCTGCTTTGGATCAACGACGGGCTGATGGCGGTGTTCTTCCTGCTGGTCGCGCTGGAGATCAAGCGCGAGACCCTGAGCGGGCAGCTCTCCAGCCGCGACCAGCTGCTGCTGCCGCTGGCGTGCGCGGCCGCGGGCGTCGCCTTGCCGGCGCTGCTGTTCTGGGGGATCAACCGCGGCGACGCCGATTCGCTGCGCGGCTGGGCGGTGCCGACCGCCACCGACATCGCCTTCGCGCTGGGCATCCTCGCGCTGCTCGGGCCGCGCGTGCCGCTGGGCATGAAGCTGCTGCTGTCCACGATCGCGGTGGTCGACGACCTGATCGCGATCCTGATCATCGCGGTGTTCTACTCGCACGGCCTGTCGCTGGTCGCGCTGGGCTGCGCGGTGGCCGCGATCGCCGCGATGTGGACGCTCAACCGGCGCGGCGTCACCGCGCTCGCGCCCTACCTGCTGCTGGGCCTGGTGCTGTGGGCCTGCGTGCTCAAGTCCGGCGTGCACGCGACCCTGGCCGGCGTGGTCACCGGCTTGATGATCCCGCACGTCGACCCGCGCAACGACCTCGACGACGCCACCGAGCATTCGCCGCTGGAAACGCTCGAGCACGCGCTGCATCCGTGGGTGGCCTACGGGATCCTGCCGCTGTTCGCCTTCGCCAACGCCGGGCTGGTGCTGGGCGGCCTCGGCCTGGGCGACCTGCTGTCGCCGCTGCCGCTGGGCATCGCGCTGGGCCTGGTGCTGGGCAAGCCGGTGGGCATCGTCGGCGCCGCGCTGGCGATGCGCGCGGCGGGGTTCGCGCGCTTCCCAGCGGGCATGGACCTGCGCGCGATGGTGGGCCTGGGCCTGCTGTGCGGCATCGGCTTCACGATGAGCCTGTTCATCGGCTCGCTGGCGTTCGCCGACGACGCGCTGCGCTACGCGGAAAGCGTGGTCGGCGTGCTGCTGGCTTCGACGGTGTCCGCCGTGCTCGGCTACCTGTGGCTGCGCGTCGCGCTGGCGCGGCGGCCCTAGTCGTGCGCACCGCGCTGGTATTCGGCGGCAGCGGCCAGATCGGCCGGCCGCTGCTCGACCTGCTGGCGCGCGCGGACTGGCAGGTGCTGGCCCTGTCGCGACGGCCGCGCGCCGACGCGCCGGGCCGACGCTGGCTGCGCGGCGACCTCGCCCACGCGCCCGAATTGCCGGCGCGTGCCGACGCCATCTTCAGCTGCGGACCGCTCGACCACTTCGCGCGCTGGTACGCGGGTGCGGGCATCGACTGTCCCCGGGTGATCGCGTTCGGTTCGACCAGCGTCGAGGTCAAGCAGGGCTCCACCGACGCCGCCGAACGCGACCTGGCGGCGCGACTGCGCGCGGGCGAGGCCGGCGTGCTCGCGACGGCCTCGGCGCGCGGCGCGGCGGCGACGCTGCTGCGGCCGACCCTGGTCTACGGCGCCGGCGGCGACCGCACGCTCACCCGCATCGCCGCGATTGCCGGCCGCTGGCACCGCTTCGCGCTGCCGCGCGACGCCGTGGGCCTGCGCCAGCCGGTGCACGTCGAGGACCTCGCCAGCGCCGCGTTCGCCGCGTTCGCCGCGCCGGCCACGCATGGTCGCGCCTATGCGCTGCCCGGCGGAGAGGCGCTGCCGTACCGCGACATGGTCGCGCGCGTGCTGGCGGCGCTGTCGCCGCCGGCGCGGCTGCACCTCCTGCCGCCGCAGGCGTTCGGCGCGCTGTTGGCGTGCGCGCACGCGGCGGGGGTCGCGCGCGAGTTCAACCGCGCGGCGCTGGCGCGGATGCGCGAGGACCTGGCGTTCGACGCGTCGCCGGCGCAGCGCGACTTCGGCTACGCGCCGCGGCGCTTCGCGCCGGCGGCCGGCATGTTCGGACCGTAGGAGCGCCCCATGGGCGCGATCGCCGTCCGCGGGAAGCCCAACCCGCCCAAGGGGCGGGACTAAGCGGGCGTCCCCCG
>JAYRKR010000086.1:0-15221 GCA_041905645.1 Luteimonas sp.
GCCGAACTCGACCTGCGCGGGCCGGTCCGCGAGCTGGCCGGCCATGCCGGCTTCGTCGGCTGGGCCGGCGGCGTGCTGCGGCTGTCGCTGCCGGCCAGCGACGACCACCTCAAGGCGCCGTTCCTGGTCTCGCAGCTCGCCGCGGCGCTGGCGAAGCCGCTGGGCGCGCAGCCGCAGATCCGCTTCGATGCGGCGCAGGCGCAGGCGGAGACCCTGCACGCGCGCAACGAGCGCCAGCGCGACGCGCGCCAGGCCGACGCCGAAAGCGCCTTCCTCGCCGACCCCGACGTGCAGCGGCTGATGTCGCAGCACGGGGCGAAGCTGGTGCCCGACTCGATCCGCCCCTACGACGAATAGACAGACAGAGAGCGACGACATGCGTGGAAACATCGCCCAGCTGATGCAGCAGGCGCAGAAGATGCAGGAGAACGTGCAGCGCGCCCAGGAGGAGCTCGCCAGCCTGGAAGTCACCGGCAACGCCGGCGGCGGCATGGTCTCGGTGACGATCACGGGGCGGATGGAATGCCGCAAGGTGCGCATCGACCCGGGCGTGCTGTCGGACCCGGAGATGGCCGAGGACCTCATCGCCGCCGCCTTCAACGACGCGGTCAACAAGGCCAACGCCGCCTCGCAGGAGAAGCTGGGCGCCGCCACCGCCGGCATGCCGCTGCCGCCGGGCATGAAGTTGCCGTTCTGAGGGGCCGTGATTCGTGATTCGTGATTCGTGATTGGTGATTGGTGATTCGAAAGAGCGGGTGATTGTCGAGACCGCTTTTACGAATCACCAATCACCAATCACCAATCACCAATCACCAATCACCAATCACCAATCACCAATCACGAATCACGAATCACGAATCACGAATCACGAACCCTCCGCATGTCCTCCCTCCTCGAACAGCTGATCGAAGCCTTCCGCGTCCTGCCGGGCGTCGGCCAGAAGACCGCGCAGCGCATGGCCTACCACGTGCTCGAGCGCGAGCGCGACGGTGGCCGCCGCCTGGCCGACGCGCTGGCCGAGGCCGTCGAGCGCATCGGCCACTGCGCGCGCTGCCGCGACTTCAGCGAGGCCGAGGTCTGCGCCACCTGCGCCAGCGCCGCGCGCGACGCGCACCAGCTGTGCGCGGTGGAGACGCCGGCCGACCGCATGGCGATCGAGCAGGCCACCGGCTACCGCGGCCTGTACTTCGTGCTGCAGGGGCGGCTGAGCCCGCTCGACGGCATCGGCCCGCGCGAGCTGGGCCTGGAGCAGCTCGCGCAGCGGCTGGCCTCGGGCGAGGTGCAGGAGCTGATCATCGCCACCAATCCCACGGTCGAGGGCGAGGCTACCGCCCACTACCTCGCCCAGCTCGCGCGCAACCACGGCGTGCGCCCCAGCCGCCTCGCGCACGGCGTGCCGCTGGGCGGCGAGCTCGAGTACGTCGACCGCGGCACGCTGTCGCATGCGTTCGGGTCGCGGAGCGAGATGCCCTGAGGGTGGTGATTGGTGATTGGTGATTCGTGATTCGTGATTTGCGATTTGCAGGAGCGGCGGCCCGCGCCGGAGCGCTACGCGACGGATGGATGGAGCGGAGGCGTATCATCGAATCACCAATCACCAATCACCAATCACGGCCCCTCATGGACACCATCTTCCACAAGATCATCCGCCGCGAGATCCCGGCCGACGTCGTCTACGAGGACGACGACGTGATCGCGTTCCGCGACATCGCGCCGCAGGCGCCGGTGCACGTGCTGTTCGTGCCCAAGGCCGTGGACGTGGCGACGCTCAACGACCTGCGCGAGGACCAGGCCGCCATTGTCGGCAGGCTCGCGTTCGCCGCCGCGCGCTACGCGAAGGAACAGGGCTTCGCGGAGGACGGCTACCGCATCGTGATGAACTGCAACGACCACGGTGGGCAGACCGTGTTCCAGATCCACCTGCACCTGCTGGCCGGTGCCCACCTCGGGCGCTTCGGGACGCCGAAGTAGCCAGGGCGCCTTCCCGGGCGTCATCGCGAGTCCGCGGCGCGGCCCAGGGCGGGAAGGCGCGATGAAAGTCTCGGGAGCGGGGCCCGCGATCCGCGAGAGCCACAGGGGCGTGCGTGGCGGAAAGCCGGGCCCTCACCCGGCGCTTCGCGCCTCCCTCTCCCGCTCCGCGGGAGAGGGGCTGGTTGGCGGGCCGCGAAGCACCGCTCGGTCCTCTGCACACGCCGCAGGCGCGCATGCCACGAGTAGTTGAGCCGCGAAAAGCCGGGCCCTCACCCGGCGCTTCGCGCCTCCCTCTCCCGCTCTGCGGGAGAGGGGCTGGTTGGCGGGCCGCGAAGCACCGAAGAACCGCTCGGTCCTCTGCACACGCCGCAGGCGCGCATGCCACGAGTAGTTGAGCCGCGAAAGGCCGGGCCCTCACCCGGCGCTTCGCGCCTCCCTCTCCCGCTCTGCGGGAGAGGGGCTGGTTGGCAGGCTGCGAAGCACCGCGAAGAACCGCTCGGTCCTCTGCGCACGCCGCAGGCGCGCACGCCACGAGTGGTTGAGCCGCGAAAGGCCGGGCCCTCACCCGGCGCTTCGCGCCTCCCTCTCCCGCGGGGCGGGAGAGGGGCTGTCGGCGGCCGGCAGCCGCTCAGGCTTCGATGCAGACCCGGTTGCGGCCCTCGGCCTTGGCGCGGTACAGCGCCGCATCCGCGGCGGCCATCAGGCGGGGGCGGGTGTCGCGCGCGGGCGAGAGCGCGGCGATGCCGATGCTCACCGTGATCTGGCGCGGCTCGCCGCCGGGCGAGAAGGTGGCCGCCGCGACCGCCTCGCGCAACCGCTCGGCGAAGCCGTAGGCGGCCGCGGGGTCGCATTCGGGCAGCAGCACCGCGAACTCCTCGCCGCCGATCCGCGCGGCGACGTCCTCGTTGCGCACGTGCCGGCGCACCAGCGCGGCGATCTGGCGCAGCACCTCGTCGCCGGAGATGTGGCCGTAGCGGTCGTTGACCGGCTTGAACAGGTCGACGTCGACGATGCACAGCGACAGCGGCCGCTGGTGGCGCACCGCGCGCGCGATCTCCTTCTCGGTCTGCTCGATGAAGTGCCGACGGTTGCACAGCTCGGTCAGCGCATCCTGGGTGGCGAGCTGGTAGATCTCCTCGTGGTAGTTCGCCTCCACGCTGGTGTGGCTGATGAACTTGAGGATGCTCTCGCCGACGGTGACGTGGTCGCCGTCGGCGAGGACGGATTCGCCGACCACGACGTCGTTGACGCGGGTGGCGTTGGTCGCGCCGAGGTCGCGGATGCGGTAGTCGTCGCCGTCGCGCCAGATGTGGCAGTGCTCGCGCGAGACGCTCTTGTGGGCGATGCACAGGTCGGCCTCGTGCGAGCGCCCGACCAGCACGCGCGCGTCGTCGACGTCGGCGCGGCGGCCCAGGCCTTCGCCGTGGATCACCACCACGCAGGCCGAGCGCGGCGCCGCGAAGCGCGGGCCGTCGCTGTGGAGGGTGCGCTGCGTGGTGTCGGAGGGGCCGCTGCGGGTGGCCATTGCCTGTGCTGGGACGACGCGAGGGCGCCAGTCTAGCGGGATTCCGCGCCGCGACGGCAGAGGCGCATCCGGTACCATGGCGCCGCGCTGCCGACAGGGGGGAGCCGCCATGACCACGCACGCCGGGGACGACCCGGACCGTACCGAACTCCTGGCCACGCGCGGGCCGGTGCCCGGCGCCGTCGCCGGCGACACGCTCCCGCCCGGCGCGCGGCTCGGACGCTACCGCATCGAGGCGCTGCTCGGCCGCGGCGGCATGGGCGAGGTCTACCGCGCCGAGCAGCTCGAGCCGGTGCGGCGCACGGTCGCGCTCAAGCTGCTGCGCGCGCGGCGCCTGGACGCGCGCCACCTGGCCTATTTCGAGGTCGAACGGCAGCTGCTGGCGCAGATGCGCCACCCGGCGATCGCGCAGGTGTACGACGCCGACACCACCGCCGACGGACATCCGTTCTTCGCGATGGAGTTCATCGCCGGCAGTCCGCTCACGCGCTACTGCGAGGAGCATGCGCTGTCGCTGCGCGAACGCCTGGCGCTGTTCATCCGCGCCTGCGAGGGCGTGCAGCACGCGCACCAGAAGGGCGTCGTGCACCGCGACCTCAAGCCCGGCAACCTGCTGGTGGACGAGGTCGACGGCCGCGCGCTGCCCAAGATCATCGACTTCGGCATCGCCACCGCGACCTCGATGGCGCAGGGTCGCGAGATCGCCGGCACGCCGGACTACATGAGCCCGGAGCAGGCCGGCGGCGACCAGTCGCTGGTCGACACCCGCAGCGACGTGTACTCGCTGGGCGTGGTGCTGTACGAAGTGCTGACCGGGCAGCGCCCCGAGGCCGCCGGCGAGACCCGCACCGCCAGCACCCGGACCCTGCGGCTGCCGTCGGAGCAGCTGGCGACGCTGCCGCCCGGCGACGCCGGCCGCGTCGCCCGGGCCAACGGCCTGCCGCTGGCGCGCATGCGCCGGCTGCTGCGCCACGAGCTCGACTGGGTGGTGGCGAAGGCGATGCGCCACGACCGCAACGAACGCTATCCGTCCGCCGCCGCGCTGGCCGAGGACCTGCAGCGCTTCCTCGACGGCCGGCCGCTGCAGGCGGTGCCGGCCTCGCGCCGCTACGCCTGGGGCAAGTTCGTGCGCCGCCACCGCGTCGGCCTGGCCGCGGCGTCGGTCGCGCTGGTGGCGCTGCTGGGCGGCCTGGGCCTGTCGCTGTACGGCCTGCAGCAGGCGCGCGCGCAGCGCGCGATCGCCGAGCAGCGCAGCGCGCAGCTGGAGAAGGTGGCCGCGTTCCAGCAGTCGATGCTGCAGGGCATCGACATCGAGGCGATGGGCATCGGCATGGCCGACGGCCTGCGCGGGCAGGTCGCCAAGTCCGCGCCCGGCGACGTGCCGGCGCTGGAACGGGCGCTGGCGCACGCCAGCACCGCCGACATCGCGCGCGGGCTGATCGACCGCAACATCCTGGCCGGCGCGGAAGCCGCGATCGGCCGCGACTTCGGGCGCGAGCCCGGCCTCGCCGCCGACCTGCGCGAATCCGTCGCCAACGTGCGCGAGGCGCTCGGATTGCCGGCGGCCGCGGCCGAGGGCTACCGGCAGGTCGCCGATTACCGGGAGCGCGCGCTCGGCGCGCGGGCGCTGCCGACCCTGGAGGCGCGCCACGAGCAGGCCGGCGCGCTGCTGCAGGCCGCGCAGCCCAAGCCCGCGCTGGCGCTGGTCGAGCGCACGCTGGCCGACGCGTCCGCGCTGCCGCCCGAGGACCCGCTGCGCATCCGCCTGCAGCTCGACCAGGCCGAGGCGATCAGCGCGCTCGGCGACCGCTCGCGCGCCCGCGCCATGCTCGAGGCGCTGCGCCGGCGCAGCATCGCCGCGCACGGCGAACGCGACCCGGTGAGCATGGAGGCGACCAACAACCTCGCCATCCTGCTCGGGCGCATGGGCGAGGCCAGGCTCGGCCGCGAGTACATGGAGAAGCTGGTGCCGATGCGCAGCGCGGTGCTCGGCGCCGACGACGAGAAGACGCTGGACTCGCAGCACAACCTGGCGGTGATGCGGATCATGACCGGCGACGGCGAAGGCGCGCTGGCGCTGCAGCGCCAGCTGGTCGCCACCCAGACCCGGCGGCTCGGCGCCGAGCATCCGCAGACCCTCGCCGAGCGCGGCAACCTCGCCAGCATGCTGACCGACAGCGGCAAGCCGGAAGAGGCGCTGCCGATCGCGACCTCGGTGCTGGAAGCGCGCACGCGCGTGCTCGGCGCCGACAACCCGCAGACGCTGCGCGCCAGGCTCAACCTGTCGAGCCTGTACGCGCGGCTGGGCCAGTTCGAGCGGACGCTGGCGATGCAGCAGGAAGTGATCGACGCGCGCACGCGCCTGCTCGGGCCGCGCCACCCGGACACCGTCTACATCCTGGTCAACCGCGCCGGCACCCTGCACCAGGCCGGGCGCTCGAAGGAATCGCTGGCGATGCTCAAGACCGTGCTGCCGCTGGCGCGCGAGGTGCTCGGCGACGGCCACCCGCAGACCCAGGCGGCGCTGCAGATCCGCGCCGACGACGCCGACACCCTGGGCGACGCCGGGCTGGCCATCGCCAGCTATCGCGAGCTGCTCGCGGCGCGCGACGAGTCGCTCGGGCCGAAGGACCGCAAGACCATCGACACCGCCTGGCAGCTGGAGGGCGAGCTGGTCGACACCGGCCGCCGCGACGAGGCCGCGCAGCTGCGCGCCCGCTACGTCGCGCCGCTGCTGGCGGCCCCGGAGGCGTCGCTGGACGAGGGCATGCGCGCGTTCGCGGCGCAGATCCGCCGCACCGAGGCGGAGGAAGCCGCCGCGGCGGCGAAGACCGCGAAGCGCTGAGCAGCGCGCCGGCCGGGCATCGGTTGCCCGGGCCGGCGGCCCGGCTCACCCGTGCAGGGTGCGCAGGGTGCCGCGGATCGGCCCGGGGATGTTGGCCTGCGCCAGCAGGCGCTCGACGAAGCGCGCGTCGTCGGCGACGCCGAGCGGATCGAGCTCGATCGGGCCGAGCAGCTGCGACAGCGGCACCGACGCCGTGCCGGTGCGGCCATCGAGCGCCGGCATCGGCGGCGGCTCGGGCTGGTCGAGCTCGAGGCACCAGCTCGGCGCCGCGCCCGCGCGCGGGTCGAGCGCGCCGGTCCTCGGGTTCTCGATCTTCCTGGCCAGCGACTTGAGCGACTTGAGCCCCTTCGCCAGCCGCGCGGCCGCCTTGCCCAGCCCCAGTCCCTTGGTGAGCGGGTCGAGGTCCTTGCCGCGCAGGTCGAGCAGGCGCTGCTGCCGGCCGACCTTCCATGCCTCCAGCCCGCGGCGGTCGGCCGGCATCAGCGCGGGCACGCCGCAGCGGCGCACGCCGTCGACCATCACCAGCGCGATGTCGGTTTCCTTCGCGCGCACCAGGTGCAGGTAGGGATCGCCGCCGCGATCGCGCACGACCAGCAGGTCGGCGCGCTTGCCGGCCTCGAGCGAGCCGATGCCCCGTTCCCACTTGAGGATGCGCGCGGCGTTGCGCGTGGCCATCGCCACGATCTCCTTCGCCTCGAACGGCCGGCCGGCGACGCGGTTGCAGGCGTAGGCGGCCTTGAGCTCGCCCAGCAGGTTCTTGCTGCCGCTGGGCGACCAGTCGCAGCCGATGCCGACCAGCAGCTTCTCGGCCTTGGCCGCCTTGATGTCGGCGGTCTGGCCGTACAGCAGCAGGTTGCTCAGCGGCGACCACACCATCGTGCCGTCGTGCCTGGCCATCAGCCTGAAGTCCGCCCGCCCCAGCGCGACGCAGTGGATGCCGGCGAGGGCGCCGGTGATCGCGACCTTGCCGGCGCCGAGCTTGAGCGCCTCGAAATGGGCGAGCGCGCGTTCGTCCGTGCCTTCGCTCAGGTGCAGCAGCAGGCAGCTGCACTTCTTCAGGTTGGCGTAGAACTTCTTCGCGTCCTTCGGCGCGACGTCGCCGATGCGGGCATTGGCGGCCGGCAGGTCGTCGCCGTCGGAGATCTCGACGTTGCGCAGCAGGCCGCGATAGTAGCGGCGGATGCCGGCGTTGCTGAACAGCGCGATGCCCTGCGAGGTGGTGACGCCGCCGAGCAGGCTCTTGCACTCGGCGTAACGCGCGATCGCCTCGGGATAGCCCTTGCTCTGGCCGAGCACGTTCATCGGCCCGCTGATCAGGCGCCGGTAGTCGGGATGGCGCGCCCAGTCGTCGCGGTTGGTGTAGCGCTGCGGCACGTCCCACAGCGGCAGGGCGTTGTAGCTCAGGTGGTTGTGCAGGTCGATCAATCCCGGATACAGGGTGCCGCCGGTGTCGAGCACGGCCACGTCCCCGAAGCCTTCCGGCGGCGCCGCCTTCGCGCGGCACACCGCGGCGATGCGGTTGTTGCGGACGTAGACGACGCCGTCCCTGAGCACGGTGTCCTTCGCGTCCATCGTCACGACGCGCCCGCGCAGGGCGAGCAGGGTGTCCTTGGCCATGCGTTCGCGGCTCCTCAGCTCTTCGGGGCTTTCCACACCAGCGTGTGGCGGTCGTCCGGCGACGGGCGCGACACGCTGCTGCGGCGCCTGGGCCGGCCTGCGGCGTCGTCGCCGAGGAATGCCGGCGCGCCGAACGGCAGGTCGCGGCGCGGGATCGCGGCGTAGTCGCTTTCGCGGAACGCGGTCCCGTAGTTGGGCAACGAGGCGTCGCCGTCGCCGTCGGGCGTGACGATGCCGCGTAGCTGCGTGACCGCGCCGCGCCAGCGCGACAGCAGCACGCCGGCGTCGCGGCTGCTCGGATGCGGCACCTCGACCAGCGGCAGCGCGCCCCTGCCGGGCCACAGCGCGACCGCGTGCCGGGCCTGCGCGCCGAAGGCGACGATGGCCTGCAGCGCCGGGCGGCGCGCCTTGTCGAACAGGCGGTTGCGCCAGGCCAGCTGCGCGGGATCCTCGAGCACGTCGTCGCCGTGGCTGCCGTGGCTGGGGAACAGCGCGTAGGCGAACGCGTTGAGGCACAGGTAGCCGCGGGTGAGGCCGAGCTTGGCGAGGAAGCCCTGCACGCGCTGCCCGGCGTCGCCGACCAGCGTGCGCCCGGCGATGCGCTCGGTCGGGCCGGGATCGGACGCCACGCACAGCACGCGCGCGCTGCCGTCGAGCCGGCCGCGGTAGAACACCGGGCCCCAGTCGTACCAGAAATGCTGCTTGAACGCGCCGTAGTCGGGGCAGTCGGCGAACAGGCGGGCGTAGGCCTGGGTCGGCCCCTTGTCGAATTCGATCATCGGCGTTCCATGGACCTGCGTCCGGTGGCGGGAGGGCGGATCCATGCGCGCCGTCGCGGCGCGCCCCCCTGGCGAATCCGATGCCCGGTCGAACGCAGCGCGCCGCCGCGGCCGGCCATTCCCCGCGCGGCGGCCCGCGAACGTCCCGTGCGCGCACGGGACGCGCGACGCGCGCGCGAGGCGCAGCGCACGGCGAAACGCCTTGGCCGCCCGTGCGGTGCGCGTGCGTTGGCCCGGTCGAATCGCCGCGTTCTCCCAGCGTTCCCCCGGACGCGCGCGGCGTTCCATGCCCTGGTCAGGAGGACGCCCCCATGCCGTCGAACGCCGACGTCGCCACCCTCGTACGCACCGAATTCCAGCAGCTCGACGCGCGCGAACTGCTGCGCCGCGATCCCACCGCCATGCTCGGCGTCGACGCCGGCGCGGCGGCCGCGCTGCTCAAGCTCGACATCCGCACGCTGTTCGACCTGGCCACCTCGCAGGCCTTCGACGACGCCGGCAAGCTCGCCGCGGCGGGCCTGGACCCCAAGAGCCCGTTCTCGCAGTACGGCGGCCCGAGCAGCGACATGGTGCGCGAGGCCAAGGTGGCGGGGAAGGCGCTGGACGAGCTGAAGCTGCTCGGCATCGACGCGCTGCAGGCGGTGCCGGAGGCCGACGCCGCCGCCATCGCCGCCGCGCTCGGCGTGGCCAACGTGCGCGAGTTCGCGCTGTACCCGCCGTACCGCGCCGCGCAGCGGGTCCTGCAGCAGGTGTACTTCCCGGAGAACGACGCGGCCTACGACCCGGAGGCGCCCGCCGACCTGGTGCCCAGGTCCGGCGAGTACCCGACCGAGCGCGTGCAGTACACCACGCTGCTGATGGACGAGATCAAGCTCGCCCGCGGCGACAAGCTGGTCGACGTGGCCGGCGACGCGTTCGTGCCGATCAGCCTCGACAGGCTCGCGGCGATCGACGCCGGCTTCAAGCGCGTGGCCTACGGCGCGCTGCTGACGTTCAACCAGTCGTGGTTCGCGCAGGCGGTCACGCTGGGCCAGCTGCTGCACTCCACCGCGCTGGGCCCCGGCGAGAGCACCCGCATCGCGGTGGTGGACTGGAGCCGGCGCAGCCGCGCCGGCGAGACCGAGGTGATCGACGAGCAGGACGACCTGAGCAACGACATGGCGCAGACGCGCTCGATCAGCGAGGTCACCCAGGCGGTCGCCGACGAGGCGCAGGGCGGGTTCTCCAGCACCAACACGTCCAGCAAGTCGAAGCAGTCCGGCGAGGCGGCGTCGCTCGACGTCAGCGCGCCGCTGGGCGGCCTGTTCGGTGGGCCGAGCGGGTCCGGCGCGACCTCGAGCTCGCGCGCCAGCAGCGAGTCGCACGCCGACAGCTATTCCTCGTCGTGGGGCCACCGCGACGTCGGCAGCACGATGATGCAGAACATCAACGACCGCACCCACCAGCACGCGCATTCGACCCGCAGCCGGCGGGCGTCGGTGGTCAAGGAGGTCTCGCAGTCCGAGCACGAGCAGACCTCGACCCGCGTGCTGACCAACTACAACCACATGCACGCGCTGACCATCCAGTACTACGAGGTGGTCCAGATCCACCGCGTCGAGGTCGCACTGGTGCGCGCCGACAAGGTGGTGTTCGTGCCGGTCGAGCTGCCGGACTTCGACAAGGACGACACCGTCCGCGCCTTCCGCGGCGTGCTCACCGGCGCGGCGCTGTCGCCCGACATCCGCCAGGCGCTGCGCAACCTCGACGTGGTCGAGGTTGAGCCCGACCGCAACACGCATTTCTCGGTGCTGGACAAGAACGTCGCCGGCTTCCTGCGCGAAGCGCTGGTGGCGCGGCCGGCGCTGTCGGCCGTGACGGCGAAGCCGGCGCTGGCGATGGTGGCCAAGGCCGAGGTGGCCGGGACCGCCGAAGCGCCCGCCGGCGACGCGGCCGTGGCGGCGACGGCGCTGTCGCCGGCGCTCGCGCAGGTGCTGACCGCCAGGCGGGTCAGCGCCAGCGTGTTCGTGCCCGCGGTGCAGGCGATGAACGACAGGCTGTGGGTGGGCGAGCAGGTCTCGCGCATCGGCAACCTGCTCGACCGGGTGGTGCTGCGCGCGGACTCCAGCGCGATGTACCTGCCGACCGACCTGCTGGTGGAGGACGCGGTGGTGTCCGGCGCGGCGGGGATGAAGGCGGTGTTCTACAAGCGCTCGGGCGGCAAGACCGATGCGCTGTCGGCCGCCGCGCCGCTGCCGATCACCGACATCGACAGGATCGCGATCGGCGGCAGCAACGGCGATTCGCAGGCGTCGGCGGCGGTGACGCTGACCCTCAACCGCGCCGGCGTGCGCTTCCCGCTGGAGCTGCCGGCGGTGACCATCGCCGCGGGCGCCAAGGGCGAGACGCGGGTGGTGCAGCTGAGGAACGGCGGCGTCAACGCCAACCTCAAGCAGCACCTGTCGGCCAACCGGCTGTACTACAGCCGCGCGGTGTTCCGCTCGCTCGACGCCACCCAGCTGGCGACGCTGCTGGCCGGGTTCGGCGTGAAGCAGGGCGACGCGATGGTACCGCTGTCGCAGCTGGTCGATCCGCGCCCGGTGAGCTACGTCGGCAACTACCTCGCCCTGCGCATGAACAGCGACGTGGCGCACGACGAGGAATGGCGCAAGTGGCTGGAGCAGCGTGGCATCCAGGTCGGTTCGTCGCGCCAGGAAATCGTGCCGCTGGGCACCGGCGGCGTGTTCGCCGAGGCCGTGCTCGGGCGCTTCAACTGCGCCGAGAAGCTCGACATCACCCGCTTCTGGAACTGGCAGGACTCGCCGATCCCGATCCAGCCGACCGAGATCCAGGCGGTGCAGATGGGATCGCGCCAGGCGGCCGAGGACGTCAAGCCCGGCCAGCTCAGCGCGCCGATCATCAGCATCCAGCAGCCCGGCAGCCTGCCCGATCCGGTCGGTACCGCGGCGGCGCTGGCGGCGATCCAGAACGGCAGCATGTTCCGCGACATGAGCGGGCTGCAGGCGACGATCGGCCTGGCGCAGTCGGCGCTGCAGGCCACCGCGGCCGGCGCATCGGCGGCCGCGCAGCAGGCCGGCACCAACCAGCAGAACCAGCTGCAGGCGACGACCGAGCGGCAACGCATCGCCGCGGACATGATCAAGGACCTCGCGCGCACGGCGGCCAGCGCCTACACCGGCGGCGCCGCGGGCGGCGGAAGCAGCGGCGGCCCGGCGGCGAGCAACCATTCGCAGGACGGCGCCAAGATCAACTACTTCGACAAGACCAAGGACAACGTGCCGGCGCAGGGAAGCGGCGACGGCGGCGGCCCCGCGACGCCGGTGGAGGGCGGGGGTTCGTCGGGCGGCGGCGGTGGCGGCGGCTCGTCCGGTGGCGGCGGCGGTGGCGGCGCGGACTTCATGACCGCGGCCTACACGCCGGCCGTCTACTCGAAGAACCCGGCGGCGCTGGCGGCGACCTGGGGCGGCGCCGGCACCTCGCAGGCCGACTTCATGGACACCCTGTTCGACAATGCCGAGGCGATGGGCGGCGGCGGTGCGAAGCAGGCGCCGACGCCGAAGAACGGCGAGGTCAACCTGGCCGGCTACTTCGTCTGGAAGCCCGCGCTGAGCAATGCCGACGAGATCGCCGCGCTCGCCGCGGGCAAGTGGTCGCCGGCCACGGTCGACTTCAAGGCGGTCATCGGCGATTCCAACCTCAACGGCATGGGCAACTTCACCGCCATCCTCGGCGAGATCGTGCAGTACGCGCCGCACAGCGTGAAGCGGGTGAACTTCTGGACCCACGCCGACGCGGACACGGTCGGCATCGCCGGCTACAACGACCTGAGCGGCGTCTACTTCGACGCGATGATCAGCGAGAGCGAGCTCAACGGGTTCGCGCAGAACGGCATCAGCTTCACCTACGACGGCAAGACGTTCGACCTGCAGGACGTGCGCGACCGCTTCGCGGAAGGCGCGGTGTTCGTGCTGTACGGGTGCAAGGCCGGCCAGAACACCAGCCTGCTGCAGGCGCTGAACAGGCTGCTGGGCGTCAAGGTCGTCGGCTTCAAGAAGAAGATCGCGTTCTGCCCGCCGCCCGCGCAGGGCGGCGAGTTCAAGCGCGCCGGCATGAAGGTGGGCGTGCACAAGACCGGCTTCTCCTGCGGCACCGACTCGACCGCCGACTGGCGCGGCCTGGTCGGCAGCCCGGACGCGGTGAGCGTGCCCTGAGCGTCGCAGGAGGCGCCCGCGCCCGGAGGCGCGAATCGACATCGATGGCGGCCGGAGGACCCGCGGCGCGGCGCGCCCGCCGCGGGAAAATTGCAACGACCGCGCCGTCCGTTGTAAACATGCCGCCCGTTCGATCCGGAGGAGGCGCGACATGGACCGATTCACGGGGGGCTGCCTGTGCGGCGCCGTCCGGTTCGCGGCGTCGGGGCGCCCGTACCGGGTCGGCCTTTGCCACTGCCTCGACTGCCGCAAGCACCATGGCGCCCTGTTCCACGCCTCCGCGATCTTCCCCGAGGCCGCGGTGTCGATCGACGGCGAAACGCGCGACTACGCCGGGCGGCATTTCTGCCCCCGCTGCGGCTCGTCCGTCTTCGGGCGCAGCGCGGACGAAATCGAAGTGAACCTGGGGTCCCTGGATGCGCCCGACCGGCTGATGCCGACCTACGAGCTCTGGACCGTCCGCCGCGAGTCCTGGCTGCCGCCGTTTCCGCTCGCGAGGCGATACGAGCACGATCGCGAAGCCAAGAGCCGCTTCGAGGAATAGCCCGCGCGAGCGGTGCGAAGGCGCCTTGCGGGCCCCGTCCTTGCAGAACCTGCCCTGTGCCCTTGTAGGAGCGACGGAAGTCGCGACGCGTTCCAACGGCCAGGTCGCGACTTCCGTCGCTCCTACAAGGGCGGGAACAGGCGCCGCTCCATTCCAGGGCGGGCGCCGCTGGACCCGCACGGCCGCGTTCGCCGGGATCCCGGCTCCGGTGCAGGCAGGTGAGATAGGACGCCAGGAAACGGTCGCAAGCAGTTGATCCGGCTGTCGTCTCGTTCCGCGAGACGCGAGGCGGGCCGAATCGATCGGGACAGGGGGCTTGCGCCCGTCCGGGAAGGTAAATAGATTTTTACCCATGACCGACGACCTCACCGACCGCCAGCGCGCCGTGCTCGGCTTCATCCGCGACCACGCCGCGCGCGAGGGCCTGCCGCCGACGCTGCAGCAGATCGCCGACGCCTTCGGCTTCCGCCAGGCCTGCGCGGCGCACAAGCACGTGCGGCGCCTGCAGGCGGCCGGCTACCTGGAGGTGCGGCCGAACGAGGCGCGCGGGATCCGCGTCGCCGGCGCGCGCGCCCGCGGCGCGCGCCCGCGCCTGCGGGAGGGGCAGGTGGAGCTGCCGATCCTCGGCCGCGTCGCCGCCGGCGCGCCGATCGGCGCCGACGCCGGGGTCGAGCGCCACGTGCTGCTCGACCGCACGCTGTTCGCCAACCGGCCCGACTACCTGCTGCGGGTGAAGGGCGACTCGATGCGCGACGACGGCATCTTCGACGGCGACCTGGTCGCGGTGCAGCGCGCCTCCGATGCGCGCAACGGCCAGGTGGTGGTGGCGCGGATCGACGGCGAGGTCACGATCAAGCGACTGGAACGCACCGCGACGCGCATCCGCCTGCTGCCGCGCAACCCGGACTACGCGCCGATCGTGGTCGAGCCGGGCAGCGACTTCGCGATCGAAGGCCTGTACTGCGGCCTGGTGCGCGCCGGCGGATGAGCGGCGTGGACGCCATCGCAGGCGCGGCCGCGCCCAGCCTCGACGCGCTGCTGTCGGCGCAGGCCGTGTGGCGCGCCGGGCGCGCGCCGCTGGCCGCGGCCGGCGGCGAGCCGACCGGCCACGCCGCGCTCGACGCGCTGCTGCCCCAGGGCGGCTGGCCGCGCCGCGCGCTGACCGAACTGCTGTTGCCGGCCGACGGTGTCGGCGAGCTGGCGCTGCTGCTGCCCACCCTCGCGCGCATGACGCGGGCCGGCGGCATCGTGGCCGTGGTCGCGCCGCCGTACCTGCCGTATGCGCCGGCGTGGCAGGCGGCGGGCGTGGACCTGCGTTTCCTCGAGATCGTCGACGCCGGCGCGCGCGGCGCGCCGTGGGCCTTCGAGCAGTGCCTGCGCAGCGCCGCCTGCGCCGCGGTGCTCGGCTGGCCGCTGCACGCCGATGCGCGGATGCTGCGCCGCCTGCAGGTCGCGGCCGACAGCGGCGGCTGCCTCGGCTTCGCCTTCCGCGACCGCCGCCACGCCGCCAACCCGTCGCCCGCAGCGCTGCGGCTGGAGCGCGTCGACGGCGCCTGGCGCGTGCGCAAGTGCCGCGGCGGCAACGTGCCCGTGCGCGCTTTCGTGGAAGCGGCCGTCGAAGCGCCGGTTGCTCCCGGAACCGATCCGGGAACTGCTCCAGGAACTCCAGGGATTGCCCTTGTGGGAGCGGCTTCAGCCGCGAGCTTTTCCAGCTCGCCGGCGTGCGGGG
>JAYRKR010000087.1:0-15000 GCA_041905645.1 Luteimonas sp.
CTACGGGACATGTTGCGGGAACGCTCGCGGGCGAAGCTCGCGGCTGAAGCCGCTCCCACAAGGGCGGGGTATCGCTTCGACGCCGCGCCGCAGGCATTCACCGCGCCTGCGCAAGCGCTTCGCGCACCCGCTCGCGCAGCACCGGCAGCACTTCGTCCTCGAACCAGGGATTGGCCTTGAACCAGCCGACGTTGCGCGGGCTCGGGTGCGGCAGCGGCAGCTGCGCCGGCAGGTAGTCGCGCCAGGCGCGCATGGTGTCGGTGAGGCTGGCCTTGCGCCGTCCGCCGAGGAAGTATGCCTGCGCGTATTGCCCCACCAGCAGCGTCAGCTGCACGTCCGGCAGCAGCGGCAGCAGCCGCGGGTGCCAGGTCGCGCGGCATTCCGGCCGCGGCGGCGCGTCGCCGGAGCCGGCCTTGCCGGGATAGCAGAAGCCCATCGGCACGATCGCCACCCGGCGCGGATCGTAGAAGGTGGCATCGTCGATCCGCAGCCACTCGCGCAGGCGGCGGCCGCTGGCGTCGTTCCACGGGATGCCGGTCTCGTGCACGCGCACGCCCGGCGCCTGCGATGCGATCAGGATCCGCGCGGTGCGCCCGGCCTGCAGCACCGGGTTCGGCCCCAGCGGCAGGCGAGCTTCGCACAGGCGACAGGCGCGGATCTCGCGCAGCAGGCGCTCCAGCGGCGCGCCGCTCACGGCGGCAGCACCTTCCCGGGGTTGAGGATGCCGTCGGGGTCGAAGGCCGCCTTCACCGCGCGCATCGCCGCCAGCGTCGGCGCGTCGAAGGCCCGCGCCATGAAGCCGCGCTTGGCGACGCCGACGCCGTGCTCGCCCGAGAGCGTGCCGCCGAGCGAGAGCACCAGTTCGAACAGCCGCGGCAGCGCGGCCTGCGCGCGCGCCGACTGCGCGGCGTCGTCCGGATCGAACAGGATGTTGGCATGCAGGTTGCCGTTGCCGGCGTGGCCGAAGGCGACGATCGGCAGCGCGGCTTCGCGCGACAGCGCCTCGATCCCGGCCACCAGCGCGGGCAGGCGCGAGACCGGCACCACCACGTCCTCGTTGATCTTGCCGGCGGCGATCGTGCGCAGCGCCGGCGAGAGCGCCTTGCGCGCCGCCCACAGCGCCTCGTTGGCGGCCGGGTCGGTGGCCGCATCGAGCTCGACCAGGCCGTCGCCGCGCGCGGCGCGCGCCAGCGCGGCGACCACGTGCGGCAGCGTCTCCTCGTCGCCGTCGGCCTCGATCATCAGCAGCGCGCCGGCGTCGGCGACGTCGGCGCCGCCGACCTCGCGCACCAGGCGGATGCAGGCCGCGTCCATGAACTCCAGCATCGACGGCGTCGCCGGCTGCGCCATGATCCGCGCGACCGCCGCGCCGGCGCTGGCGACGTCGGCGTAGGACGCGCGCAGGCCGGCGCGACGCGTCGGCAGCGGCGCGAGCTTCAGCGTGGCTTCCACGACCAGCGCCAGCGTGCCCTCGCTGCCGACCAGCAGCCGGGTGAGGTCGTAGCCGGTCGCGTTCTTGGTGGTGTTGCCGCCGACGCGGACCACCTCGCCGCGGCCATCGACCGCGGCCAGGCCCAGCACGTTGTCGCGCGTGGTGCCGTACTTCACCGCGTGCGGCCCGCCGGCGTTGCAGGCGAGGTTGCCGCCGACCGTGCACTGGTCGGCGCTGGCGGGATCGGGCGGCCAGAACAGGCCGTGCGGGGCGAGCGCGCGCTGCAGGTCGCCGTTGAGCGTGCCTGGCTGCACCACCGCCTGGCGATCGTCGACGCGGATCTCGAGGATGCGCGCCATGCGTTCGAACGCCACCACCACGCCGCCGGCATACGGGATCGCCGCGCCGGTGCTGCTGGTGCCGGCGCCGCGCGCGACGATCGGCACGCGGTGCGCGCGGCAGGCGCGCACGATGGCGACGACGTCCTCGACGCTGCGCGGCAGCGCGACCGCGTCCGGCAACGCCCAGCGCTTCGAGCTGTCCTCGCCGTAGCGGCGACGCGCGTCCTCGCCGCGCAGCCAGCCCTCGCCGAGCAGGTCGCGCAGCGCGGCGTCGAGCGGGGCGGGCAGGGGGGCGTCCACGGGCGTCATTGTAGGCGCCCGGCCGCGGGCGCCGCGGTCAGCCTTCGTCGGCGCGGAACGCGTCGCGAAGCCAGGCGAACGTCGGCGACGCCGGGTCGCCGCTGGCGTCCACCACGTCGAAGCGGCACGGCGCGTCGGCATGGCGCGGGTGCGCGGATAGGAAGGCCTGCGCCGCCCTGACCAGCTTGCGGCGCTTGCCGGCATCGACCGAGGCCGCGCCGCCGCCGAAGCGGGCGTCGCGGCGGTAGCGCACCTCGACGAAGACCAGCGTGTCGCGGTCGAGCATCACCAGGTCGAGCTCGCCGAAGCGGAAGCTGGCGTTGGCCGCGACCGCGCGCAGCCCGTGCCCGGCGAGGAACTCGCGTGCCGCGGCTTCAACCGCGGCGCCGCGCGCGCGGGCGTCGGTCAACCGCCGCTGCCCAGCGAGACCACGTAGCCGTTGCTGAAGGTCGACCACAGCGGCGTGCGCAGCACGTTGCCTTCCGGGCCGATGCGCAGCACGCCGGTGGCGCCGGGCAGGGTGGCGTCGGCCGACAGCGCGAGGTGCTCGAGGTAGGCGGTCAGCTGCCAGGCATCGAAGCCGAACGCGAACAGCTTGGCGGCCGGGCCGCGCGCGCTGGGCAGGGTCTTCTGCGTCTCGGCCGCGTTCGGGATGCCGTTCACCGACGCCAGCCCCCAGCGCTCGGCCGGGAAGCGGATGCCGTCGAGGGCCCGGTCCTCCTCGGCCTTGCCGGTGCCCGAGAGCAGCTGCGAGGTCGCCACGCGCGGCTTGGCCGAGAGCCCGGCCGCGGCCAGCTGCGGCGCGATCGTGCGCGCCTGGCTGCCGCGCAGGGCGATGAAGACCGCATCGACGCCGCCCGGTGCCTGCATCGCGCCCAGCAGCGAGGTGGACAGGTCCGGCTTGTCGCCGACTACGGCCAACACCTGCGAGGCGGCGCCGTGCGTGGCCAGCTGGGTGTTGAAGGCGTTGGTGCTGCGGCGTGCGTAGTCGTCGCCGGAGCTCAGCACCAGCACGCGCTTCGCGCCCATCGAGGCCAGGTAGTCGGCGGCGCTGCTGCCGTCGTCCTCGGGCGCCAGCGAGAAGCTCGCGCTGTTGCGCGGCGGGGCGATCGTGCCGCGGTTGAGCGCCAGCACCGGCACGCCGGGCTGGACGCCGCGGAATACTTCGTCGACGCCGTCGCGCCCCAGCGGGCCGAGCACCTGGTCGGCGCCGTCGGCGACCGCGCGGCCGTACGCGGCGACCGCGCCACCGGCCCCGGCGGTGTCGTAGAAGCGGACCTCGGGACGGCGGCGGTGTTCGCCGTAATACCCGGCCAGCAATCCGTCGCGCACGGAGGCGCCGGCGGTGGCGAGGTCGCCGCTGAGCGGCAGCAGCACGGCCAGCCGCTCCGGCGGCCGGTAGCCGTCGCCTTCGGCCGGCGGCCGGTTGCCCGCATCGAACTGCCAGTGCGCGCTGCGGGCGCCGGCATCCTCGGGCGCCTCGGCCTGCGGCGCGCTCGGCGCGACCTGCACGGTCGAGCAGCCCGCGGCGAGCGCGGCGAGCAGCGTGGCGGCGAAGATCCCTTTCAGTGGATGGCGCATGGTGCCGGTCCGGAAGCGAGAACGGCTAGGATTCTACCGTTCCGTGCCTGGAACATGGGTCGGGCCCCCGTCGCCGGGGGCTGAACGGCCGCGCATGGAGATCGGATGCCAATCCAGGAAACACCGCAATCCCCGGCGCCCGGCAGCGGCGCGGGCACGCTGCACGTCGTCGCCACCCCGATCGGCAACCTCGAGGACCTGTCGCCGCGCGCGCTCGACACCCTGCGCGCGGTGGCCGCGGTGTGCGCCGAGGACACCCGCCGCACCCGGCAGCTGCTCGCGCATTTCGGCATCGAGCGCCCGCTGGTGGCGCTGCACGAGCACAACGAGGACGAAATGGCCGGCCGCCTGGTGGCGCGCCTGCAGGCCGGCGAATCGCTCGCGCTGGTGTCGGATGCCGGCACGCCGCTGGTGAGCGACCCCGGCTTCCGGCTGGTGCGCGCGGCGCGCGAGGCCGGGATCCGGGTCAGCCCGGTGCCCGGGCCCAGCGCGCTGGTCGCGGCGCTGAGCGTCGCGGGCCTGCCCAGCGACCGCTTCGCGTTCGAAGGCTTCCTGCCGGCGAAGGCGGGCGCGCGCCGCGCGCGGCTGGCGGCGCTGGCGGGCGAGCCGCGCACGCTGCTGTTCTACGAATCCGCGCACCGCATCGAGGAGGCCCTGGCCGATTGCGTCGCCGCGTTCGGCGGCGAGCGCCCGGCGGTGCTGGCGCGCGAGCTGACCAAGCTGTTCGAGACCGTGCTCGACGGCACGCTCGCGCAGCTGCACGAGCGGGTGGCGGCGGATCCCAACCAGCGCAAGGGCGAATTCGTGCTGCTGGTGCAGGGTGCCGGCGACGACGCCGAGGCGCGCATCGCCGAGGGCCGCCGCGTGTACGCCAGGCTGTGCGAGCACCTGCCGCCGTCCACCGCGGCCAAGCTGGCCGCCGAGCTCAGCGGCGCGCCGCGCAAGGCGCTGTACGGCGGCGGGTAGCCGGCAATCGGCGCTTGCCGCTCCCGCGGCGGCAGTCGCGCGCGGCCGCTTCCATCGCGTCGCGTTTCCGCTCGGGTGCAGCGCGGAGTCCGTCCCTGCGTCGCGACTCGGGACACGTTGCGCCCGGAATGAAGCCGCAACGGCAGGCCACCGCGTCCCGGCGCGGTCCGGCGGCGGCATGCGACAATGCCCGCGGCGGAGTCGGCCAGGCAGTCGCGTCATCCGGAAGGATGCCGAGGAAAGTCCGGGCTCCACAGGGCACGGTGCCAGGTAACGCCTGGGCGGCGCGAGCCGACGGAAAGTGCAACAGAAAGAAACCGCCGATGGCTCTTCGGAGATCAGGCAAGGGTGAAATGGTGCGGTAAGAGCGCACCGCGAGCCTGGCAACAGGCCGGCACGGCAAACCCCACCGGGAGCAAGGCCAAATAGGGACCTCATGACGTTGCCCGCGTCGGGTCCGGGTAGGCTGCTCGAGCGTCGCGGCGACGCGGCGCCTAGAGGAATGACTGTCCAAGACAGAACCCGGCTTATGGCCGGCTCCGCCTCAGAAAACAAGAGCATCTCGAAGTCACGCAGCTTCGAGTGCATCGTCCGGCTCCGAAAGCGTTTCCCGCTCGGCACGAACGCCCCTCCCCCCGCTTGCGGGGGGAGGCTGGGTGGGGGGCGGCGTCGCATCGCAGCGTCCGAAGCCCGGTTTTTCGCCGTTGTGGGAGCGACCAAGGCTGCGATCTCCGCGGCGAAAGGCGTCGCGACTGCCGTCGCCCCCGCAGAGAGCGGCTGGTGCCCCGCCTGCCGTGGCATCCGAAGCGCGGCTGTTCGCCGTTGTGGGAGGGGAGCCCGAGGTTGCGATCTCCCGGCGCAAGGCGTCGCGACTTCCGTCGCTCCCACGAAAGCAGTCCCCGGCAGTCGCCGACTCCGCGCCGGCAGTCGTCGACCCTCCGCGCCGCCGATCCAGCCATCGCCGCCAGCCGGAACGATGATCTCCAGGGCAGGCCATTGCCACCAATTCCGGGACAATGCGCAGTTCGCCCTCGTCGCCGTCGATCCACCGCCCGCTTCCTTCAGCAATGTCGACATCTCGTTCAGACTGCGACCGACACCCCAAATCTTAAAATTTGAGACGAATCAGCTGCTTGTGGATAAAGCTTGAACAAGTCTCTCAAGTATCGCGCAAGTCATTGACGGGATTGGTGAAAATCATGCCCGCGAGCTGTTGACAACCCTGTTGGCCGTCCATAAGGTGGCGGCTCGTGGGAAAACCGGGAAAATCGTGGTTTTCCGGCGCTGAAGTCCGCCCAAAGACGGACATGTCGGGATCAGGGCCAAAGTGTTCCAGGGTGAGACCGCCATCACCATCGACGACAAGGGCCGGCTGGCGATCCCGACCGGGCACCGCGACGTCATCGCGCGCGAGTGCGGCAACCGCCTGGTGATCACCTACAACCCCTTCGAGTCCGGCTGCCTGTACGTGTACCCGCAGTCGGTCTGGGAGGGCGTGCGCGACCAGGTCAACAGGCTGCCGCGCACCCGCAGCGTCAGCCGCAACCTGCAGCTGAAGCTGGTCGGCGCGGCAACCCTCGTCGAGCCCGACGGCAGTGGCCGCATCAGCATTCCCGCCAGCCACCGCAACGCGATCGGCATCGAGAAGAAGGCCGTGCTGGTGGGCATGGGCGACAAGTTCGAGCTTTGGAGCGAGCAGGCGCACCTCGCGCAGATCCGGCAGACGCTTGGCGATGCCGACCTGGGCGAGGACCTGCTCGATTTGCAGTTGTGACGGGCGGTGGCGCGGATCCCCGGTCCGCCCACCTTCCCGCGGCGCATCTGCCGGTGATGTTCGCGCAGGTCATGGAAGGGCTGCAGGTGATGGAGGACGGGACGTATCTGGATGGCACGTTCGGGCGCGGCGGCCACGCGCGTGGCGTACTGCAGCGCCTGGGCACGGGAGGGCGGTTGCTGCTGATGGACAAGGATCCCGAAGCGATCGCGGTCGCCGAACGCGAGTTCGGCCCGGACCCGCGCGTCGCGATCCGTCGCGGCAGCTTCGCCGACCTCGCGCACTGGGACGCCGCCCGGCACGGGCTCGACGGCGTGCTGTTCGACCTCGGCGTCTCCTCGCCGCAGCTCGACGTGGCCGAGCGCGGCTTCAGCTTCGGCAAGGACGGCCCGCTCGACATGCGCATGGATCCCGACGCCGGCGAAAGCGCGGCGCAGTGGCTCGCGCACGCGTCCGAGGCCGAGATCGCCGACGTGCTGTGGACCTACGGCGAGGAGCGCATGAGCCGCCGCATCGCGCGCGCCATCGTCGCCCGCCGCGGCGAGCAGCCGATCGCCCGCACCGCGCAGCTGGCCGAGCTGGTCGCCTCGGTCATGCCGCGCCCGAAGGCCGGCCGCCACGAGATCCATCCGGCGACGCGCTCGTTCCAAGCCATCCGCATCCACGTCAACCGCGAACTCGCCGACCTCGAAGCCGGTCTCGACGCCGCGCACGCCGCACTGCGGCCCGGCGGGCGGCTGGCGGTGATCAGCTTCCATTCGCTGGAGGACCGCATCGCCAAGCGCTTCATCGCCCGCCACGCCAAGGCCCCGGCCGGCAACCGCCGGCTCCCGGCGGCGCAGGACTTCGTGCCGACGCTGCGCGCGATCGGCGACGCGCGGAAGGCGGACGGCGACGAGCTCGCCGCCAACCCGCGCGCGCGCAGCGCGGTGCTGCGGGTGGCGGAGAAGCTGGGAATCGGGAATCGGGAATCGGGAATCGAAACAGCAAAAAGCTCGGCGGGCGAGGGCGAGGGCGAGGGCACCGGGACTCGCGCTCGTGCTGCTCATCGATTCCCGATTTCCGATTCCCGATTCCCGGCAGCCTCCGCAGGAGGCGCCCCGTGACCCGCTTCCTCGTCGCCGTCCTGGTCGTCGCCAACGTCGTCACCGCGATCGGCGTGGTCAACGCGCGCCACGAGCACCGGCAGCTGTTCGTGCAGCTGACCCGGCTCGAGCGCGCGCGCGACGAGCTCAACATCGACTTCGGGCGCCTGCAGCTCGAGCAGGCCACCTGGGCCGAGGCCAACCGCATCGACCAGGTCGCGCGCACGCGGCTGGGGATGAAGTTCCCCGAGACGGCCGACATCGTGGTGATCAGGCCATGAGCCGCCGGGATTCGGGATTCGGGATTCGGGATTCGCAGAAGCGCGAAGGCCCGCTTGCGCGCTGGCGTTCGCTGTTCGAATCCCGAATCCCGAATCCCGAATCCCGGCCCCGACGCAACCGCGCGCAGTTCAACCTGCGCGGGCGCCTGAAGCTGGTGGTCGGCACGCTCGGCCTGTGCGCGGTGGCGCTGGTCGGGCGCGCGGTGGACCTGCAGCTGGTCGACAACGCCTTCTACCAGAAGAAGGCAGACGCCCGGTTCCTGCGCGAGATCCCGATCCCGACCTCGCGCGGCATGATCACCGACCGCAACGGCGAGCCGCTGGCGGTGTCGACGCCGGTCGCCTCGCTCTGGGCCAACCCGCAGGAGCTGAGCAAGTACCCCGACCGCCTGCCCGAGCTGGCCAAGGCCACCGACCTGCCGCTGGACTACCTCACGCGCTACGTCTCGCAGCGCGCCGACAAGGAGTTCATGTACATCCCCGGCCACCGCCGCATCAGCCCGGCGGCGGCGCGCAAGGTGCTGGCGCTCAACGTCCCGGGCGTGTTCTCGCAGCGCGAATACCGCCGCTTCTACCCGCAGGGCGAGGCGATGGCGCACATCCTCGGGTTCACCAACATCGACGACGAGGGCCAGGAGGGCGTCGAGCTGGCCTTCGACGACTGGCTGCGCGGCAAGCCCGGCGCCGAGAAGGTGATCCGCGACCGCCGCGGCCGCATCGTCGAGAACGTCGACCTGGTCCGCGCCGCCGTGCCCGGCAAGGACCTGACGCTCAGCATCGACCGCCGCATCCAGTACCTGACCTACCGCGAGCTCAAGCACGCCCTGCTCGAGAGCGGCGGCAGCAGCGCCTCCGCGGTGGTGCTGGACATCAACACCGGCGAGGTGCTGGCGATGGCCAACCTGCCCTCGTTCAACCCCAACGCGGTGGAGGCCGGCAAGCGCGATGCGCACCGCAACCGCGCGGTGACCGACCTGATCGAGCCCGGCTCGACGATGAAGCCGCTGACCGTCGCCGCGGCGCTGGAGAAGGGCGTGGTCACCCCCGGCACGCTGATCGACACCAACCCGGGCTGGATCCCGAACGGCCGCTATCGCACCACCGACACCAGCAACCACGGCGTGCTCACCGTCACCGGGGTGATCACCAAGAGCTCCAACGTCGGCGCGGCGAAGATCGTCGCCAAGCTCGGCGACCGCGAGTTCTACGACTTCCTGCGCCGCTTCGGCTACGGGCAAAGCACCCACAGCGGGTTCCCGGGCGAGGCGTCCGGGCTGTTCCCGCCGCCCTCGCGCTGGTCGGGCACCACCAAGCAGACCATGTCCTACGGCTACGGCATCTCGGTCACGCCGCTGCAGATCGCCCATGCCTACGCCGCCATCGCCAACGGCGGGCGGATGATCCAGCCGACCTTCGTCAAGGGGCAGCCGCAGGAGAGCCGCCAGGTCCTCGATCCGAAGATCGCGCACGAAGTGCTGAAGATGATGCAGACGGTGACCGAGCCCGGCGGCACCGCCAAGAGCGCGGCGATCCTGGGCTACCACGTCGCCGGCAAGACCGGCACCGCGCGCATCGCCAGCGGCGGTGGCTACTCGCGCCGCTACTCGGCGTTCTTCGCCGGCGTGGTGCCGGTCGACAACCCGCGCTTCGCGATGGCGGTGGTGATCATGGACCCCGATCCCAGCCGCCGCGGCTACTACGGCGGCTCGGTGTCCGGCCCGGTGTTCCACAACGTCATGGAAGGCGCGCTGCGGCTGATGGACGTGCCGCCGGACGACATCGAGACCTGGCTGGCCGAGCAGGCCAAGGCGCAGAAGAAGCAGGGATTGGGGATTCGGGATTCGGGATTCGACAAGGCGGGGGCGCCGGCAGTCGAGTCGCCGGTTGGAAGCGGCCCGAAGCCGCCGGCGGTCAACGGTATCGCTCGCGCGACCGTTCCTGCCCGAATCCCGAATCCCGAATCCCGAATCCCGGCGCCTCCGCACGGAGGCGCCCGATGACTCGCGCCATGCTGCTGTCGGGGCTGCTGCCCGACGTGCCCGCGGTGCCGCCGACGCTGGCGATCACCGGCCTGGTGCTCGACAGCCGTGCGATCGAGCCGGGCGACGCCTTCGTGGCCATCGGCGGCTTCGGCACGCACGGGCTGCACTTCGTCGAACAGGCGCGCGCGGCCAGCGCCAGCGCGATCCTGTACGAGCCGCCGGTGCCCGACGACGTGCCGCCGCCGCCGGGCGACGCGATCGCCGTGCCCGGCCTGCGCGCGCGCATGGGCGCGATGGCGGACGAATTCCACGGCCATCCCTCGCGTGCGATGGCGATGGTCGGCGTCACCGGCACCAGCGGCAAGACCTCGACGGTGCAGCTGCTGGCGCAGGCGTGGACGCTGCTGGGCACGCGCAGCGGCACCATCGGCACGCTCGGCGCCGGGCTGTACGGCGAGGCGGTCGCGACCGGCTTCACCACGCCGCTGGTGCTGCAGATGCATGCGCTGCTGGCGCAGCTGCGCGAGGCCGGCGCGAAGGCGCTGGCGATGGAGGTCAGCTCGCACGCGCTAGACCAGGGGCGCGTGGACGCGGTCCACTACGACGTCGCGGTGTTCACCAACCTCACCCGCGACCACCTCGACTACCACGGCGACATGGAAACCTACGGCGCGGCCAAGGCGCGGCTGTTCGCGCGCGAGGGGCTGCGCGCGGCGGTGGTCAACCTCGACGACGCCTACGGCCGCCGGCTGCTCGCCGGGCTGCCCGAGGGCGTGCGCGCGGTCGCCACCAGCGCGCGCGGCGACGCCGCCGCGCAGGTGCGCGCGGAGAACGTCGCACTGGACGCTGGCGGCATCGCCTTCGACCTGCTGCTCGACGGCGAACGCGTCTCCGTGCGCTCGCCGCTGCTGGGCCGCTTCAACATCGACAACCTGCTGGCGGTCGCCGGCGTGCTGCTGGCGCAGGACGTGGCGCCGGGGGACATCGCCGGCGTGCTGTCGCGGCTGGAGCCGATCCCGGGACGCATGAACCGCCTCGGCGGCGACGGCGCGCTGCCGCTGGTGGTGGTCGACTACTCGCACAAGCCCGATCCGCTGGAGCAGGCGCTGGCGTCGCTGCGCGGCCACCTGCGCGGCCGGCTCACCTGCGTGTTCGGCTGCGGCGGCGAGCGCGACCGCGGCAAGCGCCCGCAGATGGCCGCGATCGCCGAGGCCAACGCCGACCGCGTGATCGTCACCGACGACAATCCGCGCGGCGAGGACGGCGACGCGATCGTCGCCGACATCGTCGCCGGCTTCTCCGACCCGGCCGCGGTGGTGGTCGAGCGCGACCGCCGCCGCGCGATCGCGCGCGCGATCGGCGAGGCCGGCCCGGACGACATCGTGCTGATCGCCGGCAAGGGCCACGAGGCCTACCAGGAAGTCGCCGGCGTCAAGCATCCCTTCGACGACCGCCAGGTCGCGCGCGAGCTGCTGGAGGGCCGGGCATGATTCCGATGCCGCTCTCCCGGATCGCGCAATGGGCCGGCGGGCGCCTGCAGGGCGACGACGCGGTCATCGACGCGATCGCCACCGACACGCGCGCGCTCGAGGGCGGCGCCGGCGACGGCATCCTGTTCGTCGCGCTCAAGGGCGAGCGCTTCGACGGCCACGACCACGTCGGCGCCGCCGCCGACCTCGGCGTGCGCGCGGCCTTGGTCTCGCACCTGGTCGACGCGCCGCTGCCGCAGGTGCTGGTGGCCGACACCCAGCGCGCGCTGGCCTCGCTGGCGGCTGCGATGCAGCACGGGCGCGCCGGCAGGGTCGTCGCGATCACCGGCAGCAACGGCAAGACCAGCGTCAAGGCGCTCGTGCTGTCGATCCTGCAGCGCGCCGGCCGCGCCTACGCCAACCCCGGCAACCGCAACAACGAGATCGGCCTGCCGCTGGCGGTGATCGACGCGCCGGACGACGCCGATTTCGCGGTCTACGAGATGGGCGCCGGCAAGCCCGGCGACATCGCCTACCTGACCGCGATCGCGCGGCCGCAGGTGGCCCTGGTCAACAACGTCGCGCCCGCGCACCTGGAGCGCATGGGCAGCCTGCTCGGCGTGGCCGACACCAAGGCGGCGATCTACGACGCGCTGCCCGCCGACGGCGTGGCGGTGATCAACGCCGACGACGCCTTCGCGCCGTACTTCGCCGAGCGCGCGCACGGGCGCCGACTGATCCGCTTCGGGCTGGACGCCGCCGCCGACGTGTCCGCGCGCGACGTCCGCCCGGGCGAGGACGGCAGCCGCTTCTTCCTGGCCACGCCGCAGGGCGGGGCGGAGGCGACGGTGCCGATGCCCGGCCGCCACAACGTCGCCAACGCGCTCGCCGCCGCGGCGCTGGCGCTGGCCTGCGGCGTGGGGCTGGAGGACATCGTCGCGGGGCTGGCCGGCGCGCGGCCGGTCGCCGGCCGGCTCGTGCGCCACCGGCTGCGCGGCGGGGCCGTGCTCATCGACGACAGCTACAACGCCAACCCGGGCTCGCTCAACGCCGCGATCGACACGCTGGCGTCCGGCGAGGGCGAAGGCTGGCTGGTGCTGGGCGACATGCGCGAGCTCGGCGAGGACGCACGGGCGCTGCACGAGGCCGCCGGGCGGCGCGCGAAGGAGGCCGGGGTCGCGCGGCTGTACGCGCTGGGGCCGCTGAGCGCGGCGGCGGCCGCGGCGTTCGGCGAGGGCGGGCGCGCGTTCGAGTCGCACGCGGCGTTGGCCGGTGCGCTGCGTGCGGACCTCGGCGCCCTGGCAGGGGCGCCCGGCGAGGGAACGGCTCCTGTGGGAGCGGCTTCAGCCGCGAGCTCTTCCGCGCCGGGGCAGAAGCTCGCGGCCGAAGCCGCTCCCACAAGGGTGCTGGTGAAAGGGTCGCGCGGCAGCGCGATGGACCGCGTGGTGACCGCGCTGCTGCAAGGGGAGACCGCGCATGCTGCTTGAACTCAGCCACTGGCTGAAGCAACTCGACACCCTGTTCGGGCTGTTCGGCTACCTGACCTTCCGCGGCATCCTCAGCGCGCTGACCGCGCTGGCGCTGTCGCTGTGGTGGGGCCCGGCGGTGATCCGCAGGCTCGCGCAGTACAAGGGCGGCCAGCCGATCCGCAGCGACGGCCCCCAGACCCATTTCTCCAAGGCCGGCACGCCGACCATGGGCGGCGCGCTGATCCTGATGACGGTGCTCGCCTCGGTGCTGCTGTGGGGCGACCTGCGCAACAAGTACGTCTGGCTGGTGCTGGCGGTGATGCTGGCGTTCGGCGCGATCGGCTGGTACGACGACTGGATCAAGATCGTGCGCCGCGACCCCAACGGGCTCAAGTCGCGCTGGAAGTACCTGCTGCAGTCACTGTTCGGCCTCGCGGCCGGCCTGTTCCTGTACTTCACCGCCGACCCGTCGGTGCCGGCGGCGACCACGTTCTTCGTGCCGCTGCTCAAGACCGTGGCGATCCCGCTGGGCGCGTTCTTCGTGGTGGTCGCCTACTTCTGGATCGTCGGCTTCTCCAACGCGGTCAACCTCACCGACGGCCTCGACGGGCTGGCGATCATGCCGTCGGTGCTGGTGGCGTGCGCGCTGGGCGTGTTCGCCTACGCCTCGGGCAACGCGGTGTTCTCCAGCTACCTGCAGATCCCGCAGGTCCCGGGCGCCGGCGAGCTGGTGATCATCTGCGCCGCGATCGCCGGCGCCGGCCTCGGCTTCCTGTGGTTCAACACCTACCCGGCGATGGTGTTCATGGGCGACATCGGCGCGCTGGCGCTGGGCGCGGTGCTCGGCACCATCGCGGTGATCGTGCGCCAGGAGCTGGTGCTGGTGGTCATGGGCGGCGTGTTCGTGGTCGAGACGCTGTCGGTGATGATCCAGGTCGCCTCGTTCAAGCTCACCGGCCGGCGCGTGTTCCGGATGGCGCCGATCCACCACCACTTCGAGCTCAAGGGCTGGCCGGAGCCGCGCGTGATCGTGCGCTTCTGGATCATCTCGGTGGTGCTGGTGCTGGTCGGCCTCGCGACGTTGAAGGTGCGCTGATGGACGGCAACGCAAGGCAGGCGACGAGAATCGACGCCATCACCGGCCGCTACGACGGCTGGCTGCTGGGCGCGTGCGTCGCGCTGGCCGGCCTGGGCGTGGTGATGGTGGCCTCCAGCTCGATCGCCATCGGCGAGGGGCTGGACGTGGGCCCGTTCTATTTCCTCAACCGCCACCTGCTGTTCCTGCTGATCGGCATCGGCCTGGCGGTGTGGGCGATGCGCACCGAGCTCAAGACGGTGGAGCACTACAACCAGCTGCTGCTGCTGGGCTGCTTCGTGCTGCTCGCGCTGGTGTTCGTGCCGGGCGTGGGCAGCAGCGTCAACGGCGCGCGCCGCTGGATCAACCTGGGCTTCTCCAAGTTCCAGGCGGTCGAGGCGGTGAAGGTCCTCTACATCGTCTGGCTGTCGAGCTACCTGGTGCGCTTCCGCGACGAGGTCAACGCGACCTGGCCGGCGATGCTCAAGCCGCTGGGCGTGGCGGTGGCGCTGGTGGGCATGCTGCTGCTTCAGCCGGACTTCGGCTCCTCGTCGCTGCTGCTGGCGATCACCGCCGGCATGCTGGTGCTCGGCGGCGTCAACCTGCCGCGGATGTCGCTGCCGATCGTGGTCGGCCTGCCGGTGTTCGCCTTCATCGCGATCCTCGAGCCCTACCGGGTGCGCCGGTTCACCTCCTTCCTCGATCCCTGGGCGGACCAGCTCGGCTCGGGCTACCAGCTCAGCAACGCGCTGATGGCGGTGGGCCGCGGCGAGTGGTTCGGCGTGGGCCTGGGCGGTTCGGTGCAGAAGCTCTCGTACCTGCCAGAGGCGCACACCGACTTCATCTTCTCGGTGATCGCCGAGGAGCTGGGCTTCGCCGGCGTGTGCCTGGTGGTCGGGCTGTACGCGCTGCTGGTGGGGCGCGCGTTCTGGGTCGGCTACCGCTGCGTCGGCATGCGCCGCCATTTCGCCGGCTACTGCGCCTTCGGCGTCGCGCTGGCGATCAGCCTGCAGGCCTTCGTCTCGATCGGCGTCAACCTCGGCATCCTGCCGACCAAGGGCCTGACCCTGCCGCTGATCTCCTCGGGCGGCTCCAGCGTGCTGATGACCTGCGCCGCGCTCGGCCTGCTGCTGCGCGTCTCGTACGAGCTCGACCGCGCCGAGCGCCAGGTCGCGCGCCTGCGCGGCGAGGCCGCCGCGCCTGCGCCCGAGCCGCAGCCGCCGCAGGGCAAGCCCGCGCGCGGCA
>JAYRKR010000088.1:0-14989 GCA_041905645.1 Luteimonas sp.
TCGTGATTGGTGATTGGTGATTCGCAAAAGCCAAGGCGCTGCTGCTTGCCCGCTCTTTCGAATCACCAATCACCAATCACGAATCACTGCCTTATCCCCGGTCGCGCAGGAAGCGCGCCATCGACACTCCCGACTGCAGGGGCGCGAACTCGGCGGCGACGTCGACGAAGCCGCGCATCACCGCGATCTCGCGCGGGGTGCGGTTGAGGGCGTCGCGCAGGTCGGGGTCGCAGCCGGCGCGCAGCAGGCGCTGGGTCATGCGCAGCTGGCCGTGCAGCGCGGCCAGGTGCAGCGGGCCGAAGCCGCGCGGGTCCTGCGCGTCGAGCGAGACCTCCTCGTCCAGCAGGTGGTCGAGCGCGGCCATCACCACGTCCTCGTCGCAGGCGGTGCCGGGCTCGGCGCGCGCGCCGAGCAGCAGCAGCAGCGGGGTGACGCCGCCAGCCGCGGCGGTGTCGGGCTCGGCGCCGGCCAGCAGCAGGGTGTCGAACAGCGCCAGCAGGCGCGCGCGGTCGCGGCCGGTGAAGCCGTACAGCGCCGCGCAGTGCAGCGGCGTCAGGCCCTGGGCGTCGGCCGCGTGCACGTTGGCGCCGGCGGTGAGCAGGCGCGCGCACAGGTCGGGCAGGCCGAGCGCGGCGGCGAGCATCAGTACCGTGACTTCGCCCGGCAGGCGCTGCTCCAGCGTGGCGCCGGCGGCGAGCAGGCGATCGACGATCTCGCCCTGGCGCATGCTCACCGCCGCCGACAGCGGGGTGGCGCCGGTGTGCGCGGCGCGCTGCGGGTCGGCGCCGCGCTCGAGCAGCAGTTCGACGGTGTCGCGATGGCCGCCGCCGGCCGCGCGCAGCAGCGCGGTGCAGCCCTGCGCGTCGACGGTGTCGACCGGCAGGCCGAGGTCGAGCAGGCGGCGCACGGCGTCGCGGTCGCCGACGATGGCCGCGGCCGGCAGGTCGGTCTCGCGCAGCGCGCGCCCGGGCAGCGGCCAGCCGCGCCAGTCGAGCCAGTCGGCGAGGTCGCGGCGCCCGCCCGACAGCGCCACGCCCAGCGGCGTCTGGCCGTCGGCGGCGCGCACCGCCGGCGCGGCGCCGTTGCGCACCAGCAGCTTAAGCGCGGCCTCGCGCGAAAGCGCCGCGCACAGGTGCAGCGCGGTCATGCCGTGGGCATCGCGCGCGTCGAGGTCGACGCCGCATTCGACGAGCCGCTCCAGCAGCCGCATCCAGCCCAGCCGCACCGCCAGCGCCAGCGGCGGGTCGCCGGAAGGCGCCGCGGCGAACGGATCCGCGCCGGCGCCGAGCAGGTCGAGCGCGCACTGCTCCAGCGCACGGCCGGCCTGGTCGCCGGCCGCGCAGGCCTCGAGGAAGCGCGCCAGCCCGCCGGCGCCCGCGGGCGAGGCGCCGCGGCGCAGCAGCAGCTGCAGCGCCGGCAGCGCCGCAGGGCCGTCCGACAGCAGCGCGAACACCGGCGTGTCGCCATGCGCGTCGGCGACTTCCGGGTCGGCGCCCCGGTCGAGCAGCCATTCGATCCGCGGCAGGGAGAGCGGCGCCTCGTCGTCGAGCAGCAGGCCGCCGAGCTCGCGCGGCGAAAGCAGCGACAGCAGCCGCTCGTGGCCGTCGAAGCGCGCCTCGCGCAGCGCCTCGCGCAGCAGCGACAGCGGCGCGCGATCCGGCTGCGGGCTGTCGCCGGCGGCGGCATCGCCGGCCACGCTCGCCGGCAGCGGGTAGTCCGGGTCGAGCGCCGCCACCAGCGACCAGCGCCCGGCGGCGGCGGCGTGGTCGATCGCGCGCTTGCCGGCGGCATCGGTGCGCGTGGCGTCGGCGCCGAGCTCGAGCAGGCGCCGCACCAGCGGCGAGGACACCAGCTCGGCGGTGCAGGCCAGCAGCAGCGCATCGCGGCCTTCGCCGTCGACCGCGGCGACGTCGGCGCGCGCGCCCACCAGCGCCTCCAGCGCGGCCAGGCGGCCGCCGCGCGCGGCTTCCAGCAGCGGGGTGCGGCCGGCGGCATCGCGCGCCTGCACGTCGGCGCCGGCGTCGACGAGCACGGACACGATCTCGGCGTGGCCTGCGAGCGCGGCCTCGTGCAGCGCGCTGCGGCCCTCGCGGTCGCGCGCATCGGCCTTGGCCTTGTGCTTGAGCAGCAGGGCGACGCCGGCCGGGTCGTCCTCGTCGCCGCCGGCGGCGGCCAGCAGCGCGGGAGTGGCGTCGGCAGGCTCGGGATGGGCGCCGCGCTCGAGCAGGAAGCGCGCGAGGCGCCAGTTGCCCGCGGCGCAGGCCACGCCCAGCGGGGTGCGCCCGTCGCGGTTGAGCGCGGCCAGGTCGGCCGCGGCGTCGCGCAGCAGCGCGGCGACGCCGGGGTCGGAGCTGCGCGCGGCGTGGTGCAGCGGCGTGTTGCCGTCGGCATCGGCCGCGCGCGGGTCGGCGCCGTTGGCGAGCAGGGTCATCACCGCCTCGGGGCGGCCGGGCCTGCTGTCGCGGGTGGCCGCCAGCAGCGGCGCCATGCCCTGGTGCGCGGCGTTGACGTCGACGCCGCGCGCGATCAGCGCGCGCAGCAGGCGCAGGTCGGGCAGCACCGCGGCCAGCACAGGCAGGCTGCGCTGGTCGCGCTCGTCCTCGCCCGGCAGCGCGTGCGGATCGGCCCCCGCGTCGAGCAGTTCCAGCGCGCGCTCGACCCGGCCGCGGCGCGCGGCGTCGTACAGGTGCGCCTGCAGGTCGCCTTCGATCTCGACCGCGGGCGGCTCGTCGGCGCCCGCCATCTCGACGATCGGCATCGCCGGCAACGCCGCCGGCGCGGCCATCCCCTGCAAGGCGGCGTGCAGCAGCGGCCAGGCCAGCACCGATGCGCCGGCCAGGATCCAGTGGCCCGCCGGCGAGAGCAGCCCCGGCCAGGCCTGCAGCAGCGCCGTCGCCAGCAGCGCGGCCACGCATGCGGCCGCGGCCGCGCCGTGCCAGCCGCTGGTATCGGCCTCGCCCAGCGCGTGCCAGTGGCGCGCGAGCGCCCCTCCTTCGCGCCCGGCGGCCCGCCACAGCGGCCAGGTTCGCCACAGGCCGATCACGCAGATGCCGGCCACCGCGCTCAGCGCCAGCGCCCCGCCCAGCCCGCCGCTCTCGCGCAGCGCCGCCAGCGGCCAGGCCACCAGCGCCGCGGCGACCAGCAGGCCGCCGCCCCACAGCAGCGCCAGCGCCAGGGCATCTTCGCGCAGGGCCAGGGCCCCACGGTCGGGCGCCGCGTCGCCACGCCGCCAGCGCGCGGCGAGCGCCAGCGCCGGCTGCGCCAGCCAGCCGGCCAGCGCGGCCAGCGCGCCGCCGAAGCCGGCGAGGGCCGCGAGCAGCGCGCCGGTCGCCAGCGCGAGCGCGAAGCGCCGCCTGCGCAACAGGGACTCAGGCATCGGTGCCCCAGTCGCCGGACATCGGGTCGATCGCGGCCGCGGGCGGAACCTGCAGGTGGAAGCCGCGCGCGGCGAGGTTGTCGCGCACCGTCGCCGCGTCCCCGCGCGCCAGCCTGCGCTCCGGCGTCAGCGCCAGGTCGAGCACGAACCGCAGCGGCTCCAGCTGCCCGCGCAGCGGCCCGGGCAGCGATCCGAAATCGTCCCGGGTGGCGAGGTAGACATAGGTGTCGGCCTTGCGCAGGCTCTTGTAGACGTAGGCGTGCATGGCCCGGGAAGCGGCGAAATCCGCTGGGATTGTGCGGGAAAACGCCGTGCTTGGGGAATTGCCGGACCCGGCCCCGATTCAGCCGGGCGAACGCGCCCCAATCCCGGCGCGACGACGACGACGCGTCCATTGCCACTTCCGCGACCGCTGGGCGCGGCCCGCCGGCACACCGTCGGTCAGTGATACCCCGAATCCGCCGCCACCTTGCCGCGGAACACCGAATACGACCAGTAGGTGTAGCCCAGGATCGCCGGCAGCAGGATCGCCAGCCCGACCAGCAGGAAGCCCTGCGACGACGGCGGCGAGGCGGCCTCCCAGATGGTCAGCGCGGGCGGCACGATGTTGGGCCAGATGCCCAGCACCAGCCCGGCGAAGCCGAGCGCGAAGAAGCACAGCGTCAGCACGAACGGCGCCGCGTCGCGGCCCTCGCGCAGCGCCGCGCGCCACAGCGCGAACGCGTTGAGCAGCGCCAGCAGCGGCACCGGCGCCAGCCACCAGAAGTTCCCGCTCTCGAACCAGCGCGCCATGATCCGCGAGTCCAGGAACGGCAGCCAGGCGCTCACCAGGCCCATGAAGGCCACCACCACCAGCACCAGCGGCCGGGTCAGCGTGCGCGCGGTCTTCTGGGTGGCGCCCTCGGTCTTGAGGATCAGCCAGCACGAGCCCAGCAGCGCGTAGCCGAACACCACCGCGATGCCGGTCAGCATCGAGAACGGGCTGAACCAGCCGAACGCACCGCCCAGGTACTTGCCGCCCTGCAGCGGCATGCCCTCGACCAGCGCGCCCAGGATCACACCCTGCGCGAACGCGGCCACGATCGAGCCGACCGCGAACGCGCCGCCCCAGAAGCGCTTGCCGCGCACCGCCTTGAAGCGGAACTCGAACGCCACGCCGCGGAAGATCAGCGCGATCAGCATCCCCAGCACCGGCAGGTACAGCGCCGAGAGCACCAGCGCGTAGGCCTTGGGGAAGGCCGCCAGCAGCCCGGCGCCGCCGAGCACCAGCCAGGTCTCGTTGCCGTCCCAGATCGGCGCGGCGGTGTTCATGGTGTGGTCGAGCTGGGCCTCGTCCTCGGCGAACGGTGCGAGGATGCCGATGCCGAGCACGAAGCCGTCGAGCAGCACGTACATCAGCACGCCGAAGCCGATCACGGCGAACCACACCACCGGCAGCGCGAGCTCGAGCGTCATGGCGCACCCGCCCGGGACGCCGCGGCATCGCCGGCCGCGGCATCGCCCACCGACAGCGGCCGCGCCGGCGTGCGGTCGCCGCCGGCGTGCTCGGGCGGCGTCTCGTCGGGCCTCGGCCCGCGCCGGATCAGCTTGAGGATGTACCAGGCGCCGGCGCCGAAGATCACCGCGTAGGCGCAGGCGTAGGTGACCAGCGAGGCCATCACCGCGGCCGCCTGCACGTTGGGGCTCACCGCCTCGCTGGTGCGCAGCAGGCCGTAGACCACGTAGGGCTGGCGCCCGATCTCGACGACGTACCAGCCTGCGAGCAGCGCGAGGAACCCGGCCGGGCTGAGCAGCCGCCAGCCCTGCCACAGCCAGCGCGCGCGCCCGGACGCGTCGAACATCCAGCCGCGCCACCACGCCCACAGCGAGGCGAGGGTGAGCAGCAGCATCAGCACGCCCAGGCCCACCATGATCCGGAAGCTCCAGAACACCGGCGCCACCGGTGGACGCTCCTCGCGCGGCACCGCGGTCAGCGGCTGGATCGTGCCGTTCCAGCTGTGGGTCAGCACCACGCTGCCCAGCCGCGGCACCGCGACCTCGAAACGGTTGCGCTCGCCGGCCTGGTCGGGCAGCGCGAACAGCACCAGCGGCACGCCCTCGCCCGGCGCGCCCTCGTGCCAGTGCCCTTCGATCGCCGCCAGCTTCACCGGCTGGTGCTCGCCGACGTTGAGCCCGTGCAGGTCGCCCGCGAGGATCTGCAGCGGCACCGCGATCGCGGCGAACGCCACCGCCATCTTCAGCCCGCGCTTGCCGGCGGCGAAGTGGTCGCCGCGCACCATGTACCAGGCGCTGACGCCGCCGATCACGAAGCAGGTGGTGATGAAGGCCGCCAGCACCATGTGCGCCAGGCGGTACGGGAACGAGGGATTGAAGATCACCTGCCACCAGCTCACCGGCTCGAACATGCCGTCGACGATCGCGTAGCCCTGCGGCGTCTGCATCCAGCTGTTGGCCGAGATGATCCAGAAGGTGGAGAACAGCGTGCCCAGCGCGACCATGCAGGTGGCCAGGAAATGCACCTTGTGCGAAACGCGCTTCCAGCCGAACAGCATCACGCCCAGGAAGGTCGCCTCGAGGAAGAACGCGGTCAGCACCTCGTAGCTGAGCAGCGGGCCGAGGATGTTGCCCGCGCGCTCGCTGAGCACCGCCCAGTTGGTGCCGAACTGGAAGCTCATCACGATCCCCGATACCACGCCCATGCCGAAGGAGATCGCGAAGATCTTGAGCCAGAAGAAATAGAGCTCGCGCCACAGCGCCTCGCGGGTGCGCAGCCAGCGCCACTCGAGGAAGGCCAGCCAGTGCGCCAGGCCGATGGTGAAGGCGGGGAACAGGATGTGGAACGAGATCACGAACCCGAACTGGATCCGCGACAGCAGCAGGGCATCCACGTTGCTCGCTCCGCGGCGAGGGGGATCGCCGCCGCGCGTATTGTGCGCCTCCCTTGCCGGGGTCCGCAAAAGCGTGCCCCGCTTCTTGTAGGAGCGACGGAAGTCGCGACCGCCATCGCCCGGCCGCCGTCGCGACTCCCGTCGCTCCCACAAGAGCAGGCAGCGCAAGGCGGCCCGTGCCCGCGGACCATGACCCGTGGCCCATGCGCGCGCGATCCCGCCTGCTACGCTGCGCGGGATTTTTTGCCGGGAAACCCTTCGATGACGCGCCGCCTGCCGCCCTGCCTCCTCGCCCTCTCGCTCGCCTTCGCCGGTGCCGCCGCGGCGCAGCCCGCCCAGCCGCTGACGCTGGCGCAGGTGATGGCCGATCCCGACTGGATCGGGCCCGGCATCGAGGGCGCATGGTGGTCCTGGGACGGCAGGCAGGCCTACTACACGCTCAAGCGCGACGGCGGCAACATCCGCGACACCTGGACGCAGGCCGTCGAGCCCGCCTCCTCGGAAGCGGGGAGCGGCGCGGCGGCGCGCCTGGACGGCGCCGCGCTGGCGACGATCGACGGCGAGCGCCAGGTGCTCGACGTGCAGCGCCGGCGCATGGCCTTCGTCCGCAACGGCGACGTCTTCGTGCGCGACCTGTCGACCGGCGCGCTCGCGCAGCTCACCCGCACCGACGCCGCCGAGTCGCGCCCGCAGTGGGGCAGCGACGGTGGCCTGGTCTGGCGCGCCGGCAACGACTGGTACCGCTGGACCGCCGCCGGCGGCGTCGCCCAGGCCTCGCTGCTCAAGGCCGAGGACGACCCGGACAAGGCGCCGGAGGCGGACGCGCTGCGCGACCACCAGCTCGACGTGATCCGCACGCTCAAGGACGACAAGGCGCGCAAGGACGCCGCGCGCGAGCAGGACGAACTGTGGCGCCGCGCCGATCCCACCCGCGCGCCCGCGCCCGCGTACCTGGGCAAGGACGTCGACATCGTCGACAGCGCGCTCTCGCCCGACGGCCGCTGGCTGGTCGCGGTGACCCAGGCCAAGGGCGCCGACGGCGGCCGCGCCTACCAGCTGCCGCGCTACGTCACCGAGTCCGGCTACGCCGAGACCGAGGAGGCGCGCACGCTGGTCGCGCACAACGCGCCGCTGCCGCAGAAGGTGTGGCTGGTCGACGTCGCGAACGCTTCGGTGCGCGAGCTGAAGTACGACGCCCTGCCCGGCATCGCCGACGACCCGCTGGCGTCGCTGCGCAAGGCCGCCGGCAAGGACCCGCTCAAGGGCGACCGCGACGTGCGCATCGAGACCGACGGCGACGGCAGCGGCCCGGCGATCCACTGGAGCGACGACGGCCGCAACGTCGCCCTGCTGGTGCGCGCGATCGACAACAAGGACCGCTGGATCGCCACCGTCGACCTCGCGAACGCGAAGCTGCTCTCGCGCCACCGCCTGCACGACGACGCGTGGATCAACTGGAGCTACAACGACTTCGGCTGGATGCCCGACAACCGCACGCTGTGGCTGCTGTCGGAGGAGTCGGGATACTCGCAGCTCTACCTCGCCGACGGCGGCAGGGCGCGCGCGCTGACCTCGGGCAAGTGGGAAGTCTCCTCGCCCGAGCTCGCGCCCGACGGCCGCAGCTTCTACTTCGTCTGCAACCGCCGCGCGCCCGGCGACTACGAGCTGTGCTCGGTGCCCGCCTCGGGCGGCGAGGTGCGCGAGCTGACCTCGCTCGACGGCGTCGAGGGCTTCAGCCTGTCCCCGCGCGGCGACCGCGTGCTCATCGCGCACTCCGGCCCCTATCTGCCGATCCAGCTGGCGGTGGCCGACGCCGACGGCAGCGGCCTGCGCGAGCTCACCGACACCCGCAAGCCCGCGTTCAAGGCGATCGACTGGATCCAGCCCGAGTACGTGCAGGTGCCTTCGAAGCACGGCGCCGGCGTGGTCTGGGGCAAGTACTACGGCCCGAAGCGGATGGAGGCCGGCCGCAAGTACCCGATCGTGATGTTCGTGCACGGCGCCGGCTACCTGCAGAACGTCAGCGCGCGCTATCCCAACTACTTCCGCGAGCAGATGTTCCACAACCTGCTGGTGCAGCAGGGCTACGTCGTGCTCGACCTCGACTACCGCGGCTCGCAGGGCTACGGCCGCGACTGGCGCGACGCGATCTACCGCAACATGGGCCACCCGGAGCTCGAGGACTACCTCGACGGCCTCGACTGGCTGGTCGCGAACAGGCAGGGCGATCGCGACCGCGCCGGCATCTACGGCGGCAGCTACGGCGGCTTCATGACCTACATGGCGCTGTTCCGCGCGCCGGGCGCGTTCAAGGCCGGCGCCGCGCTGCGCCCGGTGGCGGACTGGACCCAGTACAACCACGAATACACGTCCAACATCCTCAACACGCCGGACCTCGACCCGGAGGCCTACAAGGTCTCGTCGCCGATCGGGTACGCCGACGGCCTGCAGGACCACCTGCTGATCGCGCACGGCATGATCGACGACAACGTGTTCTTCCGCGACTCGGTGATGATGGCGCAGAAGCTGATCGAGCTGCGCAAGGACAAGTGGGAGATCGCGCCCTACCCGATGGAGCGCCACGGCTTCGTGCACCCGGACGCGTGGTACGACGAGTACCGCCGCATCGACGAGCTGTTCGAGCGCACCCTGAAATGAGCGCGGCGACGGCTTCCGCGACCGGCATCCCGCGGCTGGCGGCGGCGCTCGCGGTCGCCGCGGCCACGCTGGCGGCCCCCGCATCGTCGGCGGACCGCATGGAGGCGGCGACGCCGACGGTGTTCGCGCCGGGCGTGGTCTCGGGACCGGCGCACGATTCCGCGCCCACCTTCGCGCCGGACGGCGACACGCTCTACTTCCAGCGCAGCAGCAAGGAAGGCGCCACGATCCTGGAGACGCACCGCGCGGGCGACGGCTGGTCGCCGCCGCGGGTCGCGCCGTTCTCCGGCGCCTGGAGCGACCTGGAGCCCTCGCTGGCGCGGGACGGGAGCTTCATGGTGTTCATCTCCAACCGGCCCGCGCAGCCCGGCGGCGCGCCGATCGACGGCGAGTACAACGGCAAGCGCTTCGCGGGCCACGGCGGCAACCTGTGGCGGGTCGACCGCGAGGGCGACGGCTGGGGCAAGCCATGGCGCCTGCCCGACGCCGTCAACGGCAGCACGGCCACCTTCGCCACCAGCGTGGTGGCCGACGGCAGCGTCTATTTCATGCACCCCTCCGGCGACGCCGGCAAGTTCCGGCTGTACCGCTCGCAGTACCGCGACGGCGCCTACCTGGCGCCCGAGCCGCTGCCGTTCAGCGCCGGCGGCGATTTCAGCGACGTCGATCCCGCGGTCGCGCCGGACGAATCGTTCATGGTGTTCGGCTCGGGCCGTGCGCCGGCCCGCGGCATGGACCTGTTCATCGTCTTCCGCGAGGACGGCCGCTGGGGCACGCCGCGGCACCTGGGCGACGTGGTGAACGCCGAAGGCTCCGACGCCGAGCCGCGCCTGGGCCCGGACCTGTGCACGCTGTACTTCAGCAGCGAGCGCACGGTGCCGATCCGCTATCCGCGCGATCCCGCGCAGGCCGATCGCGACCTGGCGCGCATCCAGGCCTGGGACAACGGCCAGTACAACATCTGGCGGGTGTCGCTGGCGCCGTGGGTGCCCGCCTGCCACGACGCACCGTCGCCCTAGCCCCCCGGGATGCCGCCGGGGCTTCGTCCTGACGCGGCGCGCTCACACGCTCGCCAGGCGCACCCGTTCGGGCCGGTACAGCTCTCCTTCGACGTGCACGAAGCGGCGGACCTCCTCGAGCGGCGTGCCGTACACGTGCAGCGACACCGCGGTCTCGCGGTTGCCGGCGTTGCGGCACGAATGCAGGTCGTGCGGCGGCAGCAGGCCGATCACGCTGCCGTCGACCAGCGCGTGGTGGTCGCGCGGGCGCAGCGCCATCAGCGCGCGGTTGCGGCTGGCGATGCCGTAGTCGACGACTTCCAGCTGTCCGCGCAGCACTGCCTCCACGCCCCAGGTGTCGGCGTGGTCGTGCACCGAGCTGCCCTGCCCCGGCCCCCAGGTGATCGCCAGCACCTGGTAGCCGTGGGTGGGCGACCGGTACAGCTCGCGCCGCGCATAGCCGTGCGGATCCGGGCGCAGCAGTTCCGGCGGCAGGGCGCCGGCGACGCCGAGCAGGCCGCGCAGCCCCGAGACCAGCGCCGCCACGATCCTGCGCGGGTCGCGCACGCGCGTCGCCACATCGGCGAGGACGATCACGTCCTCCAGCAGTGGAAAGGATGCGACGCGCAGTGCGCCGGTCGGTTGGTTCGTCGTCATCGCGGGCTCGCTGCCGGTTTGATGGGATCGCGACGATGCGTGGCATCGCGTTCGCACGACCCTAACGATCCGTTAGGCCGGCGTTAGCGCATGCGCCGCGGGCGGAACGCAGAACGCGCAACCGTGGGACGTCGCCGGAACGCATGCCGCGCAGGCAGGATGACGCGTATCGGTTACGGCTTCGCGACCGCATTATCCGTCGCGATCGTCCCGATGTCAGTTACGGCCGCATAACCGCGTCATCCCTTGCCGCCGATGTCGAACGCATGGCTCCATTTCACGAACACGCGCTGCGCATCGGTCTCGCGCGCATTGTCGGCGCGCCGCTGCGAGCGGCATCGTGGAGCAGGCCTCGCGTCGGATCGGGCGGCGCGCGAATGCATTGCATGGCGCGGCTGTTCGCGCCGCCGGCGGCCCGGTCGGCTGGCGGGTGGCGGCGCACGCCCTACAATGCCGCGCATGGACGAACTCGAACGCGTGCGCAGCTACCTCACCGGCCTGCAGGACCGCATCTGCGCGGCCGTCGAAACCGCCGACGGCCGGGCCCGCTTCGTCGAGGACCGCTGGGTGCGCGAGGAAGGCGGCGGCGGGCGCACCCGCGTGCTGCGCGAGGGCGCGGTGTTCGAACAGGCGGGCATCGGCTTCTCCGACGTCTCCGGCACCCGCCTGCCGCCCTCGGCCACCGCGGCGCGGCCGGAGCTGGCCGGCGCGTCGTGGCGCGCGGTCGGCGTGTCGCTGGTGTTCCACCCGCGCAACCCGCACCTGCCGACCACCCACGCCAACGTGCGCCACTTCCGCGCCGAGCGCGACGGCGAGACCGTGGCGTGGTGGTTCGGCGGCGGCTTCGACCTGACGCCGTTCTACCCGGTCGACGAGGACGTGCTGCACTGGCACCGCGTCGCGCGCGACCTGTGCGCGCCGTTCGGCGACGACCGCTATCCGGCGCACAAGCGCTGGTGCGACGAGTACTTCTTCCTCAAGCACCGCGGCGAGACGCGCGGCGTGGGCGGGCTGTTCTTCGACGACCTGCACACGGAGTTCGAGCGCGACTTCGACTACCTGCGCGCGGTCGGCGACGGCTTTCTCGAGGCCTACCTGCCGATCGTCACGCGCCGCCGCGACGCGGCGTACGGCGAGCGCGAGCGCGCGTTCCAGCTCTACCGCCGCGGCCGCTACGTCGAGTTCAACCTGCTCTGGGACCGCGGCACGCTGTTCGGCATCCAGTCCGGCGGGCGCAGCGAGTCGATCCTGATGAGCCTGCCGCCGCTGGTGCGCTGGGAATACGGCTACGCGCCGGAACCGGGCAGCGCCGAAGCGCGGCTGCAGGACTACCTGCGGCCGCGCGACTGGCTGGCGCCGGCCTGAAGCGCGCCCGACCGCGGGCCGCGGACCGGCGCGAAGGCCGAGGCGTTTCAGTGCCTGGCGGCGGCCGGTCCGGCGACTTCCCGGGGGAACGCCAAAGTCGCTGGATCCCCGCTTTCGCGGGGATGACGGGCGGTGCCGGGCAGGTGCCGGATCGGGCGGAAGCCCTAGTTGGACCCGCCGCCGCCGCCGCGGATGATGATGCTGATGTGGCCGTTGGTCTCGAGCGTCGCCAGCGCGACCTGCCCGATGTCGTCGCAGCCGGCGTTGCGCATGGCTTCGCGGAAGTCGACCTTGCTCACCAGCTCGCGCCTGAGCACCTCGTGGTAGATCCTGCCGTCGCGCGCCAGTTCGACCGGATCGCCCTCGACCAGCGAGCGCGCGCGCGGGAAGCGCGCGGTGAGCCAGGCCATGAGGTAGTTCAGCGCGATCAGGCACACCGCCAGCACCAGCGCGCCGGTGAGCGAGTTGTCGCCGCCGTTGAGGCCGTTCTGCACCGCGTTGCCGATCAGGATCAGCAGCACCAGGTCGAACGGGGTGAACTGGCCGACCGCGCGCTTGCCGGACACGCGCACCAGCACCATCACCCCGAAGTAGACCAGCGCGGCGCGCAGCACGAAGTGCCACCAGGGCATGGACAGGTGGAACAGGTCTGACATCGTGCCTCCTCCGGTCGCGGCCGGGCCGCCACGGCGCCGGCCGCTCGCTCTATGCCGCCCCCGCGGGTCCGGGGATCCAGGGCTTCCATCATCCACGAGAACCGCGGCGCCGGGTCCGCCCCGCGCGGATCGGCCGGCCGGGACGCCCGCGCGGCCCGGCGCCGGCGGGATTCCGGCCCGGCGCGATGCCCGTCCGGGGCGCGGGCATAAAAAAGCCCCGCAGGCAGGGGGGGCCGGCGGGGCTTGCGGAACGGGGCCTGGGGAGTGGCCTGGCGTTCCGGGGATCACTCCAGGGGAGGGAGAGATCGGCGACGGACCTTGCATCCGTCGCGAGCTATCTGACCACTCCTCACATGGATAGTTCGTGAAGCCGTCAGTTAATTTTTTGTTGGATTCAGCCGGCGTTTACTCCGTTCAGCGAGCGGCCGCCGGCCCTTCTCAATGGGCCTCGTCCCAGTCGGCGCCGACGCCGCTGTCGACCACCAGGGGCACGCGCAGCTGCGCGGCCGCGGACATCAGCCCTGCGGCTTCCGCGCGCAGGGTCTCGACGAAATCCGCGTCGGCCTCGAACACCAGCTCGTCGTGCACCTGCAGGATCATCTTCGCCCGCGCCGCGTGCGGCTGCAGCCAGGCGTCCACCGCCACCATCGCGCGCTTGATGATGTCGGCCGCGGTGCCCTGCATCGGCGCGTTGATCGCCGCGCGCTCGGCGCCGGCGCGCTGGGCCTGGGTGCCGCGGCCGATGTATTCCAGGTACAGGCGGCGGCCGAACACGGTCTCGACGTAGCCTTTCTCGCGCGCCTCGCTGCGGGTGCGCTCCATGAAGTCGCGCACGCCCGGGTAGCGCGAGAAGTACAGCGCGATGTAGTCCTGCGCCTCGCCGCGCGCGATGCCGAGGTTGCGCGCCAGGCCGAACGCGCTCATGCCGTACATCAGCCCGAAGTTGATCGCCTTGGCGGCGCGGCGCTCGTTGGCGGTGACCTCCTCGAGCTTGCGGCCGAAGACTTCCGCCGCGGTGGCGCGGTGGATGTCGGCGCCGGAGGCGAACGCCGACAGCAGCCCGGCGTCCTCCGACAGGTGCGCCATGATCCGCAGCTCGATCTGCGAGTAGTCGCAGGCCAGCAGCCTGCGCCCGGGCGGCGCGACGAAGGCCTTGCGGATGCGGCGGCCGTCCTCGCTGCGGATCGGGATGTTCTGCAGGTTGGGGTCGCTGGAGGCCAGCCGCCCGGTCGCAGCGCCGGCCTGGTGGTAGCTGGTATGCACGCGGCCGGTCTCGGGGTTGACCATCTCCGGCAGCTTGTCGGTGTAGGTGCTGCGCAGTTTCGCCAGCGCGCGGTAGTCGAGGATCACCCGCGGCAGCTCGTGCTGGTCGGCGATCGCCTCCAGCGCCTCCTCGTTGGTGCTCGGCTGGCCGCTGGGCGTCTTCACCAGCGCAGGCAGCGCCAGCTCCTCGAACAGCAGCGCCTGCAGCTGCTTGGGCGAGTCGAGGTTGAAGCTGCGCCCGGCCAGCTCGGTGGCGCGGCGCTGCGCGTCGAGCATGCGCCGCGACAGGTCGGCGCTCTGCCGGCGCAGCTCCTCCGCGTCGACCAGCACGCCGTTGGCCTCCACCCGCGCCAGCACCGGCACCAGCGGCATCTCGATGTCGCGATAGACCGAGGCCGGGCCGGGCTCGGCGGCCAGCCGAGGCGATAGCGCGCGGTGCAGGCGCAGGGTGACGTCCGCGTCCTCGGCGGCGTAGCGGGTGGCGTCATCGAGCGCGACCTGCGAGAAGGCGATCTTCTTGCTGCCCTTGCCGGTCACGTCCTCGTACTTGACGGTGGCATAGCCGAGGAAGCGCGCGGCCAGCGAGTCCATGTCGTGGCGGGTGCGCCCCGAGTCGAGCACGAAGCTCTCCAGCATGGTGTCGTCGGCGTAGCCGGCGACCTCGACGCCGTGGCGGCGCAGCACGTGCAGGTCGTACTTGCCGTGCTGGCCGAGCTTCTTCCTTCCCGGGTCCGCGAACAGCGGCGCCAGCGCGGCCAGCACCCCGGCGCGGTCGAGCTGCGCCGGTGCGCCGGGGTAGTCGTGCGCCAGCGGCACGTAGCAGGCGCTGCCGGGCTCGACGCTGAAGCTGATGCCGACCAGGTTGGCGCGCATGGCGTCGAGCGAGTCGGTCTCGGTGTCGAAGGCGAACTCGTCGGCCGCGCGCAGGCGCGCGATCCAGGCGTCGAGCTGCGCCTGCCCGAGCACCGTCTCGTAGGTGCCGGGCGCCGACAGCGCCGCGTCCGGCGCCTGCTCCGGCTGCGGCGCGGTGATGAAGGAGGCGCCGCGCGCAGGGCGGCCGGGCGGCGGCGGGACCCCGCCGCCCGCCGCCGGCGCGGCGGCGCCGTCGAGCTCGCGCAGCGCCTGGTT
>JAYRKR010000089.1:0-14941 GCA_041905645.1 Luteimonas sp.
AGGGTGGGGAAGCGGTCGAGGAAGGCGTTGAGCGTGATCGCCGCCTCCGTGCGCGCCAGCGGCGCGCCGAGGCAGTAGTGGATGCCCTGGCCGAAGGCGAGGTGGCCGCGGGTGTCGCGCTCGGGCCGGAACTCGTCCGGATCCGCGAACGCGGCCGGGTCGCGGTTGGCCGCGCCGTAGAAGATCGAGACCCGCGCGCCGGCCGGGATGCGGGTGCCGCGGATCTCGACGTCGCGCGTGACCTGCCGCGGCAGCCGGTGCACCGGGCTCTCGAAGCGCAGCGTCTCGCTGATCACCGGCTCGACCAGGCTGCGGTCGGCGCGCAGCCGCTCCCACAGCGCCGGCCGGTCGGCGAGGAGGCCCAGCATGTTGCCGATCAGGTTGGTGGTGGTCTCGTTGCCGGCCACCAGCAGCAGGATGCAGAAGCCGAGGATCTCGGCGTCCTGCAGGCGCTCGCCGTCGATCTCCGATTCCACCAGGGTGGTGATCAGGTCCTCGGCGCCCTGCGCGCGGCGCTGCGCGACCATGCGGCCGAAGTACTGCGCCATCTCCTGGTTCTGCCGCGCGCGCTCCTCCGGCGGCGCGGAGCTGATCGCGAGCAGGCTGTCGCTCCAGCGCTTGAAGGCCTCCAGGTCGGTCGCCGGGATGCCGAGCAGGCGCGCGATCACCGTCACCGGCAGCGGCACGGCGTAGCGGGACATGGCCTCGACTTCGCCTTCGCCGGCCTCGTCGAGCAGCTTCGCGGCGGTCTCCTCGATCCACGGCGTCAGCGTCTCGATCCTGCGCATCGTGAACGCCTTGTTGACCAGCTGGCGGAAGCGCGAATGCCGCGGCGGATCGTCCTGCAGCAGCACCATCTTCGGGAACGCCTTGCCCGCGAGCGGGTCGCGCCCGGAGGCGAAGGTGTCGTGGTCGCGCAGCGCGGCGATGGCGTCGTCGTGGCGCATGAAGGCCCACGCCGTCACCGGTGCGTCCAGTCCCGCGACCGCGCCCTTGGGCAACAGCACGTACTGCAGCGGACTCGCATCACGCAGCTGCGCGTAGGCCGGATACGGATCGGCGATGACGTCCGGCATCCAGAGCTGGTCCGGTGCGTAGGTGCGGTCGGCTGGCATGGCGTGGTTCCCCTGTTCGTGTGAGCGTGCACCTTAAATCATCGCGCGGCGGTGGAGTGGCCATCGAGTGGAAGGGGACGCATACCGTTGCGTATGTCGAACGCTGTCCCGGCGCGCGCAATCCGGCTTGCGATGCATTCGGGATGGGGAAAGAAAGTGCTACTCCCGACCGAGGGAAAGCGCTGCGTCCGCGGGATGCCTGGGCGCCGGATGTGAATGCCCTTGCGGGCGACGCTTCCGGCGCCCGCCTCCGGCCGACGCCTCCTCCTTTACTTCGCCCCGAAGGCATTCACGCCCGGCGTTGCGACTTGCGCAGTGATCCACGAGCGCAAGGCAAGGACCTCGCCTTTCGGCAAGCCTGCGATCGGGACAGTGCTTCTCTGGGGGAGTCGGGCGAAGACCCAAGAGAAAGGGGCGCAAGCGCGCCCCTGTCCGTCGTCGTCGCGCTTGTCGCGCGGCGTCAGTGCCGCGTGCCGCGCTTCGCCGGCTTGCGCATGTCGTTGGTGGGCACGACCTCCACCGCGAGGCTGAAGCTGCGTTCCTCGCCGGCCAGCATCGCGCCCACGCCCACCACCTGCCGCGCGATCTCATTGTCCTCGTCGTCGCGGATGGTCAGCACCACCGAGTATTCCCACGCGCCGCCTTCGGCGGGATGGCGGATCTTGCCTTCGACGTTGAGCGGGGTGATGGTCGCCGCGGTGGCCTGCGCGTTCGCCGAATCGAAGCGCAGGTAGTGCCGGCAGGACGGGCAGATGCTCGAGCTCTCGAGGATCGTCGTCTTGCAGTGCGGGCAGGTGCGCGTGGCACCTGCCGTGCCCGGGCGGGCGTTGCTCACGAGACGAGTTCGCGTTCCGGCTTGTCGGCCTTTCCGTTGGCCTTCTGCACGTCCTTGTCGCCCCAGCCGCATTCGACGTGGCCGCGGATGCGCGAGCCGGCCGCGACGGTGAGCGTGCCGGCCTTGATGTCGCCGCTCAGCGCGCCCGAGTCGAGCAGCTCGACGCGGGCCGCGGACTCGACGTTGCCCTCGAGCTCGCCGGCCACCACGACCTTCTTGGCGCGGACGCCGCCGCTGAGCTTGGCGCCCTTCTCGATGGTCAGGTCGCCCTGCACGTTGACGTCGCCCTTGAACTTGCCGGCGATGCGGACGTGGCCTGCGCCCTCGATCTTGCCTTCGATGGTCAGGTCGGCCGCGATCAGCGATTCCTTGGCGGCCGGTTCGACGGCGGCGCGCGGCGGCGCGGCCTGGGTGGGATTGAAGTCGGCCACGGCCGGGGTCTCGCGGATCGGGGTGGGGGCCGCCTGCGGGGCGGGCGCCGGGTCGTTGGCGAACGACGGGACGTCTTTCTTGGCGGGGGTCTGCTGGTTGAAAATGGCCATGGAACTGCTTCCTCGGACGGGACTGAACGGCTGGGGGAACGGCGAGACTAGCATGCAGCCGCCTTCACATGGCTGTGACGTTGCTCACCAAATCCGCCATCCGACAAAGGGTTGCAGCACCCTTGGCAGGGCTTACACGAAGAAGGTGACCGGGCGGCGTCGGGCCGGTTACATCCGGAACACGCCGAACCGGGCCGGTTCGATCGGCGCGTTGAGGGCGGCCGAGATGCCCAGTCCCAGCACCCGGCGGGTGTCGGCCGGGTCGATGATGCCGTCGTCCCACAGCCGCGCGGTGGCGTACCAGGGGCTGCCCTGCGATTCGTACTGCTCGCGGATGGGGGCCTTGAACGCTTCCTCTTCCTCCGTGGACCAGGTGCCGCCCCTGGCCTCGATGCCGTCGCGGCGCACCGTCGCCAGCACGCCCGCCGCCTGCTCGCCGCCCATCACGCTGATGCGCGCGTTGGGCCACATCCACAGGAAGCGCGCGCCGTAGGCGCGGCCGCACATCGCGTAGTTGCCGGCGCCGAAGCTGCCGCCGATCACCACGGTGAACTTGGGCACGCTCGAGCAGGCGACGGCGGTGACCATCTTCGCCCCGTCCTTGGCGATGCCGGCGTTCTCGTACTTGCGGCCGACCATGAAGCCGGTGATGTTCTGCAGGAACACCAGCGGGATGCCGCGCTGGTTGCACAGCTCGATGAAGTGCGCGCCCTTGAGCGCGCTCTCGGAGAACAGGATGCCGTTGTTGGCGACCACGCCGACCGGATAGCCGTGCAGGTGCGCGAAGCCGGTGACCAGGGTCTTGCCGTAGCGCGCCTTGAACTCGTCGAACTCGCTGCCGTCGACCACGCGCGCGACGACCTCGCGGATGTCGAAGGGGCGGCGCGTGTCCTTCGGCACGATGCCGTACAGCTCGCTCGCCGGGTACAGCGGCTCGCACGGCTCGCGCACCGCCAGCGGCACCTGCTTGCGGCGGTTGAGGTTGCCGACCAGGCCGCGCGCGATCTCGAGCGCGTGGCGGTCGTCCTCGGCGAAGTGGTCGGCGACGCCGGAGACGGCGGTGTGCACGTCGGCGCCGCCCAGGGCCTCCGCGTCGACCACCTCGCCGGTCGCCGCCTTCACCAGCGGCGGGCCGCCGAGGAAGATCGTGCCCTGTTCCTTGACGATGACGCTCTCGTCGCTCATCGCCGGCACGTAGGCGCCGCCGGCGGTGCAGCTGCCCATCACCACCGCGATCTGCGGGATGTTGTCCGCGCTCATGCGGGCCTGGTTGTAGAAGATGCGTCCGAAATGCTCCCTGTCCGGGAACACCTCGTCCTGCAGCGGCAGGAAGGCGCCGCCCGAGTCGACCAGGTACACGCAGGGCAGGCGGTTCTCGCGCGCGATCTCCTGCGCGCGCAGGTGCTTCTTCACCGTCATCGGGAAGTAGGTGCCGCCCTTGACCGTGGCGTCGTTGGCGACCACCACGATTTCCTGTCCCATCACCCGGCCGATCCCGCAGACCATGCCGGCCGCCGGCGCCTCGTCGCCGTACATGCCCTCGGCGGCGAGCGGCGCGATCTCGAGGAAGGGCGAGCCCGGGTCGAGCAGGGCGGTGATGCGGTCGCGCGCCAGCAGCTTGCCGCGCGCGGTGTGCTTCTCCCGCGCCTTCGCGCCGCCGCCTTCCGCGGCGCGGGCGAGGCGGCGGTCGAGCTCGCGCGAGAGCTCGCGGTGGTACTCGGCGTTCGCGGCGAAGTCGGGCGCCCGGGAATCCAGGCCGGAGTGCAGGACGGGCATGGCGGATGCAGGCAACGGGGAAGGCGCAAGGATAACCGCTGGCCGACGCGCGCCCGCGGGCGGCGCGGCGGGGCGAAAAAAAGGAACCCGCCGAAGCGGGTTCCCGATGTCGCGCCTGTCCGGCGATGGCGCTGCGGATCAGTCCTTCTTGGCGTCGTCCGCGGCGTCCTTCGCCTTGTCCATCGCGTCCTGCGCGGCGGCCTTGGTGGCGTCGGCGGCGTCGCTGGCGGCGGCCTTGGTCGCATCGGCGGCGTCGCTGGCAGCGGCCTGGGCGGCGTCGGCGGCCGGCTGCATGGCGTCCGCGGCCTGGGCGGCGGCTTCGCCGGTCGCGGCGGCAGCGGCGTCGGCGCCTTCGGCGACGGCGGTGCCGGCATCCTGGGCCGCGGCGGCGGCCGAATCGCCCGCCTGTTCCATCGCCGACTTCGCCTCGGCGGATTCTTCCTGCGCGGTCGGGGTGTCGTTCTTGCACGCCGACAGGGCCAGCACGCTGGAGGCCAGCAGGGCGGCGGTGACGATGCGGATGTTCATGGGTGCTTCTCCTAGGTGGCTTCTGGTGGCTGGAATGCGGAGCGACCCATGTGCGCGGCTACGCTCCCCCTTCAACGAAAAAGTCGCTGGCGAACCAGCGACTTTTCCGTTTGTAGCGTCGTTGCCGAAGCGGGACTTACTGCTTCGGTTCTTCCGGCTTGGCGGCGTCCTGCGCAGCGTCCTTGGCCTGGTCGGCGGCGTCGGAAGCGGCATTGGCCGTGTCGGCGGCGGCGTCGGCAGCGGCGTCGGTCGTCGACGCAGCGGCGTCGGCGGCGGCGTCGGTCGCCTGGGCGGCGGCGTCGGCGGCGGTGTCGGCAGCCTGCTGCGCGGTGTCGGCCATGGCGTCGCCCGAGGCGGTGGCCTGGTCGGCGGCGGTCTGGGCGTCGGCGGCAGCGTCAGCGGCGTCGGCGGCCGAGTTCTCGGCCTGCTTCTGGTTGCTGCATGCGGCCAGGGCGAAACCCAGGGCCAGGGCCAGCAGCGCCTTGTTGATCGTCATGTCAATCTTCCTCGTCGTTGTAAGGTTGGCAACGCGCGGTAGCGCGCCCAGTAACATGATGACAAGCCCGTGTCGGCTGTCAAGCGTTTGATCTGGAAATTTTTGTAAATAACCCATTAAAGACTTCACGCCATCTCGACGGCGATCGCGGTGGCCTCGCCGCCGCCGATGCACAGCGACGCGACGCCCCGCTTGCCGCCGCTGGCCTTCAGGGCATGGAGCAGGGTCACCACCAGGCGCGCGCCGCTGGCGCCGATGGGGTGGCCGAGCGCGCACGCGCCGCCGTTGACGTTTAGCTTCCGGTGGGGGATGCCCAGGTCCTTCATCGGCGCCATCGCCACGCAGGCGAAGGCCTCGTTGACCTCGAACAGGTCGACGTCGTCGACCTTCCAGCCGGCCTTGTCGAGGACGTTTGAAATCGCTTTCACCGGTGCGGTGGTGAACCACTCCGGCGCCTGCGCGTGGGTGGCATGAGCGACGATCCGGGCCAGCGGCTTCAGGCCGCGCCGGGTCGCCTCGTCGGCCGACATCAGCACCGTCGCGGCGGCGCCGTCGGAGATGCTCGAGGACGACGCGGCGGTGAGCACGCCGTCCTTGCCGAACGACGGGCGCAGGGTCGGGATCTTCGCGGTGTCGATCCGGCCCGGCTCCTCGTCGGTGTCGACCACCACGTCGCCCTTGCGCCCCTTGACCGTGACCGGCACCACCTCGTCCTTGAAGCTGCCATCGGCGATCGCGCGCTTGGCGCGGTCGGCGCTCTCGGTGGCGAAGGCGTCGACGTCCTCGCGGGTGAAGCCGTACTTGGCGCAGGCGGCGTCGCCGAACACGCCCATGGCCTGGCCGTCGTAGGGATTGGTCAGGCCGTCCCAGGCCATGTGGTCGAGCATGGTGGCGCTGCCGTACTTGATGCCGGTGCGCGAGCCGTTGAGCAGGTGCGGCGCGTTGGTCATCGACTCCATGCCGCCGGCGACGACCACGTCGGCCGAGCCGGCCTTGATGAGGTCGTGGCCGAACATGATCGCCTTCATGCCCGAGCCGCACACCTTGTTGATGGTGGTGCAGCCGGCGGCGTCCGGGATGCCCGCCGCGCGCGAGGCCTGGCGCGCCGGCGCCTGGCCGAGGCCGGCGGGCAGCACGCAGCCCATGATCACCTCGTCGACCTGGTCGGCGGCGAGGCCGGCGTGGCCCAGCGCGCCTTCGATCGCGGTGGCGCCCAGGGCCGGGGTGGGCACGCCGGTGAACTGGCCGAGGAAGGAACCGATGGCGGTGCGCTTGGCACCGACGATGACGATGTCGGACATGGGAGTCTCCGGTTGTACGGGCCGGCGGTGGGGGCCGGAACCGCCCGATTATGCGACCGGATGCTGCAGTGCCGCAAACCGCCGGGCGCTCATTCGAGCGGCAGCACGTACAGGCACCGGCCGCGCGCCGGACGGTGGACCGGGCGGAACCCCAGCGGTTCGAAGAGCGACGGAACGCCGGTCCACACGAAGGCGCCGGCCTGCCGTTCGCCGCGGCGCAGGGCCTGCGGATAGGCCTCGATTTCGCCCGCGCCGCCGCGCCGCGCCAGCGCCACCGCCGCGGCCACCAGCGCCCTGGCGATGCCCTGTCCGCGGCGCCTGGCCGGCACGAACAGGCAGTTGAGCGACCACGTCCGCGCGGACCACCCGCGCGCGAGCGCCTTGCTGCGTTCGAGCCGCGGGAACGCCGCGCGCGGCCCGGCCGCGCACCAGCCCACCGGCACGTCGCCGTCGAAGGCGAGCACGCCCGATGCCTGCCCGGACTCGACCAGCGCCCGGAACGCGGCGCGGTTGGGCGCGCCCTTGGCCGCCTCCCAGGCCTTGCCGCCCATCGGCACCCGCCACCACATGCACCAGCAACCGCCGCAGGCGCCGTTGGCGCCGAACAGCGCTTCGAGGGCGGGCCAGTCGCGGCGCGCCAGCGGGCGGGTGGCGATGGCGGGCATGGCCGCGATTGTAGGGCCAGCCTCGCGGGCAGGATCCGTAGGATCCGTGTAGGAGCGACGGAAGTCGCGACCGCTTTCCCGTCGCTCCGGCGGGTCGCGACTTCCGTCGCTCCTACAAACGCTTGCAGGGTCAGGCGTTGCCTTCGAACAGCTCGCGCCCGATCAGCATGCGCCGGATCTCGTTGGTGCCGGCGCCGATCGCGTAGAGCTTGGCGTCGCGCAGGATCCGCCCGGTGGCGAACTCGTTGATGTAGCCGTTGCCGCCCAGCGCCTGGATCGCCTCCAGCGCGACCTGCACCGCCGACTCGCTGGCCTGCAGCAGGCAGGCGGCGGCGTCGATGCGGCTCCGGTGCCCGGCGTCGTAGTCGCGCGCCACCTGGTAGGCGAAGGCGCGGCTGGCCTGCAGCGCGGTGTACATGTCGGCGATCTTGGCCTGCATGATGCCGAAGGTGCCGATCGCCTGGCCGAACTGCCGGCGTTCGCGCACGTAGGGCAGGGCGATGTCGAGCGCGGCCTGCATCAGGCCCAGCGGACCGCCGCTGAGCACCAGGCGCTCGGTGTTCAGGCCGCTCATCAGCACCTTGACGCCGTTGTTGACCTCGCCCAGCACGTTCTCCGCCGGGATCTCGCAGTTCTCGAACACCAACTCGCAGGTGTTGGAGCCGCGCATGCCCAGCTTGTCCAGCTTCTGCGCGGTGGAAAAGCCCGGCATGCCCTTTTCGACGAGGAAGGCGGTCATGCACTTCGATCCGAGCTCGCGGCTGGCGGTGCGCATGTAGACGATCAGCACGTCGGCCTCGGGGCCGTTGGTGATCCACATCTTGCTGCCGTTGGCGATCCACCGGCCGTCGCGCAGCTCGGCGCGGCAGGCCATCGAGCCGACCACGTCCGAGCCCGCGCCCGGTTCGCTCATCGCCAGCGCGCCCTTCCACTCGCCGCTGCACAGCCTGGGCAGGTACTTCGCGCGCTGGTCCGGGTTGCCGTTGGCGTGGAGGTTGGACACGCACAGGTTGGAATGCGCGCCGTACGACAGGCCGACCGAGCCCGACGCCCGCGAGATCTCCTCCATCGCCACCAGGTGCGCGAGGTAGCCCATCCCGCTGCCGCCGTGCTCGCCCGGCACGGTCATGCCGAGCAGGCCGAGCTCGCCGAGCTTGCGCCACAGGTCCTGCGGGAAGGCGTTGTCGCGGTCGATGGCCTCGGCGCGCGGCGCGATCTCGGCCTCGGCGAAGCGGCGGACCGCCTCGCGCAGCGCGTCGATGTCTTCACCCAGCGGGAACGTGCGCATGGAAGGCTCCTCGTGTCCTGTGTCGTTGCGGTCCTTGAAAAGACAACGGGGCATCGCAGCCCCGTCGTCCATTGCATCGCGGCCGGCGGCTCACGCCCCGCCGCGGATCCGGCCCTGGAAGCGCGGCGTGGTGCGGCCCAGCGGCAGCTTCAGCTTGCCCATCAGCGCGATCCGCTCCTCGGCCATGCGGTCGGCGGCCTTGTAGGTCGGGATGCCGTCGCGCTCGGCGATCTCGTAGATGCGCGAGAGGTTGTGGTAGATGGTGCGCATCATCCGCATCGCGCGCTCGCGGTTGTAGCCGGTGATCTCCAGCGCCACGTTCATCACGCCGCCGGCGTTGACCGCGTAGTCGGGCGCGTAGAGGATGCCGCGCTTCTCGACCTCGTCGCCGATCGCGTTGGTCGCCAGCTGGTTGTTGGCCGCGCCGCAGATGACCTTGGCCTTCAGGCGCGGCAGGGTCTGCTCGTTGACGGTGCCGCCCAGCGCGCAAGGCGAGTACACGTCGGCGCCGACGTCGTAGATCTCGTCGGCGCCCACGGCCTCGGCGCCGTACTCGCTGACGGCCCTGTCGACCAGCGCCTTGTTGATGTCGGTGACGAAGATCTTGGCGCCGCGCTCCTTGAGCAGCTTGACGTACTCCATGCCGACGTGGCCCAGGCCCTGCACGGCGTAGCTGTACTTGCCCACTTCCTCGTCGCCGAACTTCTTGTTGAGCGTGGCCATCAGGCCCTGCAGCGCGCCGTAGGCGGTGAACGGCGACGGGTCGCCCGAGCCGCCGTGCACCTGGTGCACGCCGGTGACGAACTCGGTCTCGCGGTAGACGTATTCCATGTCGTTGACGTCGATGCCGACGTCCTCGGCGGTGATGTAGCGGCCGCCGAGCGACTGCACGAACTGGCCGAAGGCGCGGAACAGCGCCTCGGACTTGTCGGTGGAGGGATCACCGATGATCACCGCCTTGCCGCCGCCGATGTCCAGGCCCGCGACCGCGTTCTTGTAGGTCATGCCGCGCGAGAGCCGCAGCACGTCATTGAGCGCGTCCTGCTCGCTCTTGTACGGCCACATGCGGGTGCCGCCCAGGGCCGGGCCGAGCACGGTGTTGTGGATCGCGATGATGGCCTTCAGGCCCGCGTCCTTGTTGTGGCAGAACACGACCTGCTCGTGGCCGAAGGTGTCCAGGTGTTCGAAGATCATCGATAAAGCTCCGCTGCATGGCGCCGATCCGCTCGCGCGGGACGCCGGCAATGAGTGTGGATGAGGTGGTGGGCGCTGGCGGGCAGCGGCCGGGCGGGCAGGGGCCGCCGTGGCGGCGCGGCATTTTACGCGCCTGCGGCGACAAAAGCCCGTCCAAGGCGGTACGGGCCGGGGAAACGGTTCCACCCGGCGCATGATGAACGGCCGGGAACGCCGTCGCGCCGCCGCCCGGCGCGGTCCCGGGGCGGGCCGGCTACAGCTGCGACTCGATCGGCAGCCAGCCGATCGCGCGCGCGGTGGCGCGCTGCAGCCAGGTCGTCTGCGGCTCGCGGTGCAGCACCAGCGGCGGCGAGCGGGTGCGGTCGAGCCAGCACGGCCCGCCGGCGGCGTCGCGGCAGACCTTGTAGCTCAGCCCGGGGCCGGCCAGCCGGCGGTACTCGTCGCGCACCGCGCCGGCGACGCCGGCGTCCTCGAACAGCACGCCCATCTCGGTGTTGAGGTAGGCCGAGCGCGGGTCGAGGTTGAACGAGCCGATGAAGCCGCGCCGGCCGTCGATCACGAAGGCCTTGGTGTGCAGGCTCGCGCCGCTGCTGCCGAACAGCCCCGCCGAACCGGTCGCGCCCTGCGCGCGCAGCTCGTAGAGCTCGACGCCGCCGTCGAGCAGGCGGCCGCGGTAGGACGCGTAGCCGGCGTGCACGGCGGGCACGTCGTTGGCGGCCAGCGAATTGGTCACCACGCCGACTTTGGCGTGGCGGCGGCGCACCAGGTCGACCAGGTGGCCGGTGAACGCGTCGCCGGGCACGAAGTAGGGCGAGATCACCAGCGCCTCGTGCCGCACCTCGCGCAGCTGCGCGGCCAGCTTGGCCAGCAGCCAGTCGCCGCGGTCGTCCTGCTTCCACTTCAGCGGCGGGTCGGAGGCGATCTCGATCCGATCGCTCCAGTGCGGGGCGAGCTCGCCGCGGAAATAGCCGCGCACGGTCGGCGAGGCGTCGACGCGGTCGAGGTACTGCCGCGCGGACGCCCCGGCGGCCTCGGCCTTGGCGCGCGCGATGGCCGCCGCCTGCTGCCGCTGCGAGGCGTGGCCGAGCGCGGACACCGGCACCACCGCCTCGCTGTTCCAGAACGCATCGAAGATCGCGCTGGCCTGCGCCACCTTCGGCCCGAACAGCACCGCGTCGAGGTCGCGGAAGTTGGTCTCGGCGGAGGCGTCGAAGTATTCCTGCCCGATGTTGCGGCCGCCCACCACCGCCACCCGGCCGTCGGCGATCCAGGCCTTGTTGTGCATGCGGTGGTTGACGCTGTACAGGCGCTGCACCAGCTCGAGCATCCGCCAGACCCCGGCGCGGTTGCGGAACGGGTTGTACAGCCGCACCTCGATGTTGGGGTGGCCGTCCATCGCCAGCAGGCCGGCGTCCTCGCCGGAGGCGTTCATGTCGTCGAGCAGGATGCGCACGCGCACGCCGCGCGAGGCCGCCAGCCAGACCTCGCGCGCCAGCAGGCGGCCGGTGGGATCGTTGTGCCAGATGTAGTACTGCAGGTCGAGGCTGCGCCCGGCGCGCCGCGCCGACAGCGCGCGCGCGGCGAAGGCGTCCACGCCGTCGTGCACCAGCAGGATGCCGGTCTTGCCGCCGTGCGCGGCCACCAGCGGGACGATCTCGCGGTCCAGCGCGGTCTGCGCGTCGCGCAGCGGCAGGGCATGGCCCGGCGCGCCGACCGCGGGCGGCGTCAGGTGGTCGGCCAGCAGCCAGCCGCTGAGCAGCATCAGCACCAGGGCGAACAGGCCCCAGGCGAAGATGCGCTTGATCCGTGTCATCCCAACCCCCTGCCTCTGTAGGAGCGCCCCATGGGCGCGATGCCTTGCCGGGCGACACCCTGTCGCGCCCATGGGGCGCTCCTACGGTCCGCGGAGTATCCGGGCGCGCGCAACGCCCGGCAAGCGGCTTTGCCGCGCGCGTCGCGGAATCCGCGGCCGCGAGGGTGCATGCTCGCGATCTCGCGATCTCGCGCATCCGCGCGTGTCCTCGACCGCGCCGCGCCGCCGTTCGACCTGTCTGGAGGGACGCCATGGCCACGAAGAAAGCCGCGCCGGAGAAGACGGCGCCCAGGAAGAAGCCCGCACCGAGGAAGCGCGCCCCGGAACCGATCGCCCCCAAGGGTGCGACGGCCGAGGACGCCCGCCTGCTGGATGCGCGCCCCGACACCGCCGACTTCCGCGACCGCATGTTCGAGCCGACCCTGGTCGACGTGCCCACGCACGTCGACCTGGACGACTTCCTCGACCTGAAGGTGCCGGTGCTCGACCAGGGCAACGAGGGCGCCTGCACCGCCTTCGGCCTGGCCACCGTCGCCCACACCCTGCTGCGCACCCGCGTCTCCGGCGCCGACACCACCCGCGTGAGCACGCGCATGCTCTACGACATGGCGCGCCGCTACGACGAATGGCGCGGCGAGAGCTATTCCGGCTCCAGCTGCCGCGGCGCGATGAAGGGCTGGCACAAGCACGGCGTGTGCTCGGAGAAGGCCTGGCCGTACACCCCGGGCGAGCAGCTCGAGCCCTACACCGACGCCCGCGCCCGCGACGCGCTGTGCAACCCGCTGGGCGCCTACTTCCGCGTCAACCACAAGGACCTGGTGGCGATGCACGCCGCCTTCGCCGAGGTCGGCGTGCTGTACGCCTCCAGCGCCGTGCACGAGGGCTGGATCAAGCCGCCGGCCACCGGCAGGATCGCCTGGAAGCAGCAGCCCGCGGTCGGCTACCACGCCTTCGCCATCGTCGCCTACGACGGCGACGGCTTCTGGTTCCAGAACTCCTGGGGCAGCAGGTGGGGCCGCAAGGGCCTGGGCTGGGTGAGCTACGACGAATGGCTCGATCGCGGCACCGACGTCTGGGTCGCGCGGCTGGCGGTGCCGGTGCACCTGCAGCGCGCGCAGTCGGCGGCGGTGAGCAACTCGTCGATCGGCCGCCAGTCGGTGGGCTACTCGCAGGCCGACCTGCGCCCGCACATCGTCAGCCTCGGCAACGACGGCCGCCTGCGCGACAGCGGCCGCTTCGGCACCACCGCCGACGACGTGCGCAACATCGTCCGCGGCGACATGCGCGAGGCGACCAAGGGCTGGAAGAAGAAGCGCATCCTGCTCTACGCCCACGGCGGCCTGGTGCCCGAGGACAGCGCGATCCAGCGCGTCGCCGACTACCGCGAGGCGATGCTCAAGCAGGAGATCTACCCGCTGTGCTTCGTCTGGAAGACCGACTTCTGGACCACGCTGGGCAACATCCTCAAGGATTCCGCGCGCCCGCGCAGCGAAGGGCTGATCGAGAAGGCCAAGGACCTGCTGCTCGACCGCCTCGACGACACCCTCGAACCGCTCGCCCGCGCCATCGGCGGCAAGGCGCTGTGGGACGAGATGAAGGAGAACGCGCTGCTGTCCACCACCGCGGTCGCGCGTGGCGCCGGCGGCATGGTCGAGGCCGGCGGCGCGGCGCAGGTCGCGCGCCTGCTCGACGCATGGATGCGCGAGGACGCCTCGGTGGAGCTGCACCTGGCCGGCCACAGCGCCGGCTCGATCCTGCTCGCGCCGCTGCTGCAGCTGCTCACCACCAAGGGGCAGGTCGCCAGCGGGCCCGCGCGGGGCATGCTCGGCATGGGCGCGAAGGTGTCGAGCGTCAACCTGTGGGCGCCGGCGATCACCATGGACCTGTTCCTGATGAGCTACGTGCCGGCGATCGAGGCCGGCATGGTCGACCGCGCCTGCCTGTTCACCCTCACCGACAAGGCCGAGCAGGACGACAGCTGCGCCGGCATCTACCACAAGTCGCTGCTGTACCTGGTCGCGCACGCGTTCGAGGCGCAGGCGCGCAGCTGGATCGACAAGCGGCTCTCGCAGGGCACGCCGATCGCCGGCATGGCGCGCTTCATCCAGGCGAAGGAGGTCGCCGACCAGGCCTTCGGCTACGAACGCGTGCACAAGCTGCTGCGCAGCGGCCGCCTGGACTGGGTGCAGTCGCCCGCGGCCGGGCAGGCGCCGGGTTCGCCCAACGGCGCCAACGCCACCACCCACGGCGGCTTCGACGACGACACCGCCACGCTGGAAGCCACCATCGCCCGCATCCTCGGCAAGCGCGCCGCCCCGGTGCAGTTCGCCATCCACCGCTCCGAGGCCGGCCTGCGCGACCGCCGCGACGCCCTGCGGCGCGCGCTGGAGGCCTAGCCGGACCGGAGGTGGGCGGGAGTGGGAGCGGCTTCAGCCGCGAGCTCTTCGTCTCGCCGCCGTTCGCCGTTGTAGGAGCGACGGCGAGGTGGCGAAAGAGCTCGCGGCTGAAGCCGCTCCCACAAGGGCGGGCGGCTTGCGTCGCCGCCCGGCGACGCCCTACAGCCGCACCCACACCCCCGAGCGGAACCGCCACGCCGGCCCGTGCCGGTACCACGCGGCCGGACGGTAGGCATAGCCGCGGCGCACGCGCTCGTAGTGCCCCGGCACCCACGCATACCGGCGCCCGCGCGCCTGCCAGTAGCCCGGCGCCCACACGAAGCCCGGCCGCACCACCACCCGCTCGTAGCGCGGCGGCGGAGGCGGCCCCAGGTTCACCCCGATCCCGATGCGCACCCCGGCCTGCGCCTCGGACGAATGCACCGCGCCACCCACGGCCGCCAGGCCCAGCGCGGCGGACAACAGCAACGGACGCAACAGCATGGCGATCTCCTCGTTCGAAGCCGGCACCTGCGCCGGCAACCGGGACAACGCCGCCCCCACCCGCGTGTTGACCCGGCGCCCGAACGCGTTCAGCGCCACGCCACGCAGCTGAACCGCTCCCCGCGGCATCGCCGCCAAGCATCGCCCTGCAGGAGCGACGGAAGTCGCGACTGCCCCACGACGAAGGCAAACCTCCCAGCCCCCGAAGCCTCACCAGCCCCTGTAGGAGCGACGGAAGTCGCGACTGCCCCACGACGAAGGCAAACCTCCCAGCCCCCGAAGCCTCACCAGCCCCTGTAGGAGCGACGGAAGTCGCGACTGCCCCCGACGAAGGCGAACCTCCCAGCACCCGAAACCCCACCCGCCTCTGTAGGAGCGACGGAAGTCGCGACTGCCTCCCGACGAAGGCGAACCTCCCAACCCCGAAGCCCCGTCAGCCCCTGTGGGAGCGGCCGGAGTGGCGCCGGCCCCCCCCGCGCCCACTGTACCCCCCCCCCCCCCGCGGCCCC
>JAYRKR010000090.1:0-14894 GCA_041905645.1 Luteimonas sp.
CGGGCGCCTGCTGCTGGTCACCGGCGGCCCCGGCACCGGCAAGACCACCACCATCGCGCGCCTGCTGCTGCTGTTGCTGGCGCAGGCGCGCGCCGAACGGCGCGACCCGCCGCGGATCGCCCTGGCCGCCCCCACCGGCCGCGCCGCCGACCGCATGGCCGAAAGCCTGCGCAGCGCTGCCGCACAGCTGCGCGCCGCCGGCATCGAGCCCGCGCTGTGCGACGGGCTGCCGACGGCCGCGTCCACCCTGCACCGCCTGCTCGGCCCCATCCCCGACAGCTCTGCGTTCCGCTTCGACGCCGACGCACCGCTGCCGCACGACGTGGTGGTGGTCGACGAAGCCTCGATGGTCGACCTGCCGCTGATGTGCAAGCTGGTCGAAGCGGTGGCCGACGGCGCCAGGCTGGTTTTGCTCGGCGACCGCGACCAGCTGCCCTCGGTCGAGGCCGGCGACGTGCTCGCCGCCATCGGCGACGCCGCGGGCGAGGGCGACGGCGGCGATGCCGGGCAGGCGCGCAGCCCGCTGCGCGGCCACCGCGTGCACCTGCGCCGCGGCTACCGCCAGTCCGGATCGCTGGACCTCGCGCCCCTGGCCGACGCGGTGCGCGAGAGCGCCGGCGACGAAGTGCTGCAGCGCCTGCGCAGCGGCCTGCAGGGCGTGAGCTTCCACGAAGGCCTCGCCGACCCGCTGCGCGGCCCCACGCGCGAGCCCCTGCTGGCGCCGTGGCGCGCGCTGCAGGCGCTGCCGCGCGAGGCGCCGGACGAAGCCGGCCGCCGCGCGCTCGCGCGCGAAGCGCTGGCGCTGGCCACGCGCCTGCACCTGCTCACCGCGCTGCGCGACGGCCCGCAGGGCGCGCGCACCCTCAACGCCCGCATCGAGGAACTGCTGGCCGGCCCGCGCCGCGCGCCGTACTTCCACGGCCGCCTGCTGCTGGTGCAGGAAAACCACCATCGCCTGGGCCTGTTCAACGGCGACATCGGCGTGTGCCTGGACGGCGCCGACGGCGCGCGCGCCTGGTTCGCCGGCGGCGAGGACGGCGTGCGCAGCTTCCACCCCGCCGCGCTGCCCGCGCACGACAGCGCCTTCGCCATGACCGTGCACAAGGCTCAGGGCAGCGAGTTCGACGAGGTCTGGCTGCTGCTCCCCGCCCGCGACAGCCGCGTGTTGTCGCGCGAGCTGGTCTACACCGGCATCACCCGCGCGCGGCGGGAGCTGCACGTGGCGGGGAGCGCGGAGGTGATCGAGGCCGCGCTGGGGCGGCATGCGAGCCGGTGGTCGGGGGTGGGATGGCGGTTGAGACCTCGGTAGCTGAGTAACTGCCTTCGACCCTAAGCGGACATCTGACTAGATCTGCCAGATTTCTGTAGACGCTCTGCTGACTATCACTTGCCTCTAAGGAGGCCCTTGGGCGCTTCCACCCGAGGGAGCGGCAGCCCATTGAATGATCTTTATCAATAGAATCAACATGTTACATCGCTGTCTGTGGCATAAATCCTGTGGGCATTACTGTTGAGTAATATCCAGTTTGTATGTACAGTGTGCACACAAGAGTACTGGCATAAGAGGACTCATATGCCAGCACAGATAGGCAGGTAGCAAAGGAGCACTCGCCATGAGCGCCGTCGCAAGCAGAGTCATCAATTTCCGGGCACCGGCTGCCAAGCAGGCACTCATCGACCATGCCGTGGAAGTGAGCGGCATGAACCGAACGGAGTTCATCCTGGACGCCGTGTGCGAGAAGGCGCGCGAGGTATTGGCGGATCAGACCCAGTTCGCCCTGAGTCGGCAGGCCCTGCAGCGCTTCAATGCCTTGCTCGATGCGCCGCTGGCGGATAACGCGGCGATCCGTCGCCTGTTGGCCACGCCCGCGCCCTGGGAGCGCTGAGCCTTGGCGCTCAGCGCCCCCAGCCCACTCAGCGATGAGCACCGGCTGGACGACTTCCAATGCACTGCGCCGGAGCTCACCAAATGGCTGTTGGAGCGCGCGCGCCAGAACCAGGCGTCGGGCGCATCTCGGTGCTTTGTCGTCTGTGACGAGCAACAGATCGTGGTGGGCTACTACGCGCTGGCAGCCGGTGCGGTGTCGCACGAGCATGCGCCGGGGCGCATCCGTCGCAACATGCCCGATCCCATCCCCGTCATCGTGCTGGGGCGTCTGGCCGTGCACGTGGACATGGTTGGCCAAGGCATCGGCCAGGGCCTACTTAAGGACGCCGTGCAGCGGACGTTGCAGACCAGTGAGCAGGTCGGCGCCCGTGCGCTGCTTTGCCATGCCATTGATGACGCAGCGAAGGCGTTCTATCTCAAGCACGGTTTCATCGAGTCACCCATTCACGACATGACAGTGATGCTGCCGCTCAGGTAGCGCCATTCGCTAGCGTCGCGCTGGGTGAGACCGGCGAGTTCTAGCGTTTTGCCAAGTTTGGCAGCAGGCGGCATAGTCATGCGTGCGTTCGCAACCAGGTATTCAACGGACATCGCTATGGCCAAGAGGGGCAAAGCAGCCAACGAAGCTCTCTTTGAAGAAGACTACGTGCTGCGTTCGCTGGGCCGCATTGGCTACGATCCGGACATTGCGCTCACTGAGCTCGTGGCCAACACCTGGGATGCGGGTGCTGCCAAGGTCGCTGTGATCATCCCGACCGAAACTGGCGGGCTGCTGTCGGTCGAGGATGACGGTCATGGGATGACCGAGGATCAGTTCCGCAAGCGCTGGATGACTTTGGGATACAACCGGCAGAAGACCCAGGGTGAGAACGTCCAGTTTCCGATGGATCGCGCTGATTGGGTGCGCAAGGCGTTCGGACGCAATGGCATTGGTCGCCATGGTCTGCTGTGTTTCTCCGATCACTACACCGTCGAAACCTGGACCAATGGTGTGCTCTCGACGTTCGTGATCGGGACCAGAAATCAGCCGTCGCCGTTTTACATTCAAAGCCATGAAGCCGGCGAGCGGCTTGGTCATGGCACGCGGTTGTTGGTCGAGGTAGAACGCCACCGCCCCGATCCGAATCGAATCAGGACGGTCCTGTCAGGTCGCTTCCTCCACGACCCGCAGTTTATCGTTTCGGTGAATGGCCAGTCCGTCCCGCTGTCCGAGCATGAGGGACTGCTGGAAGAGCGCAAGATTCAGGTCGAGCCGGGATTCAACGTCACGGCCTATGTGGTGGACACGACGCGCACGGCCAAGTCCACGCGCTACCAAGGCGTTGCGTTCTGGGTGAGTAGCCGCTTGGTGGGCCTGCCAAGTTGGACGGTTGGGCCAATGGCCATCCTGGACGGACGAGTGCGCTTCGCCAAGCGCTACGCCATCGTGATCGAGTGCGGTGCGGAGTGGCTGTCCGAAGTCGAATCGGACTGGTCGAAGTTCAAGAATACGGAGCGAACGGAGCATCTCTTTGAGGCGGTCAATGAGTACGCCCAGGAAATGGTCGAGAAGCTATCGGCCAACCTGATCGAGGAAAACTCCGAGGACGCGCTCTATAAGAATCGAGAAGATCTGCGGACGCTGCCGCGTCGCTCCATGCTTGAGGTGGCCCAGTTCACCAAGACCGTGGTGCATGACCAGCCAGGCATTCCGCCGGAGACCCTGAACAAGGTGGTCAAGGCGGTGATCAAGATTCAGAAGGCCCGCAGTGGCGCCAGCTTTCTCGACAAGCTGATGCAACTCGATGAGCACGATATCGACGGGCTGGATCGACTGCTTGGGCAGTGGACGGTGGAGGACGCGCTCACCGTGCTCGATGAAATCGATAATCGTTTGTCGATCATCGCCGCCATGGAAAAGCTCAGCGGTGACCCGGAGGCGGACGAGTTGCATACGCTCCACCCGCTCGTCACGCAGGCGCGTTGGCTGTTCGGGCCCGAGTTTGATAGTTCCGAATACGCGTCCAACAACACGCTGCGCACGGTCGCCACCAGCTTGTTCAAGGCCAGGAAGCAAGATCAGTCCTTCGCCAATGCCGCAAAGCGTCCCGATATCGTGGTGCTTTCCGATGCCACGATTTCGATCGTCGGGACGGAGACCTTCGACAGTGCGCGCGATCACTTGGTGACTATGCGTGATGTCTTGCTCATCGAGTTGAAGAAGGGACGCTCGGAAATCGGGCGGACCGAGATGAATCAGGCGGCTGAGTACGTCGATGAGCTTGTTTCAAGCGGAGGCATTGAGGGGGCTCCGTTTTTCCATGCTTTCGTGGTCGGCCACTCGGTGGCACCCAATATCTCCACGGTGAATGGTCGGGAGTACAACGGCGTGCTGCGCGGCCGCGTGACCGCTACCACTTATAACCAGCTTGCCTTGACCGCGAATCGGCGCCTCCATGGGCTCAAGGCGCGGATTCCCTCCCGATACGAGGAGGTTTCTGGTTATGAGCTCGTCCAGAAGGTAATGGGGACGCCCAGCCAGGCATCGCTGGTGCCGCCGGCCGACTAGCCGAATTGGGACGCTCAGTCCGTCGCAGGCGTAACAAAGTCCGCTTCTGGCCGAGAGCAGTCTCGGCCTGTTCAGATGTTCCGGGAAAAACAGGGGCAGCGGGGAAGTAGGGGTAATTCATAGTCGACTTTCGATATTTAAGGCGCAACAAAGTTGCGGGAGAGCTTGCGACGAGGCGGTAACCGAGGTTAAGCCATGCAGAACGAACCGCTTTCGTTTGCTGCGCTCGACGAGCGCATTCGCAAGATGCCGGACGGACCATCCGCGGTACTCAACACGCCTCGCTGGCTAACACCGTTCAACGTGGTCGGTACGGCCGGCCTGATTGTTGCAATCACGCCATTCCTTTTGATTCAGTTCGTGGAGCCAAAAATGTGGATGGTAGTCATGACGCGCATCGGCCTAGGAATGACGCTGCTGGGCTACGTTCCCGGTATCGTGCGAGGCGTGTTTGTGATCTTCTTCGAGTTCTGGCGCTGGCGCCCGAAACTCGTGGCGCAATCCGATCACGACCTAGCGCAGTTTCGCGAACTGCGCCAATGGCTTCGCAGGTTTTCGCGTGGCGAATTAGAGGATCACCACCATTTTGCTCTTCTTTCGCAGCAGCGACTCACCGCGAAATTGGGGCTTGTACAAGGCGGTTTCGACAAACTGGGCATCCTGCCTGCATTGCTGGGGCTTCTTCTTTTGCTCACCAATGCAGGCGATCTGACAATCGAAGCACTGTTGAAAGTTCCGCTTTGGCAGAGCTTCCCCGCCTTCATGTTCGCCACCCTCTACTTCATTGGCATGCTTGCTGTGCTGATGAGATTGCGTCTACAGCTGTACGAGGTGGTATTGGCCGACGCGCTAAACCTGGAAAAGGCATCCAAACGCAGGTTGGAGTCGACTTCTCCCCTGACAAGGGCGGAGTAAAAACAGAGGTTGGATCCGTCTTTCGTACCGCGACGCGCTACTCGCGCGCGGCAAAGGACTTCGCGAAGCGCGCCACGCTATCGCAGTTGCGGGCGGCGACTTCCCGCAGCGCGGGATCCTGGATGCCTTCGCTGGCGGCCACCCGGTCCCAGAACCGCGTCGCAACCTCCGAGGCCCAGGCCAGGTGGGGCAGCTGGCCGGCACGGTCGGGGGCGCCGGGCTGGATCGGCGTTGCGGCCCTGACCGCGCCGGTGCGCAATGGCGCCAGCGACATCGGCAGCATGTCGTAGGCGGGGGCCAGGGCGAGCGGGCCGGCGTCGACCAGGTGGAAGCCGAGGTTGCCCGGATGCATGTCGCTGTTGCCGATCAGCCGTCCGAACCACCACAGGCGCGCGATGCGCGTCGCGGTGTCCGTGGCGATCCAGCCCAGGGCGGCCAGGCGCTCTGCCGCCAGGCTCCAGTCGCGGACGCCGTCGCCGACGAAGGCGGCGTCCAGCGCCAGCAGCGAGACGAAGCCGCGGCGGCCGAGCACGTCGGCCGTGCGGTCGAACCGCCGCACTTCCAGGCAGGCGTAGCCGTCGGCGTCGACCAGTTCCGACTCGGCGGCGGGCAGCCCGGCCGCGCGCAGGCACTGCAGTGCGATGTGTTCGCAGGCCAGCAGGTCGGCCCAGCGGCGCGCGGCCTGGCCGCTGTCGGCGACGGCGAACTTCACCAGCGCCGCATGGCGGCCGCGCGGCGTGGTGACGGTGGCGGTGAACTTGGGCTGCTCGCCGCCGGGCGACGAGCCAACGTCCTCGCCGGCCAGGGCGGCCTGGGCCCACTGCGCGTAGCGCACGCGGCGCGCTTCGGCGGCGACGGCATCGGCGGGCGCGTCGCGTTCGGCCAGCGCGAGGTCGACGGCGTGGCGGCCGAGCAGCAGATCGCCGGTGCCCGTGCCGCCGGTGCGGGTCACGGCGAGCAGGACGTCGCGCAGCTGCCAGCGGTTCAGGTCGCCCGGAACGCCGAGTTGCGTACTCTGGCGGTGGGCGAGGGTGCGGCCGAGGAAGCCCTGCGGACGCAGGTCGTCGAGGAACCACGGCAGGCCCGGATAGTGGCCGGGCACGCCGTCGACCGGCCGCGTGAGGTTGAGGCGCTCCGCGTCCGGGACGAACTGGAATCGTTCGCCGCGCAGCAGGTGGAGGGTGCCGAGTTCTTCGAGCGTGGCGTCCGGACGCATCCGCCACAGCGGCCAGGCGTCGCCGGCATCGCTGCGCGCGCGGGCGGCATAAGCGGTGGCCCGCGCCCGGCCGATGCGCAGCACCCGGTCGCCGGCCTCCGCGACCAGCCGCGCCAGCACGGGGCGGGTGACGCCCAGCGCCGCCACGAGGCGGCCGGCGGGGACGGGTTGGCCGTCGGCGAGCAGGGCCAGCAGGTCGGCAACCGTCGCGGCGCGTGGGCGGGGCATCGGGGTCCCTGTTTCTTAACGATTAAATGACGATATATGCCTCGTCTTTTCTCGTCAAATGGCGTCACAGGGGGATTTTCAGCGCCCTGTTCCGTTTATTTCTTTACGATCCATGCGGCCTGGGACCGGGTCGGGATCGGCTTCCGATCTCCAGGGAGGGGCGTCCTTCCCTCTGCTTCCTTTCCCTGCAACGAGCGCACGGCGGCGCGCGCGCCGGTCAACCCCGCTGCACGCACCACCCATGGATCATGCCTGCCTGGTGGAACCGCAGCGGTGCGTGGAACCCGGCGGCGGCGACCAGGTCCGCCACCCGCTCCGGCGGCAGGATCGCGACGTCGCACGCGTAGGCCGCGCGCATCCGTTCGATTGCGTCGGCGTCGAGGCCGGCGCCGGACATCGCCCGCATCCAGAGCCGCAGCATCGCCGGATAGTCGGGGGCGACGGTGTCCCAGGCCAGGTCCGCCCAGGCGAGCGTGCCGCCCGGGCGCAGGCGCCTGGCGATCTGCGCGAAGAACGCGGTGCGCGCGGCTGGGTCGAGCAGGAACTGCGACACCAGGAAGCAGGTGGCGCCGTCGAACGCGGCGGCGTCCGGCAGCGTCTCGACCAGCCCGGCGTGGAACTCGCAGCGGTCCGCGAACCCGTCGCGCTCGGCGCGTGCGCGGCACGCGGCGATCATCTGCGGCGCGGGATCGAGCGCGAGGAAGCGCCAGCGCGGGAAGCGCCGCGCCAGGTGCGCGATCTCGGCGCCGGTGCCGGCGCCGACGCAGAGCAGCCGCGCATCCCCGGGCAGGTCGGCGAACACCGTTTCGAGCAGGAAGTGCAGGCTCTCGCGGATCGGCGCCATCCGCGCCCACTGCGCGTCGTATCCCGCGGCCTGCTGGTCGAAGAGGGCGTCGAGCGCCTGCTGGTCCATGGGACGTGCCTTCCGGAGGAAGGGTGCCACGATACAGGGGGCGTCGACGCCGGCGTGCTCCGCTCCCGGATCCGTTCCTTCCGTCGTGCCCGGTTTCCATGTCGAAACCGCGCCCCGCCATCCGTCGCCGGTAGGATTGCCACGCCACGGGAGCCACCGATGCCGCCGACGCCTTCGACCGATGCCGCCGCCGCCGCGCCGCCCGAATCGCTGTGGGCGGGCCTGCGCGACGCGATCCGCGGCACCGGCGCCGACTACACCCGCATCCCGCTGCGCCGGGCGGTGTTCCTGCTGGCGGTGCCGATGGTGCTGGAGCTGGTGCTCGAATCCACCTTCGCGGTGGTCGACATCTTCTTCGTGGCCAAGCTCGGGCCGTCGGCGGTGGCCACGGTCGGGCTGACCGAGAGCTACCTGTTCCTGCTGTATTCCATCGCGATGGGCCTGGCGATGGGCGTCACCGCGCTGGTGGCGCGGCGGGTGGGCGAGGGCGCGGCCGAAGAAGCCTCGGTCACCGCGGCGCAGGCGCTGTGGATCGCGGTGCTGGCCTCGGTGCCGTTCGCGGTGGCCGGCGTCGTGTGGGCGCGCGAGCTGCTGGCGCTGATGGGCGCGGACGCATGGACGCTCGAGCACGGCGTCGGCTACATGCAGTGGATGCTCGGCGGCAACGTGGTGATCCTGCTGCTGTTCGTGATCAACGCGATCTTCCGCGGCGCCGGCGACGCCGCCATCGCCATGCGCGTGCTGTGGGTGGCCAACGGCCTGAACATCGTGCTGGACCCGCTGCTGATCTTCGGCCTGGGGCCGGTGCCGGCGTTCGGCGTGGAGGGCGCGGCCATCGCCACCACCACCGGCCGCGGCATCGGCGTGCTGATGCAGCTGTGGATCCTGTTCCACGGCGGCAAGCACATCCGCGTGGGCATGGCGCAGCTGGCGTGGCGCGCCCGCGTGGCCTGGCAGATCGTGCGCACGTCGCTGGGCGGCGTGGGCCAGATGATCGTGGCGATGACCTCGTGGATCTTCCTGATGCGGATCCTGGCCAGCATCGGCAGCGAGGCGGTGGCCGGCGCCACCATCGCAATCCGGGTGATGATGTTCACGATGATGCCGGCCTGGGGCATGTCCAACGCCGCCGCCACGCTGGTCGGCCAGAACCTGGGCGCGCAGCAGGCCGGGCGCGCGGAGGCCGCGGTCTGGCAGATCGGCCGCTACAACATGGCCTACCTGCTGTGCATCGCGCTGCTGTTCTTCCTGCTGCCGCGCGAGCTGGTCGGGTTCTTCAGCGACGATGCGCAGGTGGTGGCGATCGGCGCCGGGTGGCTGCGGATCCTGTCGTACTCCCTGTTCGTGTACGGCTGGTGGATGGTCAGCGTGCAGGCCTTCAACGGCGCCGGCGACACCGCCACGCCGACCTGGATCAACGTGGTGTTCTTCTGGCTGATCCAGATCCCGCTGGCCTGGCTGCTGGCGCTGCGCCTGGAGCTGGGCCACGCCGGCGTGTTCTGGGCGGTGTTCGTGTCCGAGACCTCGGTGGGGCTGTTCACGCTGTGGCTGTTCAGCCGCGGGCGCTGGAAGACGGTGCAGGTGTAGCCGCCGGCGTTCCGGACGCCACCGGATCGGGCCCGGCACCAGGTCGTCCAGCGCGGTGCCGGGCACGCTGGAGGCCGGCGCGAGGTGCACGGCCAGGAAGTACGGCACGCCCCACGGCGTTTCGCGCGGTTCGGTGCGACGGGCGGATGTTGCGCGTTGCCGATGCGCGCATCGATGCGCCGCCGCTCACCGATACGACCCCGGCCCGCGCCAGAGCACCTCGCCGAGCCGGTAGATCCGCTGCATGGTGATGACGTCGCGCGCGTCGCCGATGGCCTTGAGTGCGGGGTCGTCCGGTTCGACCAGGCGGCACTCGCCGGAGTCGCGCCGCAGCGCGATGTCCAGCGGGCAGACCATCAGCCGTCGCGTGCCCGGCAGGGGCAGGAAGAGTTCGGTCATGCCCTGGTCGCGCCACGCGCGCAGGCGGTTTTCGTCGAGCAGGTCGTAGTACACCTGGTAGCCGCCCACCTCCATGCTGGTGCCGGCGGCGGCGTCGCGGCCGCGGCCGCGCGCGACGGCGGGGCTGCGAGCCAGCCCGGCGTTCACGGGGGCGAGGTCTTGCGGGAGCATGCCCGGCGGCTGTCCCCACACCTGATTGGGGCGCTGCACGGCCTTGTCCGGCACGGGCGGCGCCGATGCCGGTTCGCCCGGCGGCTGCGGGGACTCGGCGGGCGGCGCGGCATCGTCGGCCTGCACGACCAGGGTGGTCTGGACGCGTGTCCTCGCGGGCGCGTCCTTGCGGGGCTTGCGTGGCGGCGCCTTGCGCACGCGTGGCGCGTGCGCCGGCGGCGGGACCTGGAGCGACTCGTCGATGTACGTCACGGCCATCCTGCTGCCGGCATCCCCGCCCTGCGGCGGCGACGTCACGGTGATCGGGGGCGCCAGCAGTACCAGCAGCGCGAGCAGCAGGTGCAGCAGCGCCGTCAGCAGCACGGCGGTCCAGTGCTGCAGGCGCTCGGTCCGGTCCGGGGCTCCGGCGCTTGTTCGAGGCGACGCCTGATTCATTCCGGCGAAGCTGCTTCGAAGCGGCGGACCTTCATTCCTGTTCTATGGCGTGCGGCATGGGGGCGGCATCGTAACGTGCGGGTCTGGAGAACTTGAGCGGGTCCGCGCGTCCGATCACGCGGCGTTCGGGAATCGGAAAGGCGTCAGGGAGCCTCTCGTGCCGCCGAAGAATGGAGTCGGGCTCGCTTCCCGGCGCCAAGAAGCGGTCGGTGCCGTCCTTTCGATGCGCTGCACGACAGCCGGATCCTCGCCACCGGCTCCCGCAAGTAGACTCCGACCCCTTGTCCTCCCACGGGTTCCCGGCGACGCTCCACCGCGACCCCGCACCAAACGGACGCCCGCATGCGCGCCATCGCCCTGATCTGCTGCCTGTGCCTGGCAGGCGCCGCATCCGGCCAGGCGCGCCCCGGCCGGATCGATCCGCAGCACAGGCCGGTCCTGCAGCCGCACGCCGAGCCGGAGCTCGCCTTCGACGAGCCGGTCGACGCCGAGCGCTGGCGGCGGCAGCCGTCCGGGCTCAACGTCGCCTTCGGTTCCACCGACACGGCCTACTTCAGGAGCGAAGTGCCGCGGGTCTCCGGCGACGCCAGGTCCTGGGCGGGCCGCGGGTGGCGCGGGGAGCGCTTGAACGCGGTCGCCCTCGTCTGGTCGCCGGACGGGCTGGAGCAGGTGCGGTTCGAGTGGGGCGACCTGAAGGATGCGCAGGGCCACGTCCTGGGCCGCGACCGCCTGCGCCTGCGCCTGGTCCGCTACGTGCTGTCGGACTATCCCTACGGGGCGCTGGCCAAGGACTGCGCGTCGGCGCCGTCCGAGGCCTGGCTGCTGCCCGACAGGCTGGAGGACTTCGAGCGCTTCGACGTGCCCGCGCGCAGCACCAGGCCGGTGTGGCTGTCGCTGGACGTGCCGGCCGATGCCGCGCCGGGCACCTACCGCGGCAGCGTGCAGGCGAAGTCCGGCAAGCGCCGCGCCACCCTCCGCCTGCAGGTCACGGTGCAGCGGCCCGTGCTGCCGCCGCCGCGCGAGTGGGCCTTCAGGCTCGACCTGTGGCAGAACCCTTCGGTGATCGCCGCCCAACACGGCCTGCGGCCGTGGTCGGACGCGCACAAGGCGCTGCTGAAGGAACACCTGAAGCGCTATGCGCAGGCCGGCGGCAAGTACGTCACGACCTATGCGATGCATTCGCCGTGGCAGGACAATTCGTACACGCTCGAGGACGCCATGATCGAATGGGTCCGGACCAGGAGCGGGAAGTGGACGTTCGACTACCGGATCTTCGACGAGTACGTCGCGCTCGCCGCGGAGGCGGGCGTCGACGGGGCCATCACGATCTACACGCCCATCCCCTGGGGACACCGGTTCCGCTACCTGGACCAGCGCACGGGCGACTACGCCGATGCGACGTGGCCGCCGCAGTCGGCCGAATTCCGCAAGGTCTGGCGCGTTTTCCTGGACGACCTGAAGCGGCACCTCGAGGCCAGGGGCTGGCTGCAGCGCACCTACCTCGGCATCAACGAGAATCCGCTCGAGGACACCCTGGCGGCCATCAAGGTCATCAAGGAGCACTCGCCGCAGTGGCGGATCACCTACGCGGGCGACTGGCACCCGGAGCTGGACGGGCTGGTGGACGACTACTCCGCCGCCTACGGGCAGGAACCAAGCGCGCGCGAGATCGAGGCGCGGTCCGCCGCGGGCCGCACTTCGACCTTCTACGTGTCCTGCACGCCGCCCAGGCCCAACACCTTCGTCTTCTCGCCGCCGGTGGAGGCCAGGTGGCTCGGCTGGTACTCGGCCGCGCGCGGCTACGACGGCTTCCTGCGCTGGGCCTACGACGCGTGGCCGGCGGACCCGGCGCGCGACGCGCGGCACACGCTGTGGCCGGCGGGCGACTGCTTCCTGGTGTACCCGGGCGGCGAGAGCAGCATCCGCTTCGAGAAGCTGCGCGAAGGCATCGTGGACCACGAGAAGATCCGGCTGCTCAGGGCGTGGGCGGCGAAGGGCGGCGACGCGGAAGCGGCACGGTTGATGGCGGAGCTAGACCGCTATCTGGAAACGCTAGCCGGCGAGCGCGCCTTCGATGAGGCGGCGCTGGCGGAGTCGCTGCGACAGGGCAGGGACATACTGGACGCTCTGGGCGAGCGCATGGCGCCCTGAGGAAGGTCCGAACAATTGCCGTCATTCCCGCGAAGGCGGGGATCCAGCGACTTCAAGCCATTGAAAGCAAAGGCACTGGGTTCCCGCCTTCGCGGGAATGACGAGCAAAAGCGGAGTTGTTCGGACCTTCCCTAAGGAGAACGGGTTCGCGCCCTAACGGGGAGCGGCTTCGCGCCCTCGCTCGCGCGAACCGGGAAGTGCACCGTCAGGTGCCGTCGTCGTCGTCGTCGCCTGCCGCCGCCGATCGGTCCGCGGCCCAGCCGGGATACTCCAGTTGCATGGCCACGATGCTCGCGGTGTCCGCGCCGTAGCGCACCGCGATCAGGCCGAGCATCCGGTCCAGGGCCTGCATGGGCGGCAGGTCGCCGACCGCGACGGTCCGCGACGCCGGCCACTGGGTGCCGGTGCGGTCGGGGACGATCCGCAGGCCGCCGCGCGTCGCGACCTCGGCCTGGTCCGAGAAGGTCACGGCGCGGGAACGGTAGGTGCGCGACCAGGCGTCCGCCGTGAGCGCCAGCGAGACTTCGTCCACGCCCGGTTGCAGCGCGATCCCGAACGTTTCGTGCCGCCAGAAGGCGAGCCTGTTGCGCATCACCGTCAGCACGAAGGGCCGGTCGAGGCGGAACGCGGCGCTGTCGTGGCGCGCGTCCCAGCGCTCGACGCCGAGCGCGTGCGCCGTCGCGGCGGCCTTCGCGTGCCCCGCGATTGCTTCGACCAGGGTCAGCATCATCGGCATCGACGCGGTGATGCCGGTGGTGGTGGCGACGCCGCGGTCGACGACGAAGCGGCGGTCGGGCACGTAGCGGACGGCGGGGTGCCGGCGCTCCAGGCCGCGGAGGTAATACCAGTGCGTCGTGGCCCGCCTGCCGTCCAGCAGGCCGGCCTCGGCGACGACCCGCGCGCCGGCGCAGACGCTGACGACGATCGCGCCCTTGCGCGCCTGCGCGCGGATCCAGGCCAGCGCCGCGGGGTCGTCCGGCGGCTGCATCGCCGGCACGACGATGTAGTCCGCGCCGTCGGGATGGCGCCGGTCGAACTCCGCGATCGTCGCGTCCGGCATCACCTTCAGCGCCGGGTAGAGCTGCACCGGCCCGGGCCCGGTGGCGACCGCGACGACGTCGGCGATCCCGGCGCGGCGCAGGATGCCGTAGGTCATCAGGTAATCGTTGGTTTCGGTTGCGTCGTTGATGCCGACCACCGCGACGACCGGGCGGCCGCTGCCGCGGTAGGCGAGCGCCGACAGGATCCCGGCCTCCTCGGCCGCGGCGATCGGCGGCATGCGCCTCGCCGTGGCATGCGGGGGGAGCAGGGCGATCCAGGTCGCGAAGCCCACCGCGCCCAGCAGCAGGATCGCGACCGCGGTTCGCAAGGTGAGGACGCGCCATTTCATCGGGGGCCTGCGTCGATCGGGCGCCGGAAGGCGGCCCAACGGTACCACCCCGCGTCGCCGTGGCGTTGTCCGGCGCGGGGAAATCCGGCGGCAGGCGCCGCCTCCCGGCCGGCGACACGTCGCGGCGAGGCCCCCGGTGGTACCTTCCGGCCATGGGCAGGAACAGCGAAACCATCCGCTTCGAGGCGAGGCTGTCGCGGCCGGCGAGCCCGAAGGGCGCCGGCTGGTCCTTCCTCGTGCTGCCCGCAAGCGCCAGCGCGAAGCTGCCGACGCGCAGCATGGTCACCGTGGACGGCCGCCTCGGCGGCGCGCCGTTCCAGGCCACGCTCGAACCCGACGGCCGGGGCAGCCACTGGCTCAAGGTCGACAAGGCCCTGCGCGAAGCGGCCGGGGCCGCGGTGGGCGACAGCGTCGCGCTCGAGATCGCGCCGGTGGACGTGGAGCCGGAGCCCAGGGTGCCCGCCGACCTGCGCAAGGCGCTCGCGGCCAACCCGGACGCGCGCGCGACCTGGTCCGACATCACCCCGGTGGCGCGGCGCGACTGGATCCACTGGATCACCTCGGGCAAGAAGGCCGAGACGCGCGCCAAGCGCATCGACGTCGCCTGCGACAAGCTCGCCTCCGGCATGCGCCGCGCCTGCTGCTTCGACCGCTCGGGGATGTACAGCAAGGGCAACATGGGCGCGCCCGAGGCGGCGGAGTAGGCGCGCAAGCGAGCGCCCATCTTGATTCTGTGGGAGCGGCTTCAGCCGCGAGCTTCTGCGCCTTGTGGGAGCGACGGGAGTCGCGACGCTCTCAATGCCGAAAAGCGTCGCGTCTCCCGTCGCCCCCACAACAGCCAGGGGCTCGTGGCCTCCCAGCGATGCTGCCATCGCAGGAACTGGAAGCTCGCGGCTGAAGCCGCTCCCACAAGGCGGACAAGCCCCCGGCATGAGGGCTCCAGCGGCAGAGCTTCTGCTCCTGCTCGCTGTAGGAGCGACGGAAGTCGCGACCGGTTACAACTGCGAAAACCGGCGCGGCGACCCGCGCGCCCCCAACAACCCCGAGCCCCCG